>DASYFC010000201.1:0-58294 GCA_036498645.1 Acidimicrobiia bacterium | reverse complement strand
ACCGGTCGACCGCCTGTTCTGCGCCAACGGCTCGAACGAGGTACTCCAGACGCTGCTCCTCACGTTCGGCGGGGCGGGGCGGACGGCCGCGGTGTTCGAGCCGACGTACGCGCTGCATTCGCACATCGCCCGCATCACCGGTACCACGGTGGTCGTGGGCGAGCGCACCACCGACTTCACCGTCGACCCCGGGGCCGCTCGTGCGCTCCTCGCCGAGCACCGGCCCGCGCTCGTGTTCCTGTGCAGCCCCAACAACCCCACCGGCACCGTCGAGCCGGTGGACACCGTCGAGGCGCTGCTCGACTCGACCGATGGACTGGTGGTCGTCGACGAGGCGTACGGCGAGTTCGCCGAGCGCAGCGCGATCTGGCTCGTCGCCGACGAGCGCCCGCTGGTCGTCGCGCGCACGTACTCGAAGGTCTGGTCGATGGCGGCGCTCCGCCTCGGCTTCTGCGTCGCGCCGCCGTGGGTGGTCGAGGAGCTCGAGAAGGTCGTGCTGCCCTATCACCTGGCGGCGCCGACCCAGCTCGCCGGTGTGCTCGCTCTGCGGTACGGCGGCGAGATGGACGAGCGCGTCGCGCTCCTGATCCGCGAGCGCGAGCGGCTCCAAGCCGAGCTGGAGAAGGTCGACGGGATCACCGTGTTCCCGTCGGGAGCCAACTTCGTGCTGCTCCGCGTCCACGGCGACGGGCACGCGCTCTGGCAGCGGCTCGTCGACCGCGGTGTCCTCGTGCGTGACTTCTCGGGTTGGCCCCGATTGGCCGGGAGTCTGCGGGTCACCGTCGGCACACCCGAGGAGAACGACGCCTTCCTCGCCGCGCTGCGCGAGGCTGTCGAAGAGGTGAGGGTCGCATGAGCCGGTCGTCGCAGCAGCACCGCGAGACGAAGGAGACCAAGATCGAGCTCGCGCTCGACGTCGACGGCGCGGGGCACGCGAGCGCGTCGACGGGGATCCCGTTCTTCGACCACATGCTCGAGCAGCTGGGGAAGCACGGCGGCTGGGACCTGCGCATCGAGGCAGAGGGCGACCTGGAGATCGACACGCACCACACGATCGAGGACGTCGGCATCGTGCTCGGCACGGCGTTCAAGGAGGCGCTCGGCGACAAAGCGGGCGTGCGCCGATTCGCCAGCGCGGTCGTGCCACTCGACGAGGCGCTCGTCCAGGTCGCGCTGGACCTGTCCGGGCGGCCGTTCCTCGTCTACGAGGTCGACCCGAGATCCGAGTGGATCGGGACATTCGATCCGCAGCTCGCGGAGGAGTTCTGGCGCGCCTTCGCGTTCGCGGCCGGGATCACGTTGCACATGCGCTCGCTCTCGGGCAAGAACGGCCACCACATCATCGAGGCGTCGTTCAAGGGCGTAGCCCGCAGCCTGCGGGACGCGGTGAAGATCGAAGGCACCGGCGTCCCGTCGACGAAGGGCGCGCTGTAGGCGGGTGCCCTTCGACCTGTATCCCTCGATCGATCTGCGCGCCGGGCAGGTCGTGCGGCTGCATCGAGGCGATTTCGCCGCCGAGACGGTCTACGGCGACGACGCGGTGCGCGTGGCGCACGTCTTCGCCGACGCGGGCGCGCAGTGGATCCACGTCGTCGACCTCGACGCTGCCCGCACCGGCGAGCGCGTCAACCTCGGCGTCGTCGAGGCGATCTGTGCCGCGGTCCCGTGCCGGGTGCAGGCCAGCGGAGGCGTCCGGAGCCTCGCAGCCGGCGGCGACCTCCTCGCGGCAGGCGCGGCGCGGGTGGTGGTGGGTACGGGTGCGATCGAGCGGCCGGAGCTCGTGGGAGAGCTCGCGACGCTGCACCCCGGAAAGGTTGCCGTCGGGCTCGACGCCCGGGGCCGCGAGGTCGCCGTGCGCGGTTGGATCGACTCGACCGGCGAGGACCTCCTCGACGTCGCCGGCCACCTCGAGACGAGCGGGGCATCGGCGCTCGTCGTCACCGAGATCGGCCGCGACGGCACCATGACCGGCCCCGACCTCGGCCAGCTCGGCGCCGTGCTGGAGACGACCACCCTGCCGGTGATCGCCAGCGGTGGCGTCGGCTCGCTCGAGGACCTCGTCGCGCTGCGCGGCCTGCGCGCGGGGGACCGGTCGCTGGCCGGCGCGATCGTCGGCCGGGCGATCTACGAGGGCCGGTTCGGGGTCGACGAGGCACTCGCCGCCGTCAGCTGACCCGGCGGCCGAGGCGGGGTACGGTCGGCCAGGACGGCGTCGGCCGGCGCCGCATGGCGCGAAGGGGGTCGCATGACCGAGGCGAACGGGGTGGTCGACGAAGGGTTCCTGCAGCGGTACCGGCAGCTCCTGGATGCCGAGGACACCGCCTTCGACGAGCTCGAACACGCCTACGAGGACGGCGATCGAGCTCACTACGACCACGAGTTCGCCGAATGGCAGGCGATCGTCGAGCGCCGGCAGTCACTCCTCGAGCGTCACGGCCTCGCGCCGATGCAGGCCGTGGTGCGCGCACAGGCCTGACGGCACCACGCGGGCCCGGCAGGTCAAGCGTGTTTGCCCACTGACGCGTTCGCGGTCGTCTGCGCGTCCGTGGCCGCGTCGACCCCGGACCCCGGTGTGGCCGCCATCACCTGCGGCATGAGCTGGTGAGCGACCCAGTCGGCGCCGTCGGGCTCGAAGTGGTTCCCGTCCCGGTGCCGCGGTTGCACACCGGAGACTTGCTCCGGGCACGGTTGACGGCCCGACGGGCACAGCATCCCGGCCAGGTCGACCACCGAGACCCGATCGGTGTGTGTGCGTGCGTACTCGCGCAGCAGGCGGTTCATGAGCTCGAAGGTCGGGTCAGGCGGCGGGTCGGGCGCCAGGTCGCTCGGAGCACTCGGGGCGACGGTCATCATCACCAACCGGGCGCCGGTCGAGGTGAGGCGCGTGGCCGACTCGTCGATGAGCTGGGAGAACATCGCGCGTCCCGACAACGTGCTGATGCTGACGCGTTGGCCGTCGACGAGGCGGTCGTCGCGGTCCCAACCGCTCAGCCAGATCACGACGTCCGGATGGATCTGCGCCAGGCGCGTGGTCTGGTACTTCGGGATCTCTCGTTCGCACGTGGCCGACCACTTGAACGGCGCGCCGCTGAGGTCGACGGGCTGGCCGCCGAGAATGCCGCAGCCCGGCACGGACGCCGGGTACAGCTCCGCACCCTGCTCGGCGGCAGCGGCCTTGAGCGCGTCGAGCAGGCTCTCGGCCAGCGAGTCGCCGACGAGCATGATGCGCCGCGGCGGCGGAGTGGCCGGGGCACCGGCGGGAGCGGCGACAGCCTGGGGGGGCGGCGCCGGTTGGTTCTGGGGCGACGGGAGCTGCTGGGCGCGCGAGGTGAGCTGGTTGGGGCCGCCCTGGAGGTACTTCGGCAGCGGCGCGGCGCCGGCGGTGGCGACCAGGACAACGACCCCCGTCGCGACGAACGCCGACGGCGACACGGCCATCGCCCACCGTCCGCGCAGCACCCCCCGCCGAATCGGCTGCTCGACGAGGTAGAAGGAGGCGGTGGCGAGCGCGAACGTCACTCCGACGCGCACGACCGTGAGCTGCGCCCCGTCGAGACCCGTCCGCGCCGGCGAGGCAATGACGATCACGGGCCAGTGCCACAGGTACAGGCCGTACGAGATACGCCCGATCCACACGAGTGGGGGGAGTGAGAGGAACGATCGCAACGCGAACCGGCCGGGCTGCACCGCCGACGTGATGACGGCGGCGACACAGACGCCGAACACCGCGTACCCGCCGCGGTACATCCACGGCGCCGTGTCGGGGACGAATGCCCAGAACGCGAGGCACGCGACGGCGCCCGCCAAACCGAGTGCGTTCACGGTCGCGCGCGGTGCCCCGCGCGAAGGAGCCCACCGGGCGAGGATGATGGCGAGGCCGGCCCCGATGAGCAGCAGGTGCGCTCGGCTGTCGGTGCCGTAGTACGCGCGTGACGGGTCGCTCCGGTCGTAGAGCACGGCCATCGTCGCGATCGAGGCTCCCGCGCCGGCCCCGCAGACGAGGCCCAGGAGCCAGTGCCGTCCACGCGCGACGCGCAGGCACGCGAACGTGATGAGCGGCCACACGAGATAGAACTGCTCTTCGATCGCGAGCGACCACATGTGTCGCAGTGGCGACGCTTCCGTGAACAGGTCGAAGTACGACTGACCGGACGAGATGAACCGCCAGTTCGCGCCGTAGAAGAGCGTGGCCAGGCCGTCGCCGCGCAGGCGGTCGAGCTGCTCGGCCGGCGCGTAGAGGATTGCGAAAGCAGCGACGGCGAGGAGCACGAGCAGCAGCGCGGGGAGCAAGCGCCGCGCCCGCCGCGCCCAGAACCCGGCGAAGCTGATGCCGCCGTGTCGCGCCCATTCGCCGACGAGCAGCGACGTGATCAGGAAACCGGAGAGGACGAAGAACGTGTCGACGCCGAGGAATCCGCCGCGCGCCCATCCCGCGTCGAGGTGATACGCGAACACGGAAAGAACCGCGAACGCGCGGAGCCCATCGAGGGCGGGCTGATAGGTGAACCGCTTGTTTTCGCTCACATCCCCCCAAGATGGGCGAAACCTCCGCCGCGGCGCCCACATGCTAGGGGATCTGAGAGGGGCTATCAGGTTTCTCGCCTTGCTAGGCGCCGTAAGGGGATGGGGGGCTCGTGTGCCCGCCGAGCAGGTCCGGGCCACCGGCAGCGACGACGCCGGACCGGGCCCCTGGATGCAATCCGCGGAGCGGGGAAACGATGTAGAGAATGAAGCCCCCCACAGACAGGAGCGCATCCATGGGTAACCCGGTGGTCCACTTCGAGATCGGCGTGAACGACTCCGATGCCGCGAACAAGTTCTACGCCGACCTGTTCGGTTGGAAGATCGACGCCTCGAACCCGATGAACTACGGAATCGTCGACACCGACAGCGCGGGCGAGGGCATCGGCGGCGGCATTTCGAAGCCGCCCGACGGCAGCGGGCCGTACACCGCGTTCTACGTGAACGTCGACGACGTGCAGGCCAAGCTCGACCAGGCGGAGAAGCTCGGCGCCAAGGTCGTCATGCCACCTATGCAGGTCCCCGACGGCCCGGAGATCGCGATGTTCGCCGACCGCGACGGGAACGTGATCGGCCTGGCGAAGATGTAGCTCAGACGGTCGACGCGGGCGCGAGCTCGTCCACGTAGCCGGCCGCGAGCTCGACGAGGCGGTCGGTGCGCCCGACGAAGAAATGCGACGCGCCTCCGACGACGTGGACGTCGGTGTTGGCCCAGGGCTCGGCGAGCTCCGTGACCTCCGCGGGGTCGCGGTACTCGTCGTGCTGGGCCAGCACGAGCAGCTTGGGCCGGGGATCGCCGGTGAGCCCGTCGATGTCGTGCACCACCACGACGGGAGGCGCGATCGCCATCCAGGCGTCGACGTGAGGGTCTCGCACCGAGAGGGCCATGTCGGCGCCGAACGACCATCCGGTCAGGATCAGTGGCGTTCCGGGCGAGAGACGTTCGCGTAGAGCGCTCACCGCGGTCTCGGCGTCGACGCGCTCGAGGTTGCCGAAGTCATGTTCGCCCTCGCTGCCTTCGACGCCGCGGAAGTTGAAGCGCAGGCACGCGACTCCGCGCGGCGGGAGGGCGTCGAACAGCGCACTGATCACGATCGAGCGCATCGTGCCGCCGTACTGCGGATGCGGGTGACAGAGCGCCATGCCGCAGCGCGGTGCACCATCGGGCAGCGCGAGCTCAGCTTCGAGCGTGACGCCGTCCGCGGTCGTCAAGCGCATCGGCTCGGGCATGCGCGCAGCGTAGGCTGCCGCCTTCGTGGCCCGGACATTCGACTTCGATCGCGAGACCGCGGTGAGGCCGCTCGGTGACGGGCGCTACGAGAGCCGGCTCGACCGCGCGTGGTGGGTCCACCGAGGCCCGAACGGCGGATACCTGGCCGCGATCGTGTTGCGGGCGCTCACCGAGGCCGTCGACGATGCCGAGCGGTCGCCGCGGTCGCTCACGGTGCACTACGTGGCGCCGCCGGCCGAAGGCGCCCTCGAGGTTGCCACGACGGTCGAGCGCGCCGGCCGGTCGCTCACGTCCTGCTCGGCGCGGCTCACCCAGGACGGCAAGCTGATCGGCTTGGCGTTGGGCGCCTTCTCGAAGGCTCGACCGGGCCCCGAGTTCTCCGATCTGCGGCCGCCCGCCGCGCCTCCGGTCGAGGAAAGCCCGGAGATCGACGTGCCGCCGGACGACGCTTTCATGCCCGACATCGCGTTCCGGTGGGAGAACCGGATGGTGCGCGGCGGGTTTCCGCTCGAGGCCACCGGAGAGGCGGTGATCACGCGGTGGATCCGGCTCCCCGAAGGCAGGGTGGTGGACGGGCTCGTGGCCGCCGCCGTCACCGACGCGGTCATCCCCGCCGTCTTCGGTCGCGTCGAGGCGCAGATCATCGTCCCGACCGTCGACCTCACGATCCATTTCCGCTCGTCGCTGCCGCTCCCGGACGCGAAGCCCGACGACTACGTGCTCGCCGACTTCCGCACCAATGTCGCCGCCGAGGGCTTCCTCGAGGAGGACGGCGAGATCTGGAGCCGCGACGGCGTGCTGCTCGCGCAGAGCCGCCAGCTTGCCGCGATCCTGCCGATGCCCGGCTAGGCGACGCCCAGCTGGTCGAGGAGGAAGGCGAGGACCAGGGCCTCGTCACGCCAGGCGTCGTACCGGCCCGACGGACCGCCGTGGCCCGCGCCCATCTCGGTCTTGAGCAGCAGCGGGCGGTCGTCCGTCTTCATCGTCCGCAACTTCGCCACCCACTTGGCCGGCTCCCAGTACGAGACGCGCGGGTCGTTCAGCCCGCCCGTGACGAGCATCGCCGGGTAATTCTTCGCCTCCACGTTGTCGTACGGGGCGTACGACTTCATGACCTTGTAGATCTCGGGGTCGGCGACCGGGTTCCCCCACTCCTCCCACTCGGTCACGGTCAGGGGAAGCGTCTCGTCGAGGATGGTGGTGAGGGAGTCGACGAACGGCACCTCGGCGACCACGGCGCGGAACAGGTCGGGCCTCAGGTTCACGACCGCGCCCATCAGCAGCCCGCCCGCGCTGCCGCCCCGAGCCGCGAGTCGGTCGGGCGCGGCGTATCCCTCGCCGATGAGGTGCTCGGCGCAGGCGATGAAGTCGGTGAAGGTGTTGGGCTTGTGCTCGAGCTTGCCGTCCTCGTACCAACGGCGGCCGAGCTCACCGCCGCCGCGGATGTGCGCGATCGCGAACACGACACCGCGCTCGAGGAGGCTCACCCGCGCCGCCGAGAACGACGGGTCGATCGAGATCTCGTACGAGCCGTAGCCGTACAGGACCGCCGGGGCGGTGCCGTCGTGCGCGAGGCCGCGACGATGGACCACCGAAACGGGCACGCGGACGCCGTCGGGTGCCGTGGCCCAGAGGCGGTGCGACTCGTAGGCGTCGGGGTCGTAGCCGGGGACGGGCTGGCGCTTGACGAGCGTGCGCTCGCGGGCCTCGAGGTCGTAGTCGTAGCTGGAGACCGGGGCGACGAGCGACGTGTATTCGAACCGAACGGCGCGGGTCTCGAACTCCGGGTTGGCGCCGACTCCGGCCGAGTACACGGGGTCGGGCATGGCGACGACGTGGGTGTCGTCGTCGGCGAGGCGTCGGACGACGATCCGTTCGAGCCCCTCGGCCCGCTCCGACAGCACAAGGTGCTCCGCGAACGCGTCCACGTCCTCGAGTCGGACGTCGGCGCGGTGCGGGACGACTTCCCGCCAGTGTTCGCGGCCCGGCTCGTCGACCGGGGTGACCATGAGCTTGAAGTTCTCGGCGGCGTCGTCGTTCGTGACGACGAAGAAGCGGTCTCCGTGGTCGGCGGAGTGATGGTGCTCGACGTCGTACTCGACGCCGTCGCGACGCGGCGCCACCACCTGCGGCGCACCCCCGGGATCGTCGGCGTCGACGAACCACGCCTCGCTGGTGATCTTCGACCCGAGGGAGACGATGACGTAGCGACCCGTGCGCGTCCGTCCGACCGACGTATAGAAACGCTCGTCGTCCTCCTGGTACACGAGCTCGTCCTCGTCGGCGGGCGTCCCGAGCCGGTGACGCCAGACCTGCCACGGGCGCATGGCGTCGTCGGGTCGCACGTAGAAGCACGTGCGGTCGTCGTTCGCCCAGGCCAAGCCGTAGTACACGTCGGGGACGACGTCGGGCAGGTCGTCGCCGGTCGTGAGGTCGCGGAAGCGGAGCTCGTAGCGCTCGCCCCCCGTGAGGTCAACGGAGTACGCGAGGCGCGTGTGGTCGGGACTGATCGCGAACCCCCCGAGCGCGAAGTAGTCGTGCCCGGCGGCGAGCTCGTTCTGGTCGAGCAGCACCTGTTCGCCGGCAGGCGTGCCCGGCGCGGCGAACGGATCGGGCAGACCCGGTGTGCCCGCGGGGCGTCGGCACTGGATCCCGTACTGCCGGCTTTCGATCGTGCGGCTGAAGTACTCGTACGGTCCCTTGCGGACCGGCGCGCTCGCGTCGGTCTCCTGCACCCGGCTCTTGATCTCCTCGAACAACTGCTGCTGCAGGGGTTCGGTTCGCGCCATCACGTCGTGCGTGTACGCGTTCTCGGCCTCCAGGTACTCCCGCACCTGGGGGTCGTCGCGGTCGCGGAGCCAGTACCAGTCGTCGACCCGCTCGTCGCCGTGCGCGCGCAGCACGACCGGGCGGCGCGGGGCGACGGGGGGAGTGTCGCTCACGACGGTGGTAGGTCCCGCAGGCGAGTGGCGGTGTCCACGGCGAAGGCGGGACGGTGAGGGGGACTGAGCGCGCCTTGGACGTCACGGAGCTCGAACTCGTACGTGCAGTGCGACGTCCAGACCAGCTTCATGTCCTCCGGTGTCATTGGCGTCATCCTAAAGGCGACCGGAACGGCCAAAGCCCACGGCTACGCTCGCTCAACGATGCCGACTGCAACGCCGATCGTGGCCGCCGAGGAGGAGCTCGCCGCCGTCGCCTTCGACGCCGACGGGCTCGTCCCCGCCATCGTCCAGGAAGAGGGGACGGGCCGCGTGCTCATGCTCGCGTGGATGGACGCCGAAGCCCTTCGCCGCACGCTCGACGAGGGGCGCACATGGTTCTGGAGCCGGAGCCGCAAGGAGCACTGGCGCAAGGGCGATACCTCCGGCGACCGGCAGTGGGTGCGCGCCGCGTATTACGACTGCGACATGGACACCCTCTTGTTCGTGGTCGAGCAGGAGGGCCGCGGGGCCTGCCATACCGGCGAGCGCACCTGCTTCTTTCGCGCGTTCGGGAGCGGGGCAGCGCCCGGCAAGTTGTGAGCGGGCCGACACGCGATGAGTTCGTCGCGCTGGCGCGCGACTACACGGTGGTGCCCGTCTGGCGCGAGGTGCTGGCCGACCTCGAGACCCCAGTGTCGGCATTCGCCAAGCTCGTCGGCGATCGCGAGGGCTTCCTGCTCGAGTCGGTCGAGCACGGCGAGCACTGGGGCCGGTTCTCGTTCATAGGGCGGGACCCCGCTCTCACGCTCGTCGCGCGTGGGCAACACGTGGAGATCACCGGGAATGCCGCCACGCCCGGCTTGCCCCGCGACGAGGGAATCCTCGCCACCCTGGAAGCACTCCTGGCCTGGTACCGGGCGCCGACCCTGCCGGACCTGCCGCCCTTCCACGGCGGCCTGGTCGGCTACCTCGGCTACGACGTCGTGCGTGAGATCGAGCGCTTGCCCGACGTCCCGTCGGACGACCTCGGGTACCCCGACGCCGTCCTCTCGCTGACCGGTCACGTCACCGCGTTCGATCACTTCCGGCAGCGTCTCTTCCTCATCGAGAACGTGTTCGTCGTACCGGGCGCGAGCGCGGAGGACGCCGGCGTGGCGTACGACCTGGCGCAAGCCCGACTCGATGCGAGCGTCGACGAGCTCGCGCGGCCGCTCCCGTACGTGCCGTCGGCGCCGCCGCCGGAGCAGATGGACGAGCTGCCGTCGTTCACGTCGACGATGCCGGGTGGTCTGTTCCAGGCCGCGGTCGAAGCAGCGCGCGAGTACATCTTCGCGGGCGACATCTTCGAGATCATTCTTGCGCAGCGCTTCGATCTGGACGGCGACTTCGATCCGTTCGAGGTGTATCGCGTGCTCCGGCAGATCAACCCGTCGCCGTACATGTACTTCCTTGCACACGCCGAGGCGACTGTCGTCGGGTCGTCGCCCGAGGCGCTCGTGAAGCTCGTCGACGGTCGAGTGATCAGCCGTCCGATCGCGGGCACGCGGTGGCGGGGAAAGACCGACGAGCACGACCGTCGCATGGCCGCCGAGCTGATCGAGGATCCGAAGGAGCGAGCCGAGCACATCATGCTGGTCGACCTGGCCCGCAACGACGTCGGACGGGTGGTTCGGTACGGCAGCGAGCGCGTCGACGAGCTCATGACCCTCGAGCGCTACTCCCACGTGATGCACATGACGAGCCAGGTCTCGGGTGACCTCGCCGACGGGAAGACCGCGGTCGACGTGCTCCGTGCGACGTTCCCGGCCGGGACCGTGAGCGGCGCGCCCAAGGTGCGTGCCATGGAGATCATCGACGAGCTCGAGCCGAGGAAGCGCGGTCCGTACGCCGGGGTGGTCGGTTACTTCGACTTCTCCGGCAACCTCGACACCGCCATCACCATCCGCACGATGCTCTGGCGTGACGGGCGTGCGAGCGTCGCGGCCGGGGCCGGTGTGGTGGCCGACTCGGATCCCGACGACGAGAACCTGGAATGCCACAACAAGGCCAAGGCGTTGTTGACTGCGGCGGCCGCGGCGCAACGTCTCGCGTCGCTCGACACGCTGGAGACCGAAAGCGGGATGCCATGAGCCTGCGGGACGAGCTCGAAGCCCTCCGGACGACCGCGGGCGTGGTCGACACCTCCGAACGCGGCGCCGTGCTGGTGACCGGCCCGGACGCCTGGTCATATCTCCAGAGCCTGGTGTCGGCCGACCTCGACACGGTCGGCGACGGTGCCGGCGTGCACTCGCTGCTGCTCACCCCGCAAGGCAAGCTCGACGTCGACTTCCGTCTGCTCCGGGTGGGCGACGAGGCGTGGTTGGACTGTGATCCCGGATTCGGGGAGCAGCTGGCGGCATCGCTGAACCGGTTCCGCATTCGCGTGAAATGCGACGTGACCGACCGCACGGGGAGCTGGGGTTCGCTCGCGGTGCGCGGCCCGGGCGCAGTCGACGTCGCCTCCGCGCTCGGCGTCGAGCTGCCGGCCGCGCCTCGTGCGCACGTTCCCTTCGACGACGCGGCCGTCGTGCGCGCTCCATGGCCCGGCGACGACGGATTCGACGTCGTCGGTCCACCTTCGACCGTGGCGAGCGCCGCTGACCGGTTGACCACCGCGGGCGTGGCGTCGTGCAACTCGGACGCGTACGAGGCGCTGCGGATCGAGGTGGGCGTCCCTCGGCAGGGATACGACCTCGACGAGAAGACGATCCCGCAGGAGGCCTTCCTGGAGCGCGACGCGGTCTCGTTCACGAAGGGCTGCTTCCTCGGCCAGGAGCTCGTGTGCCGCATCGACACGCGTGGCCGCGTGAACAAGTACCTCCGACGGCTCACGGCGATCGAGGACGGCCGTCCGCCGCGGGGCGCGGAGATCGTGTCCGGCGACAAGGTCGTCGGGACGGTGACGAGCAGCGTCGGCCCCGCCGATCTGACCGCCGCTGCTCTCGGCTACGTGCGCCACGAAGTCGATCCGCCCGCCGAGGTCCAGCTGCGCTGGGACGGAGGCACGGGCCGGGCGGTCGTCGAGGAGCTGACCGTCACCGCGTGAGCACAGACGCGACCGCGACGGCGCTGTTCGTGTTCGGCTATCCGGTGTCGATCGCGGTGATCCTGCGCTTCGTACCCGTCGTGCGCGAGCGCCGCCTGAAATGGCTCGTCGCGCACGATCTCGCGGTCGCGGCGATCGTGGCCGGCTGGACGCTCAAGGGCGACCGCCGCGCAGTCGCGATCAACGCATCCTGGTTCGTCGCCGCCAACGTCTGGTACGCGCTCGCCGGCCGCCGCCGAGCCCGCGCCTGATGCTTTCCTGAAGCCCATCGCGAACGCGACGCGGGCATCAGGAGACGGCGGGGATCCTCACGACGAAGCGTGTGCCCTGACCGTCGAGGGCGCGCACGTCGGTAGTGCCGCCCATCGCAGCCGAGAGCTCGTGCACGATGGCGAGGCCGAGGCCGGTGCCGACCTTGCGTCCGGGAGCGGTCCGCGACGTGTACAGCCGCTCGAAGACGTGGGGCAGGTCGCCGGGGTCGATGCCGGGCCCGTCGTCGTCCACCCGCACCTCGAGCATCCCGTTCTGCGCGGACACGCCGACCGTGACGCGTGCGTCCGCGTACTTCAGGGCGTTCTCGACCAGGTTGGCGACGATCTGCCCAAGCCGTTCGGGATCGGCGTCGACCGGAGCCGTCGCCGGGCCGTCGACCGCGAGCGTGACACCCAACTCCCGGGCCGAAGGGTGGAACGCTTCGACCGCCTCCCCGACGACTTCGGCGGCGTCGACCGGGCGCGGCGTGAGCGAGAACTCGTGCGCGTCGAGCCGGGCCAGGTCGAGCAGGTCGGCCACCAGCCGCTCGAGCCGCCGGGCCTCGGCGCCGATGACCTCGGCGGCGCGCTTCTGCGCGTCGCGCCCCTCGACCGCCCCATCGGCGATGGCCTCGGCGTACCCGCCGATCGACGTGAGCGGCGTCCGCAGATCGTGCGAGACGCTGAGCAGGAAGCCGCGCTCGAGCCCCCGCGCCGCCTCGAGCTGCGCCGCCATGCCGTCGAGGGCGCGCGCCAATCCCGCCAGCTCGTCGTCGGGGTGCTTGCCGAGGTCGACGCGCGCCGAGAGGTCGCCGGCCGCGATCCGGTCTGCTGTCTGCCCCATCGCCGTGAGCGGTCGCGTCAGCCGCCGCGCGAGAAAGAACGCGACGATCCCGGCGACGGCGAGCGCCAACGCCCCGGCGAGGAGGAAGAACGGGCCGGCCCGCCCGAGGGGTTGCGTCTCCACTTGTTGGGTGAGGATGACGACCGGCGTGTTCCCGTTCACCACGCCGAGCGGAGCGGCGACGAACGCGGTCGGTCCCACCCGACCGCTCTGCTCGTTCCCGGCGAGGAGCGACCGGGCATCGAGGTCCCCGGGCCTGAGGCCCGCGGGCAGGTCGGTGACGCCGGCCTGCGCGGCCTGGTTCCCGAGGAGCGGGGCGATGCCCTCCTGGATCTCGCCCGTCGGGGTCACCTGCACGACGCTCACGTCCCCGGCGCGCAGGGTGTTGGCGACGATCGACCGCAGATTCCGGCCGAGCCGGCGTTGGGCGGCCGACTGGCCGGCGGTCGGGTTGAGCGAACGGAACGCCGAGAGGCGCTGGACGGCGTCGCTCACCGTCGGCGCCTTGTCTCGCAGGTCGTGCAGGGCGGAGTCGGTGGCGGTCTGGCGGAAGAGCGCAGCCGTGCCGGCAGCGCTGAGGACGAGCACGCCGAAGGCGATCGCGAGCATCGCGACGAAGAGACGAGTGCCGAGACGGCGCGCGGGAGGCTTGAGCGCCGGCTGCCCCGAGCTCGGTGTCACGACTCCAGCCGGTACCCGACCCCGCGCACGGTCGTGATCTCGACGGCGTCGCCGAGCTTCTTGCGCACCTGTGCGATGTGCACGTCCACGGTGCGCGCGTCGCCGTACCAGTCGTAGCCCCACACACCGTCCAGGATCTGCTGGCGGGACAGCGCGAGCCCCGGACGCTCGGCGAGGTACCGGAGCAGGTCGAACTCCTTCGTGGTGAACTCGACGGCGTCGCCGGCGACGCGCACCTCGCGCCGGCCGGCGTCGATGGCGACTTCACCGCACTGCATGACCTCGGCGGCGGGACCTCCGTCGACGCGCCGCAGCACGGCCTTCACCCGGGCGACCAGCTCGGCGGGGGAGAACGGCTTCGTGAGGTAGTCGTCGCCGCCGAGCTCGAGGCCGAGCACCCGATCGACCTCGCTGTCGCGGGCGGTGAGGAAGATCACCGGGATCTGCGAGGTGGCGCGCAGGCGCTTGCACACCTCGAGCCCGTCGACGTCGGGCAGGCCGACGTCGAGGACGACCAGGCGCGGCCGGTGTTCCTTGACCGCCTGCAGCCCGGCCTCGCCGGTACCCATCTTGAGCACGCGGAAGCCCTCGCGGGCGAGGTACAGGTCGACGAGGTCGGCGATGTTGGGCTCGTCGTCGACGACGACGATGGTCCCCTTCTGGTCCTGCACGGCACCCATCGTCCCATTTCTCTCACCCGTAGGCGCGTCGGGACACAGGCGTATCCGACGCACGCTATGCGCACTTCAAAGACGCATCATGGGAACGTCAGGAGTCGAGGCGGTTCGCCCGCGCGATCTCGCCCAGCCAGCGGGCGCTCGGCTTCACGGTGCGCGCCTGGGTCTCACGGTCGACCGCGACGAGGCCGAACGTCGGCCGGTAGCCGAGCGACCACTCGAAGTTGTCGAGCAGCGACCAGTAGAAGTAGCCGCGCACGTCGAGACCGTCGTCGAGGCAACGTCCGACACGACCGAGCGCGTCGGTGACGTACTGGACGCGCTGCTCGTCGTCGGCCGTGCCGATCCCGTTTTCGGTCACGTAGACGGGCGTCCCCGCGACCTCGATCGCCCGTCGGATCGTGGTCTCGAGCGCCCGGGGCCAGAACTCGTAGCCCATCTGGAGCGCGGGGACGCCGTCCGCCGGCCCGAGCAGCCCATCGGGACCGAACCGAAGACGCGTGTAGGTCTGGACGCCGACGTAGTCGTCGCCGCGGCACGCGTCGAGCCAGACGTCTTCCATCCGATCCCGAGCCCGCGCCATCTGCGCATCCCCTCCGGGCTCGGCAGCGAACTCGTGCATCGACAGCGTCATGCCGACGGGCGCGTCGCCGGGCCCTGCCTTGATCGCGTCGGACGCGAGGCGGTGCGCTTGGATCAGGTTGTCGGTCGCCTTGCCCATCGCCGCTTCGTCCCTCGTGCCGGGCGGGAAGACGCCGAGGTAGAAGCCCATCAGGGCGACGACGTTCGGCTCGTTCAGCGTGCAGTGGATCCCGACGCCGTCACCGAGGTGGGCGCTCGCGCGCTCGCAGAAGCGCGCGAACCGTTCCGCGGTCTTCGGGTTCTCCCACCCACCGTCCGACGCGGCCCACCGGGGGGTCGTGAAGTGGTGGTACGTCACGACGGGTTCGACGCCGTTGTCACGGCACGAATCGATCATGCGGCGGTAGTGGTCGAGCGCGTTCCGCGAGAACTCACCGTCCTCGGGCTCGATGCGCGACCATTCGATCGAAAACCGGTACGCGCCGAAGCCGAGGTCGGCAAGCAGCGCGATGTCCTGCGGGTACCGCCAGAAGTGGTCGCATGCGTCGCCGGAGGGCTCGGCGCAACCCGATCCCGGCGTGTGCTCCCACGCCCACCAGTCGTTGTTCCAATTGCCGCCCTCGACCTGGTGCGCGGCCGTCGCCGTGCCCCATAGGAAGCCGTCGGGAAACAAGATCGCCATGGGTCGGCATCCTAAGCCCCCGTACACTCACCAACGCATGAGCGTGCTGGAGGAGATCCTCGCCGCCAAACGGGCCGAGCTCGCACTGCTCCAGGAGTCCGAGGCGCGCGGAACGCTGCGGCGCGCCGCTCTCGATGCTCCGCCGGCGCGCGACTTCGCGAGCGCGCTCCGCCGCGGCGACGGTCGCCTCGCCGTGGTCGCCGAGATCAAGCGACGGTCGCCCTCGAAAGGCGACCTGGCGTCCGGCCTCGACCCGGCCGTCGTCGCGAAGGCGTACGAGACGGGGGGCGCCGCCGCGCTCTCCGTGCTGACCGACCGGCCGTTCTTCGGCGGGTCCGTCGACGACCTGCAAGGGGCGCGCGCCGCGGTCGAGATCCCGGCTCTCCGCAAGGACTTCATCATCGACGAGACCCAGGTGTACGAGTCGGTAGCGATCGGAGCCGACGCCGTCCTTCTCATCGTGGCCGCACTCACCGACGACGGTCTGCTGACGGGCCTGCGCGAGCTTGCCGAGGAGGTCGGCATCGTGGCGCTGGTCGAGGCGCACGACGATGCCGAGCTCGACCGTGCGCTCGCCGCCGGCGCTCCGATCGTCGGCGTGAACGCCCGTGACCTCGGGACGTTCGGCGAGGACCTGGGTCTGAGCGAGCGGCTGGCCGGTCGCATCCCCGGCGAGGTCACCGCCGTTGCCGAGAGCGCGATCCGCGCACCCGCGGACGCTGAGCGCATGGCCGAAGCCGGGTACGACGCAGTCCTCGTGGGTGAGGCGCTCGTGCGCAGCGACGACCCGACCCAGCTCGTCGACGCAATGAGCCGGCATTCAGTGCGGACAAGGAGGTAGTCGGTGACTCGAATCGTCCTGTCGGAAGAGCAGATCCCGACCGCGTGGTTCAACGTGCTGCCGGTCATGCCGGAGCCACTCCAGCCGCCCCTGCATCCTGCGACTCGCGAGCCGGTCGGTCCCGACGATCTCGCGCCGCTCTTCCCGATGGGGCTCATCGCCCAAGAGGTGTCGACCGACCAGTGGATCGACATCCCCGGCGAGGTCCTCGACATTCTCCGCCTCTGGCGTCCGACGCCGCTCGTGCGTGCCGAGCGGCTCGAGGCCGCGCTCGGCACGCCGGCGCGCATCTACTACAAGGACGAGTCGATCTCGCCCGCGGGATCGCACAAGCCCAACACTGCCGTCGCCCAGGCCTTCTACAACAAGGCCGAGGGCGTGCACCGCCTCACGACCGAGACGGGCGCCGGGCAGTGGGGGAGCGCGCTGGCGTACGCGTGCGCCCAGTTCGGAATCGACTGCAAGGTGTACATGGTCCGCGCGTCGTACGACCAGAAGCCCTACCGCAAGATCCTCATGGAGACGTGGGGAGGCGAAGTGGTCCCGTCGCCGGTCGACCAGCCCGACCACCCGGGGTCGCTCGGGCTCGCGATCAGCGACGCGGTGCGCGATGCGGCGGGTCGCGCCGACTCGCACTATTCACTCGGATCGGTGCTCAACCACGTGTTGCTGCACCAGACGGTGATCGGGCTGGAAGCGAAGGAGCAGCTGGCACTGGCGGGCGATGCGCGCCCCGACGTCGTCATCGGCTGCTGCGGCGGCGGATCCAACCTGAGCGGCATCGCGCTCCCGTTCGTCCCCGACGACGACGTGCGGCTCGTCGCCGCCGAGCCGTCGTCGTGCCCGACGCTCACCGAAGGCGCCTTCGACTACGACTTCGGCGACACCGCGGGCATGACGCCGCTGCTCGCGATGTACACGCTCGGGCACGATTTCGTGCCGCCTCCCATCCATGCCGGCGGACTTCGCTATCACGGCGACGCGCCGATCGTGTCGAGCCTCGTGCGGAGCGGCCGCATGGAGGCGGTCGCCTACCCGCAGGGCAAGACGTTCGAAGCGTCGATCCAGTTCGCCAACGCCGAGGGCAAGATCCCGGCTCCCGAAACCGGCCACGCCATCCGGGCCGTCATCGACGAAGCGCTCGCCGCCAAGGAGACCGGCGAGGAGCGCGTCATCCTGTTCAACTTCAGCGGCCACGGACTCCTCGACCTCTCGGCGTACGACGACTACCTGCACGGCCGCCTCATCGATTCCTAGGCGCCGTCGCAGCCCCGCCGACGTCGACCGTCCACCAACTCCCGGGTCCGGTGCGGTACCTATAGAGGGGCATCGAAAGCGACGACGGAGCGGTGGCCGGCGATGTTCGTCAAGATCTGCGGCATCACGACGGAGAAGGACGCGCTCCTCGCGATCGCGCTCGGCGCCGACGCGCTCGGCTTCGTCTTCGCCCCCGGCAGTCCCCGCATGGTCACGGTCGACGAGGCCTCGGACATCGTGAAACACGTGCCGTACGACGAAGTACTCACGTTCGGCGTCTTCCGCGACGAGCGCCCCGAGCGCGTGGCCGAGATCGTCAACAGGGTGGGGCTCAAAGGCGCGCAGCTTCACGGTCGCGAGTCGGCGGCCGAGGTCGTGTACGTCCGCCAGCGCGTTCCGCTCGTCATCCAGGGTTTCGCCGCCGGAGACCCGGCGATCTCGATGGCTTCAGAGGGTCCCGCGGACGTCGTGCTCCTCGATGCGCCCAACCCGGGCTCGGGCCGCGTGTTCGACTGGTGCGAAGTCAGCGGCGCATTGGACGGCGTTCGTCTCCTGCTCGCCGGTGGGCTCACGCCCGACAACGTCGCCGAGGCGATCCGGCGTGTCCGGCCCTGGGGTGTCGACGTCTCGACCGGCGTCGAGACCGCGCCCGGCAGTGGCCGCAAGGACCCGCGCAAGCTGCGGCGGTTCATCCAGGCGGCGCGAGCGGCCAGCGCCGCGCTCGAGCACCGCGGCAGCCCCAACGGGGGTATCGGTCACCAGCCCTACGACTGGCAAGCCGAAGGCGCCTGACGACGCGTCGAGCGAGCTCGCGCGGCGGCCGTAGTGTGGCGGCCATGGCCGCTTCCAACACTCCCACCGCAGCTGCCGCCGGCACCATCACGATCGGTGGCGACCTCACCGTGAATCGCCTCGGGTTCGGCGCGATGCGCATCACCGGGCGCGGCATCTGGGGCCAGCCGCCCGACGTCGACGAGGCCAAGGCGGTGCTGCGCCGAGCCATCGAGCTCGACGTGAACTTCATCGACACCGCCGACTCGTACGGTCCCGAGGTGAGCGAGAACCTCATCGCCGATGCGCTGTCCCCCTATCCCGAGGACCTGGTCATCGCTACGAAGGGAGGTCTCGAGCGCCCCGGCCCCGGACGGTGGCCGGCCAACGGCCGGCCCGATCACCTGAAGGAGGCGTGCGACGGCAGCCTCCGGCGCCTGCGGCTCGAGCAGATCCCGCTCTACCAGTTCCACCGGCCGGACCCGTCGGTGCCGTTCGGCGAGTCGATCGGCGCGCTGCTCGAGCTCCAGCGGGAAGGAAAGATCCGGCACATCGGGCTCAGCAACGTGACGGTCCAACAGCTCCGCGAGGCGCAACGCCTCACGCCGATCGCGTCGGTGCAGAACCGCTTCAACCTCGCTGATCGCGCTTCGGACCCGGTGCTCGAGGCGTGCGAGCAAGAGCAGCTGGCGTTCCTACCGTGGGCACCGATCCAGGACCACGAGTCGCATTCCGTGGTGCGCGACATCGCCGCTCGCCAGGGTGCGACCGTCCATCAGGTTCTGCTCGCCTGGCTGCTCGCCCGCTCGCCGTCGATGCTGCCCATCCCCGGCACCGGCTCGGTGGCGCACCTCGAGGAGAACATCGCCGCCGCCGCGCTGCAACTGAGCGCGGACGAAGTGCGATCTCTGACGAACATCGCCTGAGGTCGACCACGCCGAAAATCGAGTGCGCGGACTTTCGCCGTCTGCTCCAATGCGCGCTCACCTCGGAGGGATCCCCATGGGCGTGGTCATCCGTGTCCGGGCACGTACCGTCCGGACGCGCCAGGCGGAGTCGGCTCGGCCAGCACTTCCTCGGTAGCGCGCGCCTCGCTTCGCAACTCGTCGCCGACGCCGGCGTCGCTGGCGACGATCGCGTCGTCGAGCTCGGCGCGGGTCGCGGCGCGCTCACGGATGCGCTCGCGGGCCGCGCGGCTCAGGTGCTGGCAGTCGAGCTCGATCCCGAGCTCGTCTCTATCCTGGCGCGACGCTACGCGTCCGTCCGCAACGTCACGGTGTTGCGCGCCGACGCGCGGGACGCGCCACTCCCGGCCAATCCCTATCGCGTGCTCGCCAATCTCCCCTTCGGCGTCACCGGCGCCGTGCTTCGTCGGCTCCTCGATCCGCCCGTGAGCGGGCTGCAGCGGGCCGACCTCATCCTCCAGTGGCAGGTGGCACGCGCCCGCGCCCGCGCAGCCGACGGTCCGCCCACGGACCTTCTCGGCGCCCGTTGGGGACCGTGGTGGGAGTTCCGCCGTGGCCGACGGCTCCCGGCGACGTGCTTCCGGCCACGGCCGTCGGTGGACGCCGCCATCCTCGTCGTGACCCGACGGGACCCGCCGCTGCTGCCGATCGCCGTGAACCCGAGATACGAGGCGTTCGTCGCTCGGGCTTTCAGATCGAGACCCGACGCGCACACGACCGGCGTCGCCCAGTGGGTCGAGCTGTTCCGGGCTTTCGATCGCCGGAACCCAAGGGGCTAGGCAGCGAGGACTCGCGCCCGGTGAAAGATCTCGGCGGAGTCGTCCCGGTGCTGATGCCGGGCCATGTCCTCGGCCGCGGCGATCATCTCGACGTCGTCCTCCGCCCATTCTCGGACCGCCGAAGCTGCCTCGTCGACGCCTCCCTGACGATGCGTCTCGGGGGCGAGAAAGTCGCCGATACGAACCAGATCGCGTAGGTCACTGGCTTCCTGGCGGCGCATCCGCTCCGCCACGGTCAACTCGAGCTCTTCGGCTTGTGTGAAGCCGGCAGGATGCGGGGTGTCGAAACGCGTCATGGCGCCCCTCCTCTGTCCGCTTTCTCGGTTGAGCCTCCCCGAGAACACGGGGCCGGGAAACCGCTGGTAGGCCCGTACAATCCGCCCATGACAGCGCCCGTTCGCGGCGAGCCCGTCCGCCTCGATCCTCCCGGCCCCGAGCCCGTAGGGCTCGGCCGGTACGGCGAGTTCGGCGGGCGATTCGTGCCGGAGACGCTGGTCCCGGCGCTGGAGGACCTCGAGCGCGACTTCCGCGCCGCGTGGGCGGACGACGGGTTCCGCGCCGAGTACGCCGACCTGCTCACGACGTACGCCGGCCGGCCGACCCCCGTCACCGAATGCCGGCGGCTCTCGGAGCGCCTCGGCGTGCGCGTGCTGCTCAAGCGCGAGGACCTCACGCACACGGGCTCCCACAAGATCAACAACGTGCTCGGACAGGCGCTCCTCACACGGCGGATGGGGAAGAAGCGCGTGATCGCAGAGACGGGTGCCGGGCAGCACGGCGTCGCCACGGCGACGGCCGCGGCCCTCTTCGGCCTCGAGTGCAAGGTGTTCATGGGCGCGGTCGACATCGAGCGCCAAGCCCTGAACGTCTTTCGGATGAAGCTGCTCGGCGCCGAGGTCGTGCCGGTCGAGTCCGGGAGCTCGACGCTCAAGGACGCCATCAACGAGACGCTGCGCGACTGGGTCGCCAGCGTCAACACGACGCACTACTGCATCGGCTCGGTGGTCGGCCCGCATCCCTTCCCGTGGATGGTGCGTGAGTTCCAGCGGGTCGTCGGCGACGAGGCGCGCGAACAGTGCCGGCAGATCCTCGACGGGGCCGATCCCGACTTCGTCGCGGCGTGCGTCGGTGGCGGGTCCAACGCCATCGGCACATTCGCCGGGTTCGTCGACCTCCCGCACGTGCGCCTGGTCGGCGTGGAAGCCGGAGGCCTCGGGCCCGAGACCGGGAAGCACGGCGCGTCGGTCAACCGCGGCGTTCCCGGCGTCCTCCACGGCGCGAGGTCGCTGTTCCTCCAGGACGAAGACGGTCAGATCCGGGAGGCGCACTCGATCAGCGCCGGGCTCGACTACCCGGGCGTCGGACCGGAGCACGCGCAGCTGGCCGCGACCGGCAGAGCCGAGTATCCCTACGCGACCGACGACGAAGCGGTCGCCGCCTTCGAGCTGCTGTCGGTCACGGAGGGGATCGTGCCGGCGCTGGAGCCCGCCCACGCCGTCGCGTGGCTGGCGCGTGAAGCCGGGCGGTCCGTCCCCGCGGGGGCGACGGTGCTCGTGACGATGTCCGGCCGCGGCGACAAGGACGCGGTTCAGGTCGCCGAGCGCGTCACCGGCGAGCAGCTGGCGTGAGGCTCGAGACGCACCTGCGCGAGCGACGCGACGCGGGACGCGCTTTGCTTGCGCCGTACGTCACGGGCGGTCTGGGCTCGGGTTGGCTCGACGTCGTGCGAGCGGTCGCCGACGCCGGTGCGGACGCCATCGAGATCGGGATCCCGTTCTCCGACCCGGTGATGGACGGGCGCACGGTCCAGGAGGCGTCCCAACGAGCGCTCGACCTCGGCGCGACTCCGGCGAAGATCGTGGCCGAGGCCGCGCAGCTCGACGTGAGCATCCCGCTCGTCGTCATGACGTATTACAACGTCGTCGCCCACGCGGGGAGCGAGCGGTTCGCGGCCCAGCTCGCCGACGCCGGGATCGACGGCGCGATCGTTCCCGACCTGCCGCTGGACGAGCTCGATGGTTGGGGGGACGCCGCCGACGCCGCCGGCATCGAAACTGTGCTGCTCGCGGCGCCGACGACCCCCGACGATCGCCTCCGTGCCATCTGCGACCGGTCGCGCGGCTTCGTATACGGCGTGTCGCTGATGGGCGTGACCGGTGAGCGAGCGACCCTCGCCGGTGAGGCGGTCGAGATGGGCCGGCGCTGTAAGGCGGCCGGCGACGTGCCCGTCCTGCTCGGTGTCGGGATCTCGTCGCCGGCGCAGGCCGTGGCGGCAGCGAAGGCGTCCGACGGTGTCATAGTCGGGAGCGCGCTCGTGCGGCGGGTGCTGACCGGCGGGGGACCGGAAGAGGCGGGCCGGTTCGTCGCCGAGCTGCGCGCCGCCCTCGACGCCATCGCCCGAGACTAAGGAGCACCCGTGGACACCCGAACCATCGAGCTCGACACCGCGCACGGACCGATGCCGCTGTACGAAGCGCGACCGGACGGCGACGCCCGCGGTGCGGTCATCGTCGTCCAGGAGGCGTTCGGCGTGAACTCGTACATCGAGGACGTCACTCGCCGGTTCGCCGACAGCGGCTATCACGCGGTCGCGCCGCACTTCTTCCACCGCGCCGGCGGCGGCACCGCGCCGTACACCGACTTCTCCAAGGTGATCCCGCTGTACGAGCATCTCGACGACGACGGCATCCTCGTCGACGTGGATGCCGCGCTCGAGCACCTTCAGACCTCCGGTTGGGAGAACGCGTCGGTCGGAACGGTCGGGTTCTGCTTCGGCGGGCGCGTCACCTTCCTGATCGCACTGCGCCGCCCCCTCGGAGCTGCCGTCGGCTTCTACGGTGGCGGGATCGTCACGCAGCGGTTCCCGCAGTTCCCACCTCTGGTCGACGAGGTCTCGAAGCTCCAAACTCCCTGGCTCGGGCTGTTCGGCGACCGTGACAAGTCGATCCCGGTCGAGGACGTCGAGCAGCTGCGCGACGCACTGAAGACGTCGCCTGTCCCGACGGAGATCGTCCGGTATCCAGAAGCCGAGCACGGCTTTCACTGCGACCAGCGGGACGCGCACGACGAGGCCGCCGCCAAGGACGGCTGGAACCGAACGCTGGCGTGGTTCGAAGAGCACATGGCGGTCGCGCCGTGAAGGACGTGGACGACCCGTCGACTCCGGACTGCGACCTGTGCGAGGCCGCGCGGATCACGCCGTGGTACCACGAGGACGACATCTGCTGGATCGCCGAGTGCGAGATCTGCGCGGTCCCGATGGTGGTCTGGCGTGAGCACGGGCGGGAGCCGTCCACGGCGGACCTCGAGCACATGCTCGATCAGCTCGGCCGCATCGCTGCCGAGCAGCTGACCGTCGAGCACTACGTAGACGACAACATGCGGAACATCCCCGATCACTTCCACGCCCACGCGCGGCCCAAGGGCGGGTTCTTCGGGCACGGGTTCCGCAAGCCCTAGCCGGGACGCCGGCGTCGGCGAGGGCTACCGTGAGCAGCGGCGGCGCCCAATCCGGGCGGGACGCCGGAGCGTATTGACTATGTGGGCTGTCTCCGACGACGCGCTGCTCGCGGGCCTGGCGACGGGGGACCCCGACGCGGCCGCTGCCTTCCTCCAGCGCTTCCAGCGTCGTGTGTTCGGCCTGGCGGTGACGATCGTGGGCGATCCGCGAGCCGCCGAGGACATCTCCCAGGAGGCGTTCGTGCGGGCCTGGCGCCACGCCGGCGCCTACGACCCCCGGCGGGGGACGGTGGCGACCTGGCTCCTGACGATCACCCGCAACCTCGCGATCGATGCGGTGCGGGTGCGCCGGCCGGTCGTCATCGATCCCGACTCGATCCTGGCCATGAACCTGAGCTCGGGTGGACGGCTGCCCGACGAGCTGGCGGCGCTGCGCGACGACGCCGATCGCCTGAGCGCGGCGATGGCGCAGCTCCCGGTCGAGCAGCGACGGGCGTTGGTGATGGCCGGATTGCTCGGGCACACCGCCCGCGAGGTGAGCGAAGCCGAGGGTATCCCTCTGGGTACGGCCAAGACCCGCATCCGCACCGCGCTCCTGCGCCTCCGGTCGGCGCTCACCGAGGAGCGCGCCGAATGAGGCGGCATCGATGAGCGCGCCGATCTGCGCCGACGTCCGCGAGCTCGCACCCGAGCTGGCGTTGGGGATCGTGGGCGGTCCCGAACGCGCCGAGGCGCTGCAGCACGCCAGCGAGTGCGGACCGTGCCGCTCACTCGTCGGTGAACTGGCCGAGGCCGCCGACGCATTGACGCTCCTCGCCCCCGAATCGGAGCCACCGCCCGGATTCGAGCAACGTGTGCTCGCGGCGCTGCGAGAGCCGAGGCGACGAATGCGTCGTCGCGCTGCGGTCATGGTCGCGGCTGCCGCCGCCGCGGCCGCGATCGTAAGCATCGTCGGCGTGCGCGTCGTCGAGAGCGTCCAGGACACGAACCGCATCGTGGCCGCGGCGAGCGACGTGCGTTCGGCACGGATGACGGGCGCCAACGGAGTCGACGTCGGGAACGTGTTCGTCTCGAACGGCAGACCCTCGTCGGTCGTGGTCAACGTCAACTACGGGGTGCCGTCGGGCCACTACGGAATCGAATTCCGCACCGGGTCGACCGCGAAGCGACTGGGCAACGTCAACATCCGCGACGCACACGGCTCGTGGGGCGGCGTTGCTGTCCTGCCCGGCAATGCGACCGGTTCCGTCGTGCTCGTCAGCGCAGACGGCACGGTCGTGTGTGAGGCGCGTCTTTCTCCCGTGACCTGAGCCGCAACCTCAGCGAACGGGCTGGCCGACGCCGAGCAGGTTCCCTTCGCTGTCGCGGAACCACCCCGCCCGCTCGCCGACACCCTTGGACGGGTAGTTGCCTTCGATGTGGGCGATGCCGTCAACGGTGCGGAGACCGGGCACG
The DNA here is from genome assembly GCA_036498645.1 of Acidimicrobiia bacterium. Lineage (GTDB taxonomy): Bacteria > Actinomycetota > Acidimicrobiia > IMCC26256 > JACDBD01 > JALZAA01. Next base: position 33,289 of record DASYFC010000201.1, on the reverse strand, counting down.
TCGACCTCCTCGAACACCACACCGCGCCGCCGCAACTCGGCGACGACTGACTCGAGATCCTCGACCTCGAACGCCATCTGCGTGTGGTCGCCGGCCGCACGGCCGGCCGACTGGAACAGGGCGAAGTACCCGTTCCCGCACCGGTAGCGAAGGCCGCCTTCGCGTTCTTCGAGCGGTTCGAGGCCGAGCTTCTGGGAGTAGAAGGCACGGGCCCGCTCGAGGTCCTGGGCCGGGAGGCGGGTGGACACTTCAGCGTTCTCGAGCGACGTCATGCCTGATACGACCTCCCGCGCCACCGGAGGTCACCGGTACCAGCGGGAGGTTTCTACCTCGGTACCAGCAGGCGCTGCTGCAGGAACGCGAGGACCTGCTGGAGCGCGGCTCGGGTCGGATGACCGGGCTCGTCGACGAGGTCGAGCGTGAGCACCGAGTGCGCCCGTCGCTTGATGCCGTGCGGGTTCCCGCGTGACGAGTCGATCTCGACCGCGATGAACGCGTCCCCCAACTCGCGTCGCAGGGTCTCGAAGCGCTCGGGAGGCACCGCCGGGTCGGCGCTGAACCGGACCCCGAGCACGCACGCGCCGTGCGCGGCCCGGTCCTTCACCCGCTCGAAGTCGGCATCACTGATCCCCACGGACGCCTTGCGGTGCTTCCCGACGCAGAACGGCAGCGACGGTTGACTGAGGACCGGCGCCAGCATCGTTTCGTCGACCATCATCCCGAGCGCGAACCCGCCGGTGAAGCACATGCCGACGGCCCCGACCCCGGGCCCACCGCAATCGGCGTGCGCGTCGGCGGCCAGCCGTCGCATCCAGCTGATGATCGGGCTCGTCCGGTCGGTGGCCATCGTGACGAATTCGCGTGCGACACACGCGCCCGCGAGCGACCGCATCGTGTACGCCCAGCCGAACGGCTTGCCGGGGGTTCCGAACAACGACGGCATATAGACGGTGAATCCGGCGTCGATGACTCGCCGGCCGAACGCAATGGCCTCCGGATGCAGGCCGGGGACTTCGTGGATCACGATCACGGCCGGTCCGGTTCCGGCGCGGAACACCGGCCGGCTGACGCCGTCGTGCGTGAAGGTCGACGTCTCGAATCCCGGAAGCGAGCCCTCGGGCATCGGGCTTCATACCTCCGACGGGCTGACTTCGTCGAGCGTCCGAGCGGCGGGCTCCGGAAGCCACGGGAGCACAAAGACCGCCGCGAGCAGCGGCGCGATGCCGCAGACGGCGATGGCGGGCCCCAACCCGCCGAGGACGTCGTCGATATTCGTCGCCACGAGGAGCCCGGCGGCCGACCCGACCACCGCGCACACGAGCAGTAGCGCGTTCGACGTACCGCGCACCTCGGTCGGGAAGAGCTCGGTATCGAACGCGACGAGGACGATCGCGGCGCAGCTGGCGGCGATGATGGCGAACGTCGCCGTGACCCAGAGAACGAGGCCACCCCCGAGGAAGAACGCCATCTGGAGGATGGTGGCCGCGGCGAGGGCAACGATCGCGACGGGGCGGCGGCCCCGCGTCTCTGCGAGGCGCGCCGCGATCACGATTCCTATCAGCCCGGGCAGTCCGGCGGTCACGCCGCGGAACACGGCGATCAGCGTGTTCGAGTAGCCGTGCTCGTCGGTGAGGAACCGGTTCGTGAGCTGTGCGGACGGCGCGCTGAAGAAATTCGTGAGGAACGCGGCCAGGCCCAACAGGACGAACCGGAAGCCGTAGACACTCGCGAACACCTCGCGGAGCTGCCCACGGCGCCTCGTTCGGTTCGCGAGATCCGCGTACCGACTCGTCTCGTGGAGGTTGCGTGCGAGACGCGGGAGCAACAAGATCGTCAACGCGCTGATGGCGAAGACGATGCGCCAGGCTTGAGGTGCGAGGTCCGAGATGGGCAGGAGCACGACGGCGATCGCGAAACCGGCGCCGTACGCAAGCGCGAGCATCGACAACGCGTAGGCACGTGCACCGTCGGGCGCCTCCTCGATCGCCGCGATTCCGGCGACGACCAACGTCGCGTTCACGAACGCCCGGGTCAGCACCTGAGCGCCGGTGAACGCGACGAAGGTCGGCGCGATCGCCGAGAACGCGTTGGTGACGCCGACACCCGCGAAGCAGATCAGGAGCAGGCGCCGTCGCCCGTGCCGGTCGGCGAGCGCGGTCGCGACGAGCGAGACGAGCACGCCTCCTCTCGACACCGCCAGCGCGAGCCCGAGCCCCCGGTTCGACTCGCCGAACGTCCTCGTGACCGAGTCCGCGGTCTGGCCGAACAACGCACCGCCGAAGTTCGCGAGCGCGGCGATGGCCGCCACTGTTGCCAGCAGCGCCGTCGCCCGGGCGGGGAACGGCACCGGGGGGAGGAGTGGCGAGCGCTTCGGCGGCGGTGGCTTCGGCCGCCCCTCGATCTCTGCGGCGAGAAGTTCGGCCCGGTGCTGCAGCGTGCGCCGCTCGCCCCGGCGCAGGAGCGGGCCGAAGAACCACTGGAAGTACGGCACATGAGGCGTGCCCTCGATCTCGATCGAGACCCTTGTCCGTCCCGTGTCCTCCGATGCGATCTCGACGCGGACGCGGGCGTTCGGATCGGTCCAGTCGGGCAAGGATCCGGTGAGCGTGCCGTCGTCATCGCGTCGCAGCCCGAGTGTTTCGCGCGCGACCTCCTCGACCTCGGGCGGTGACGCCTCGACGGTGACGATCACGGGCCGAGGCACGTGCGGCATGCTAGGGCTTTCGTCTTCGGCCACCGTTCCAAGGAGCGTTCATGCCCAAGTTGAAGCCCGGTGACGCAGCACCCGACTTCGCGCTGAGCGACCAGCGCGGGAAGACCGTGAAGCTGAAGGACTTTCGGGGCAAGAAGCTCGTCGTCTACTTCTACCCGAAAGCCGACACACCCGGGTGCACCACGCAATCGTGCGCACTCCGTGACGCCGAGCCCGACCTGAAGAAGCTCAAGGCCAAGGTGGTGGGCATCAGCCCCGACACGCCGGAGAAGCAGAAGAAGTTCGACGAGAAGTACGACCTCGGGTTCCCGCTGCTCGCCGACGAGAACCACAAGGTGGCGCAGGCGTGGGGGACTTGGGGGAAGAAGACTCTGTACGGGCGGAGCTTCATGGGAATCATCCGCTCCGCGTTCGTCGTCGACGAGAAGGGCAAAGTCGCGGATGTCTTCTACAAGGTCAGCCCGAAGGCCACGGTGCCCAAGGTGACCGAGGCGCTGGAAGCCTGACGCGCTACGAAGTGCGTGCCGCCCAGCTCGACCAGGTCTCACCCTCGCCGCGCGGGTGCTCCTTTGCGTACTCGTAGAAGCGACGGAGGAGTGTCGCTCGGGCGATGGCGGCATCCCGACGCCACGAGGTCTTCGAGTCGACCGCAAACAGGTCGCTCCCGCCAAGCTGATGCTGACGGGCGGCAATGTTTTTCAGCGTGACAGTGCCCGCGTTCTCGAGCATGTCGAACAAGGCGAGCGCCTGGGTGGTGCGCCCGTCGCCGGCGGCGCAGTGGACGTGCAACCAGCTGCCGGGCGGCCGGTTCTGCCAGAACGCGACGAGCTGATCGATCTCGTCGTTCGTGAACGGCTGGTAATCCTGGGCGTACACGCGCGTGTAGGCCGCGCCGGCTCCGTGAACGAAGTCCTCCTCGTTCCGAACCGACTCCACCGGGAGCTGCACGTCCTTCGAGTCGGTGATCGCACGGTCCGTGCTCTTGCTGGTGACCTCCTTGACCGTCACCGTCGTCTGACCGGCGACTCCGGCGAGCAACTCGGACTCGTCGCGGTTGATCTGGTCCGCAGACTTGCCGCTGTTCGACGCGTTGCGGACACCGAACCAGCTCACCGGTGTACCGCCGACGAAGCCGTGCGACTCCTGCCGAAGATCGAGGACCACGAGCGGCCGACCTCCGGCGCGCTTGACGACCGCATCGAAGCCCTTGGCGGAGAACTGGCCGCTCCCGGACGCTTGCAGCTTGTCGAGCCCGACCACCAGCTTCTTGTCGCCGTCGAGCCCCGAAGGATCGGACGTCGATCGGAAGTGGCGCGGGACGCCGGCCTTGTCGTGCGCGTTGATGATGAGCGTTCCCTGATCCGGCCCCGCCAGAGCCGGCAGCGCGGTCGCGACCACGGATCCCGCGCCGAGAAGGGCGATCGCCACGACTCGTCTCATCCTGCCCTACCTTCTCGCTCCCTACGCGCCGATGGCGTGAAACCCTCCGTCGACGTGCAGCATCTCGCCGGTCGTTGCCGGGAAGAGATCAGAGAGTAACGCGACACAGGCCTTGGCGACCGGCTCTGTGTCCTTGATGTTCCAGCCGAGCGGTGCGCGCTCGTCCCATACCGACTCGAACTGCTCGAACCCCGGAATGCTCCGCGCCGCGATCGTGCGGATCGGCCCCGCGCACACGAGGTTCACCCGAATGCCCTTGGGACCGAGATCGCGCGCCAGGTACCGGGCGGTCGACTCGAACGCGCTCTTGGCGACACCCATCCAGTCGTAAACGGGCCATGCCTGCGTGTTGTCGAAGTCGAGTCCGACGATCGACCCGCCGTCGCCCATCAGGGGAAGGGCGCCGACGGCCAGCGCCTTCAGGGAGTACGCCGAAACCTGGAGCGCGACGGCGACGTCTTCCCACGGCGCGGTGAGGAACCCTCCGCCCAGGCACGATTCGGGAGCGAACCCGATGGCGTGGAGCACGCCGTCGAGGCGGCCGCCGACGCGGCCCGCGAGCGCGTCGATGTCCTCCGAGTTGCTGACATCGAGCTCGACGATCTCGGGCGGTGAGGGCAGCCGTTTGGCCGCCCGTTGCGTGAGGCTCATCACCCGTCCGAACGACGTGAGCACGACCTCGGCGCCCTCTTCCTGGGCCAACTTCGCGACACCGAACGCGATCGACGAGTCGTTGAGCACGCCCGTGACGAGGATTCGCCGTCCGTCGAGGAGCATCCGCCGATTCTGCCTCAGAGTGGCGAGTTCGAGTGCCGGCGGGACGGGGGGCTCTCCTGCTTCGTGGCGAGGCGCGCCAGCGCCGCCGCCAGCGTCCGGCGCGTATCGACGGGCGCGATCACCGCGTCCACGTACCCGCGCTCGGCCGCCGGCAGCGGGCTCGAGAACCGTTCGCTGTACTCCTGCTCGAGCGCGAGTTGCTCGGCGCGGCGCGCCTGTTCGTCGGCGATGCCGGCGAGGCGCTTCCGGTGCAGGATCTGCACCGCCGGCGCCGCGCCCATGACGGCGATCTCGGTGTCCGGCCACGCGCAGTACCAGTCGCTTCCGAGCGGCTTCGAGTCCATCACGATGTATGCGCCCCCGTACGCCTTGCGGATCACGACGCAGAGCCGCGGCACGGTGGCGGCCGCGTAGGCGTGCACGAGCTGCGCTCCGTGACGGATGATTCCCCGCCATTCGAGATCGGTGCCGGGCTCGAAGCCGGTCGTGTCGACGAAGGTCATCAGCGGCACGTTGAACGCGTCGCACCACTGCACGAATCGTGCGCCCTTCTGAGCGGCGGTGACGTCGAGCGTTCCCGCCCGTTGACTGGGCTGGTTCGCGACCACTCCGACGGGGCGTCCGCCGACACGCGCGAGGCCGGTGACGAGATTCGGCGCGTGGCGGGCATGCAGCTCGAAGAAGCTGCCGTCGTCGACGACGTCGGCGACGATGTCGCGCACGTCGTAGGAGGCCGTCGGGCGGTCGGGCACGACCGCCGCTGCCCGTGCGGAATCGCGGTCGACGGGGTCGTCGGCGAGGTCCCGCGGCGGGTCGTCGAGATGGTGGTCGGGCAGGTAGTCGAGGATCGTCGCCATCGCAGCCAACGCGTCGGCGTCGTCGTCGACGATCAGGGCGGCGACGCCGCTGCGCAGCTCGTGGACGGACGCGCCGCCGAGCGTGGCGCGGCTCACTGGGACGCCCGTGAACGCGCTGACCGTGTCGGGACCGGAGACGTAGGCGAACGCGTCGCCGGTCATCACGACCTGGTCGACGAGCCCCAGCATGAGGGCGGGCCCCGACACGCACGGCCCGACGACAGAAAGCAGGGTCGGAACGACGCCGGAGGCGTCCGTCAGGGCTCGGGCCACGCGACCCCAGGCGTGGAGTGACGCAACACCTTCGCCCACGTCGGCGCCCGAGGTCGCGATCGCCCCGACAATCGGGACACCGAGCTCGACGCCGAGGCGTACCGCCCGCTCGAGGGCGTAGCCCTCGGCAACGCCGATCGCGCCACGGTGCTTGCCGCCGTCGAGGCGGAACCAGCTGACGGTCCGGCCGTGCAGATCCGAGAGCGCGGTGGTGACGGCGTCGCTGCGCTGCGCCATCACCGGCGCCGCCGGCGTCGGCGAGAACAGCGGGGTCACGAGGCTGCGATCAGTCTGCGGCGGTGAGTACGAGGCTCGCGTTGTGGCCGCCGAACCCGAACGAGTTGGAGATCGCCGGCTTGACGCCGATCTCGCGCGGTGAACCCGCCACCACGTCGAGCTCGATGTCGTCACCCACGCGCTCGAGGTTCGCGGTCGGCGGGACAATGCCCTCGCGCACCGAGAGGAGCGCCGCGACCGCCTCGACTGCGCCCGCCGCACCGATCAGGTGTCCGGTCACGCCCTTCGTCGAGGTGACCACGGGTGGGGCGTCGCCGAAGACCTTGCGGACGGCTTCGGCTTCGGCGGCGTCGTTCAGAGGTGTCGAGGTGCCGTGCGCGTTCACGTGCCCGATCGCCGATGGCTCCATGCCGGCGTCCTCGAGCGCGAGCTGCATGCAGACGGCGGCGCCGGCGCCCCCGGGAGACGGTGCAGTGATGTGGTAGGCGTCGGCGTTGCGTCCGTACCCCGCGACCTCGCCGTAGATGGTGGCACCACGCGCCCGTGCCCGCTGCAGCGGCTCCAGCACGACACAGCCGGCGCCTTCGCCGATGACGAAGCCGTCGCGGTCGGCGTCGAACGGCCTCGACGCGCGCTCGGGCGCGTCGTTGCGCGAACTGAGCGCGCCCATGCGTGCGAACGCGGCGATCGTGAGCGGCGTCACGGCTGCTTCAGTTCCGCCGGCCATCACAACGTCGGCGGTGCCGTCGCGGATCAGCCGCACGCCCTCGCCGATGGCGTGTGCACCGGCCGCGCACGCGGTCGCGACGCACAGGTTGGGTCCCGTCCACCCCAGTTGCATCGCCACGACGCCTGCAGTCGCGTTAGGCATCATCATGGGAACGAAGAACGGGCTGACGCGTGACGGGCCCTTCTCGAAGTAGAGCCGCTCGTTCTCCTCGAGGGTGTGCAGTCCGCCGACGCCGGTAGCGATGATCACGGCACAGCGACTCGGGTCGGCGCCCAGCTCGCCGGCGTTACCGAGCGCGTCGGCGGCGGCGCCGAAGCCGAGTTGGGTGACCCGGTCCTGGCGACGCGCCTCCTTGGGACCGAAGTACTCGACCGCGTCGAAGTCGCGGACCTCGCCCGCGAACGTGATCGACAAGTCGGTCGGGTCGAAGCTCTCGATCCTGCGCGCGCTCGCCCGACCCGCGCAGAGCTGCTCCCAGAACGATGCCACGTCGTTGCCGGCCGGCGTCTTGACGCCGACGCCGGTCACGACGACGCGCGGGCGACCACGCTGGTCGACGTCGCTCATGCTTCGGCGCCGACTTTGCTCAGTACGAGGTCGACGGCTTGTCCGACGGTCGTCACGCCTTCGAGATCCTCCTCAGGCACGGAGATGTCGAAGCGTTCCTCGAGGCCCATCACCATCTCGACGAGGTCGAGGCTGTCGGCGTCGAGATCCTCCTTGAAGCGCGCGCCTTCGGTGACGCTGTCGGGCTCGACGCTCAGGACCTCGACTGCGACCTCGCGCAGCACGCTGAGTGCTTCGTCACGTTCCATCCAGTCCTCCAGTCGTGTACGGATGGTCGGGGGGGGTCAGTGTCCCATCCCCAGGCCCCCGTCGACGGGGACCAGAGCTCCGGTGACGTACCCGGCCGGGTCCGAACAGAGAAACGCCACCACGGCGCTCACCTCGTCCGGCCTGCCGAACCTACCCAGTGGCACCGCTTCCTCCGCCTTGACCTGCCACTCGTCGGAGAGGCCTTCGGTCATCGAAGTCACGATAGGCCCCGGTGCGACGACGTTGCAGGTGACGTTGCGCGGCGCGAGCTCCCGGGCGACCGACCGCGTCAGCCCCAAGAGCCCGGCCTTCGCCGCGGCGTAGTTCGCCTGGCCCGGCCCGCCGCGGTGTGCACTGACCGATGAAATGTTCACGATGCGGCCCCACCGCGCGCGCATCATCTTGGGCGCGGCGCGCCGAATCGTGTGGAACGCGCCGGTGAGGTTCGTGTCGATGACGCTTTGCCATTGCTCGTCCGACATGCGGGCGACGAGACCATCGGCTGTCGTGCCGGCGTTGTTCACGAGCAGCTCGACAGGTCCGAGCGCGTGTTCGATCTCGCCGAACGCGCTGTCCACTGCGGCCGGAACCCGTATATCGGTTCGCACTGCAAGCGTGTCGGCGCCGGCTTTCTCGACGGCCGCGCGCGTGGCCTTGGCGCCGTCGTCGTCGCTCGAGTAGCAGAACGCGACGCGGTGACCGGCTTCGGCGAGCGCGACCGCGCACGCGCGGCCGATCCCGCGGGACCCGCCGGTCACGAACGCGGTCCGAGCGTCCGTCACGGCTTGCCCCATTGCAGGAGAGCGCTGGCCCAAGTCATGCCGGCGCCGAATCCCGACATGAGCACGAGGTCGCCGTCGCGGAGCCGCCCGTCGTCGGCGGCCTCCGCCAGCGCGAGCGGGATCGACGCCGCCGACGTGTTGCCGTAGCGGTCGATGTTCACGATCGTGCGCTCCGCCGGGATCCCCAAGCGGCTCGAAGCAGATTCGATGATGCGGATGTTCGCCTGGTGCGGGACGAACCAGGCCACGTCCGAGGCTGCCACCCCGGCGCGATCGAGCGTCGTGCGCGCCGACTCGACGACGACCCGCACTGCTCGCCGGAAGACTTCCTGGCCCTGCATCTTCAGGTACTGCTCGCCGGCGGCGATGGTCTCGGCCGTCGCCGGCATGCGGCTGCCGCCGGCGCGGATCTCGAGCAGCCCGGCCGCAGAGCCGTCGCATCCGAGGTCCCACGCCAGGACGCCGGGCCCGTCGTCGGGGGAGCGGCTGAGGACGGCGGCGGCTGCGCCGTCGCCGAAGAGGATGGACGTCGACCGGTCGTCGGGGTCGATGATGCGGCTCAGGATCTCGGCGCCGACGATCAACACGTGATCGAGGTTGCCTGTGGTCAGAAGCGACGAGCCGACCACAAGCATGTAGACGAACCCGGCGCACCCGGCGCCGAGGTCGAACGAGCCACATCGAAGCCCGAGTCCCTCGCCGACGAACGCACCGGTGTGGGGGATCGGCTGCTCCGGGCTTGCGGTGGCGACGATGAGCAGGTCGACCGCGTCGGGTGGGATGCCGGCGTTCTTGATGGCCGCCGTGCCGGCGTCGATGGCGAGCGAAGCGGTCGTGTCCGTCGTCGCCGCGACGTGCCGCTCCCGAATGCCGGTGCGTTCGACGATCCACGCGTCGGTGGTGTCGACGCGCTGCTCCATCTCGGCATTCGTGACGAGCTTTTCCGGAACGGCCGTTCCCCAGCCGCCGACGCAGGCGCGCACCGCTATGCGACTCGCAGCCAGGCGACGGGCTCGCCCTGACGGAGACGCTCGCCGTCGTCGGCGAGCAGACCGGCGAGGATGCCCCGGAAGGGACTGCGGACGGGGGTCGAGATTCCCGGCCCTTCGATCACACCTACAGCCTGCCCGGCGTCGACACTCTGACCACACGCGACGTCGTGGCCGAACAGCGGACGGAACACTCCGACCGAGGGGGCCACGATCACCCGTTCGGGCACCGCCAGGCCCTCGCCGTGCACGAGTGCCAACTCCATGGTCATCGAACCTCCGTGAGCGCGGGTAGATCTGCGGGGGTGGCCACGCCCTGGACGGGCAGATCGGGCACGATCCGCTTCGCCAGGGTCGCCAACATCGAGCCGTGTCCAACTTCGAGGCACCGTGTCGTCCCCATGCCGGCGATGGTCTGCATCGACGTGCGCCACCGGACCGGATCCGTGACGTGCACGGCGAGGCGGGAGCGCCAGCCGTCGGCGTCGTCGTACGGCTGGGCGTCCCCGTTCGAGACGACCGGAGCGTCCGGCGGCGACAGGGGGACCGCCGGCAGCTCTGCCGCGAGGCCTTCGGCGGCGTCACGCATCAGCGGCGTGTGGAAAGCACCGCCGACGTTCAACGGCGTGGCCCGCTTCACCCCCAACTCCTTGGCTGCGGCGGACCCCTCATCGACGCCGTCCGGGGTGCCGGCGATCACGACCTGGCCGGGGGCGTTGTCGTTGGCGATCCAGCACCCGTCCGGCGCAGCCCGGCACGCCTCTTCGGCCTGTTCGAGCGAGGCGCCCAGCAGCGCAGCCATGCGGCCGGGATGGGTGTCGGCGGCCGCCTGCGTGAGCTCCGCCCGCCGGGCTGCGAACTGCACACCCTCCTCGAGCGGCAGCGCTCCCGACGCGATGAGCGCCGTGACCTGCCCGAGGGAGTGGCCGGCGAACGCAATCGGCGCCTCGATGCGCTCGCGCACGGCCTCCCACGCCACCAGCGACGTCAACAGGACGGCGAGCTGGGCCTCCCGGGTTCGGGCCAGCTGCTCGGTGGGGGCGTCGAGGACGAGAGAGGAGAGGGGCTCGCCCAGGGCGGCCTCGGCGCGGTCGACGACGCCCCACGCGGGGTGGTCGCGCCACGGCGCGCCCATGCCTTCGGATTGAGTCCCCTGACCGGGGAAGATGACGGCGATGCCCACGAGCTCGCTTCCGCCCGAACGTGTGGTTGTTGGCTCCGACCAACGGTGCCGGCGCAGGGTTACACGCTCAGGTTGCGCTCAGGAAAACGGCATGTAACGTCTCGTCGATCGTGGAGGCGACCTGAGGACGCGGAGCCGGTGGGGATCGATTCGGACGCGCTCATCGCCCTGCTCCCGCACCGGCCGCCGTTCCGGTTCGTCGACGTCGTGGACGCCCTCGAGCCCGGCGTCTCCGTGCGAGGCCGCTACCGAGTGACCGGCGACGAGGCGTTCCTCGCCGGTCACTTCCCCGGAAACCCGGTGTTTCCCGGCGTCCTGCAGCTCGAGGCGCTGGCACAGGCGGGTGCCGTCGCCGTGCTGGCCGACGAACGCTACGCCGGCAAGCTGCCGCTCTTCGGTGGGGTGGAGAAGGTGCGATTCCGCCGCCTCGTGCGTCCCGGCGACGAGTTGGTGACAGAAGTCGAGCTCGAGCGCCTCAGCGCCCGGGGCGGCTGGGGCCGGGGACGGGCAACGGTCGACGGGAAGGTGGCGTGCGAAGCACGGCTGTTCTTCGCGCTCGCGAACGCGAACGCTGAGTAGCAGCTACGCCGAGGAGCGGCGCTCGGGGTCGAGGTCGAAGACCTCGGCGCGGGGGCCCGATGGTCCCTCGGCCTCCTCCTTGTCCTCCTCCTGGGCGATCTCCTTCGGATCTTCACCGAGCAGGATCCTCGACTCGACGTCGTCGGGGATCCGGGGTTCCGACCGGATCCGGCGCCACGGCGCCACCACGATGACGACAAGTGCTCCGAGACAGGCGACCCCGACAAGGATGGCCACCCACTGATTGGTTTCCAGGGCGAGGTACATCACCACTCCGCACCGCTCCGCGCGTCTAGTCGTGCATCCTAACGAGGGGGTACCCACCTACCGCGTTTTTCAGAACGGTCAAACCGCTTCCGACGGAGTGAACTGTGCCCGGGGCGGGACTCGAACCCGCACGTCCTTTCGGACAATGGATTTTGAGTCCATCGCGTCAGCCAATTGCGCCACCCGGGCCTGCGGTCAGATTACTGACGCATCCGAACGGCTCGTGGGAGGTCCGTCACTCAGTCGCCGGCGCTGATGCCGAGCCGTTTGGCGATCACGTTGTTCATGATCTGGTCGGTGCCGGCACCGATGCGCTGGAGGCGGGCATCGCGCCAGGCCCGGCTCACCGGCGTCTCGTCCATGTACCCGTAGCCGCCGTACACCTGCAGGCACGTGTCGGCGAGGCGGTTCTGCATCTGGGCGCAGTACTTCTTTGCCATCGAGATCTCCGCCACCGGGTACTCACCGTGCTGGATCCGCCACACGGTCGCGTAGAGGAGCGCGCGCCCGGCTTCGAGCTCGGTGGCGGCGTCGGCGAGCATGTGCGCGATCACCTGATGGTCGGCGATGGGCTTTCCGAATGCCCGCCGCTCCCGGGCGTAGGTGATGGTCTCCCCGAGGATCTTCTCGGCTTGCCCGACGCACGCGGCGGCGCTCGCCAACCGCTCGTACTGGAACTGCCACATCTGCTGCGAGAACCCCTGGCCGGGCTCGAGGCCGATGAGGTTCGCGTGCGGAACGGGCACGTCGTCGAGCGCGATCTCGGCGGTGTCGCTCGAGCACATCCCGAGCTTCTTCAGCGTCCGGGACACCGACACACCCGGCAGATCCGTGTCGACGAGGAACAACGAGATGCCGCGGTACCCCGAGCCCGGCTCGGTCTGGACCACGAGCGTCAAGAAGTCGGCGCGGGCGCCGTTGGTGATGAACATCTTGCGGCCGTTGACGATCCACGTCTCGCCGTCTCGCACCGCGCGCGTCGAGATGTTGGCGACGTCCGAGCCGGCGTCGGGCTCGGAGACAGTGATCGCGCCGATCTTCTCGCCCGCGATCGCGGGGCGCAGGTAACGCTCACGCTGCTCGTCGGTGCCGAACTCCGCCAGCGCCGGCGTCGCCATGTCGGTCTGCACCGAGATCGCCATCGGGATCGCGCCCGCCCCACAGTGCGAGAGCTCCTCGATGAAGACGATCTCCGCGGCGAGGTCGCCGCCGGCGCCGCCCCAGCGCTCGGGGTAGTGCAACCCGAGGAAGCCGAGCTCGCCGCAACGCCGGAACACCCAATCGGGGAAATATCCCGCTGCTTCCCACTCGTCGACCGACGGGGCCAACTCCTTGTCGACGAACCGTCGCACGGCGGCGCGCAGCTCGTCGTGCTCGGGCGTGAAGATCGCGCTGGGGACGTCCACACTCCCATTGTGGCCCGGTTTCCCATGGGATTGGCGGCCCGAGGCCGTAGACTGCCGGTCCCATGTCCCAGTCGATCCTCCAGCGACGGCTCGTCGACGTGAGCGAGCGGCTCAAGCGTCTGCGGACCGAGCTGGCAGTCACCGACGAGCAGGTTTCGTTCCTCGAGGACGAGGCCGACGAAGCTCGCCTGCGCGCCCTCGTGGCGGAGACGCCGCTCGGCGACGTCGAGGCTCGCGACGCCCGCCGCCATGCGGACGCTCTCGCGCATCACCGGGACTCGCTCGCCGGGTCGATCGCCGAGCTCGAGCGCGAGCAGGATGCGCTGCTCGACCGTATGGCGGCCGAGCTCTCCGCCCACTGACCACTCCCGAACCACGGAGCGCGCCCGTGCCGGATCCCACACGCGTCGTGATCGCGGAAGACGAGGCGATCATCCGTCTCGATCTGAAAGAGCTCCTCGAAGAGGAGGGCTACGAGGTCGTGGGCGAGACCGGGCGTGGCGACGAGGCCATCGAGCTCGTGCGCCAGAACCAGCCCGACCTCGTGATCCTCGACATCAAGATGCCGGGCATGGACGGGCTCACCGCGGCGCGCCACATCACGAGTGAGCGTCTCGCCGCGGTGCTCGTGCTCACCGCCTTCTCGCAGCGTGACCTGGTCGAGCAAGCCCGCGACGCCGGCGCCCTCGCCTACCTGGTCAAGCCGTTCCAGAAGAGCGATCTCATCCCGGCCATCGAGATGGCGCTCGGTCGCTATGCAGAGCTCGCGTCCCTCGAGCGGGATGTCGGCAACCTCGCCGAGCGACTCGAGGAACGCAAGACGATCGACCGCGCCAAGGGCGTCCTCATGGACCAGCACGGGAAGACCGAACAAGAAGCGTGGCGGTTCCTCCAACAGCAGGCCATGCACAACCGGATCAAGGTGCACGACGTCGCGCGTCGCGTGGTCGACGGCGAAGTCACTCCCTGAACCGCGCGCCCGATTCCGTTTCCCGCCAGCAGGGCGCGGGTACCCAGCGAGCAGAGACGGCCGAGCCCGGCCGTCCGGACCTGGAGGATTCAATGCTGCTCGCCGCGTTCGAACCCGCGTCAAAAGAGCTAGCGATCTTCTACATCATCGCCGTTGCCTGCTTCGTCGTCGCCGCCTTCGCGGGGCCGACCGCCGGCCGCCGTGCCGGGGGCTCCGTAGGGCTCGTGGCCATCGGGTTGGCCTTCTTCGTGTTTCCGAGCATGTGGACTCAGATCAACGCTGCGTTCTGACCAGCCAAAGCGCCCACGAACGAGAGTCCCCGGCCTCGGCGCCGGCGACTCTCCGCGTCGAGCGGGGAGTCCCGGGCATACGATCGAGACGCGGCATCGGCGGCTCTGCCGACCGAGCCGCAGAGCCGGAGCTTGCGACGGCGACAGGAGATAGATGAAAAAGCTCCTTCTTCTTGACGGTCACTCGCTGGCGTACCGGGCCTTTTATGCCCTCCCCACCGACCTCGCGACCCGCACCGGGACGATCACGAACGCCGTCTACGGCTTCACCTCGATGCTGATCAAGATGCTCGGGGACGAGAAGCCCGACTACATCGCCGTCGCCTTCGACACCGGGGCGCCGACGTTCCGGGACGAGATGGACGCCGAGTACAAGGCGGGGCGCAAGGAGACGCCGGACGTGTTCTCCTCGCAGCTGCCGTTGATCCACGAGGTGCTCGAAGCGCTCGCGATCCCCACGGTCGAGGTCGAGGGGGTCGAAGCCGACGACGTCATCGCCACCCTCGCCGAGCAGGCGGCGGGGGAGGGGATCGACACCGTGATCGTCACCGGCGACCGCGACACCTACCAGCTCGTCCACGACCCGCACGTCAAGGTCCTGTACAACCGGCGGGGCGTCTCGGACTACGTCCTCTACGACGAGGCCGGCATCGTCGAGCGCACCGGTGGCGTCACCGCCGCGCAGTATCCCGACTATGCCGCGCTCCGCGGCGACACCAGCGACAACCTTCCCGGGGTTCCCGGCATCGGCGAGAAGACGGCGGCGAAGCTCGTCTCGACGTACGGCGACCTCGAGGGCATCTACGAGCACGTCGACGAGTTGCCGCCCAAGCAACGGCAGAACCTCGGTGAGGCACGCGACCGCGTGTTCCTCAACCGCGAGATGTCGCGGCTGCGGTCGGACGTGGAGGTCGACTTCTCGGCCGCCGACCTCCGGCAGCGCTCGTGGGATCGCGAGCAGGTGCGAGTGCTGTTCGACCAGCTCGAGTTCCGAACGCTCCTGCCCCGATTGTTCGAGGCGGTCGGCGAAGAGGCCTCCGAGCCCGAGGCAGAGTCGTTCGACGCCGACGTCGCGATCGTCCCGGACGCGGCGGCGGCCGCTACGCGGTTGCGCGACCTCGGCGCGGTCGATGACGCGTACGTGCTCGAGGGCCGGTGGGAAGCTGACGCCGGCCGCAGCCCGCTGCTCGGCATCGCCGCCAGCAACGAGGACGGGCGCGCCGACTACATCGACGGCGACGTGCTGCGCGACGCGAAGGTGAGCGACGCACTCGGCGCGCTCGTCGGTGAAGGCGGCCCGCCTCTGGTCGTCCACCGCGCCAAGGAGCTGATGCACGGCCTTCCCGTCGACGTGCGCTCGCTGCGGTACGACACGGCGGTGATGGCGTACCTGCTGGATCCCGCCGAGGGGAAGTACCTGCTCGAGGACCTTGCGCTGCGGTATCTGTCGCTCGAGGTGCGCTCACCCGACGCCGAGGAGGGCACGCTCGACCTCGACCTCGACGGCCAGTCCCGCGTCGAAGAGACGGGACGGCGCGCCCTGGCTGTGCGCCGCCTCGCCGGAACGCTCGCCGAGGCGCTGGAGGCACGCGAGCTCACCGACCTCTACGAGCGCGTCGAGCGGCCGCTCGTACGTGTGCTGGCGCGGATGGAGGACGCCGGCGTCAAGGTCGACCGCCAGTTCCTCGAGGGCCTGCGCGCCGAGCTCGCGCAGAGCTGCGAGGACCTCGTGGGGAAGATCCAGGCTCACGCCGGGATGGAGTTCAATGTGAACTCCACGCCCCAGCTGCGCGAGGTCCTCTTCGAGAAGCTCGGCTTGGCGCCGGTGAAGAAGACGAAGACCGGCCCGTCGACCGACGCCGACTCGCTCCAGAAGATGGTCGACGAGCACCCGATCATCGAAGACCTCTTGCGCTACCGCGAAGTCGAGAAGCTCCGCAGCACGTACGCCGACGCATTGCCTCCGCTCATCCACGACGACGGGCGCATCCACGCCACCTTCAAGCAGACCGACACGACGACCGGTCGCATCTCGAGCGAGAACCCGAACCTCCAGAACGTCCCCGTGCGCACAGCCGACGGCCGGGAGATGCGGCGTGCGTTCATCGCCGACGAAGGCTGCGGGCTGCTGACGGCCGACTACTCGCAGATCGAACTGCGGGTGCTCGCGCATCTCACGGACGATCCCGGGCTGGTCGAAGCGTTCTCCCGCAGCGCCGACATCCACACCACGACGGCGGCGATGGTCTTCGGCGTCGACGAGAAAGACGTCGATCCCTTCCAGCGCCGCTTCGCGAAGGTCGTCAACTTCGGCCTCGCGTACGGGATGGAGGCGTACGGGCTCGGCCAGCGCCTCGGCGTCCCGACCGAGGAAGCACGCGAGATCCTCGACAACTACTTCGCGAGCTTCCCGAACGTGAAGGAGTTCATGGACAGCACGGTGCGAGAGGCGAAACAGCGCGGCTACACGACGACGATCTTCGGCCGTCGCCGTCAGATCACCGAGCTGTCGTCCGACAACTTCCGCATCCGGCAGATGGGGGAGCGCATGGCGCAGAACGCGCCGGTGCAAGGCTCGGCCGCCGACGTCTTCAAACTGGCGATGGTCGAGCTCGATCAGGCGCTCGACGACGCCGGTCTCCGCGCCCGCATGGTCCTCACCGTCCACGACGAGCTGGTGCTCGAGGTGCCGCTCGACGAACGCGAACGCGTCGAGGCGCTCGTGCGCGAGGTCATGGAGTCCGTGTGCACCCTGAAGGTCCCGCTCGTCGTCGACCTCGGGTTCGGTCCCACGTGGGCCGAAGCCAAGTAGCGCGCTCGGCGTTCGGCGTCAGGAGAGCCGGGCGCGCAGCTTCCGTAAACGCCACGGGATGTCCAGGGCTTCGAAGATCAAGATGATCGTCAACCAGAACAGCACCCTGGGCAGCGGATGGTGAAATAGCCTCACGAGCTTGTCCATGTCGGCCTGCTTTGCTCTTCCGCTTCGCGACAATGGAATCGCGGCTGCGTGTTCACCGCAATGCGACGCCGCGCCATGAGGGTTGCTCTTCAGGTGTGTTGCCGGGCCCGTACCTCCTTCGCCTCCGGTCCCATGCATACGTCCCCGTCTTTGACCGCTTCCCAAAGCCAGTGAGCCGCGCAGAGCTCTGTGATGTCACGGAACTGCTCGACGTTCGGCAGGCTGTCGTCGGCTTCCCATTGGGACACGAGCGCACCGGAAACGCCAAGGTCGGCGCCAAGCTCTTTGCGGCTGATGCCGGCCCGGGCGCGGACGATGCAGAGCCATTCGCCCAACGTGAGCTTCGGTGGTTGGGTCTCCGGCGACCAGCGGATACCCACCGGCGGGACGCTATGCGCGGCCGGACGACCAGACCACGGTGAACCTTCCGTACCGACGTACTCGCGACGCGCACACCGATCGAACAAATCGACCAACGCGCCCGAGTGCGGACAACTCGTCCATGCACAGGCGAGAGGAAGGACCCTCGCTGCGTGACTGAGACGCCCCTGACGCCAACGGGTCCATGGTTCAACCGGATCGCTCGGTTTCTGGGCCCGGCGTACCTGCGGAACGCGTTCACGAAGGGAACGGAGCAAGACGTCGCGTTCCTCGTCGACGCGCTCGGGCTCGAGCGCGGTGCACGGGTGCTCGACGTCGGGTGCGGCCCGGGGCGCCATGCGCTCGCGCTCGCCCGAGGCGGGATCGACGTGGTGGGCGTCGACCTGTCGGAGGACTTCATCACCTTGGCCCGAGACGCGGCCGAGGCGGACGGGCTGCCGGCGCGCTTCGAGGTCGGCGACGTCCGCGACCTTGCGTACGACGGCGAGTTCGACGCCGTCGTCTGCCTCTGCCAGGGAGGGTTCGGGCTCCTCGGTGGCCGCGACGAGCCCCGGGCCTTCGAGCGCATCGCCGCCGCGCTCCGTCCCGGTGGCCGGCTCGCCCTCACCGCTTTTTCCGCCGCCTTCGCCGTCCGCTTCCTCGAGGAGGGGGAGAGCTTCGACCCCGCCACCGGTGTGCTCCACGAGCGGTCCACCGTCCGCAACGAGGACGGCGCGGAGGAGGTGTTCGACCTCTGGACGACGTGCTTCACGGCGCGCGAGCTCCAGCTGCTTGCCGGGCGCGCCGGGCTCGATGCGGTCGGCGTGCACGGCGTCGCACCGGGACGCTACGGAACCGCGTCGCCGACGCTCGACGACCCCGAATTGCTGCTCCTGGCTCGGCGGCACACCTGACCGTGGGTTAGCCTGGTGAACGGTCCTCCGGGGCCGGTTTCCCGCGCTCGCGTCGTCACCCGAGGTGCGCCGGCAGGCAGGGGGAGCGATCACTGTTTCCAAGGAGCAATGTTGTCCGAGCAGGAGGCCACAGGAGCGACCGACAACGCTCCCGTGCCCGAGACGAGTCAGAGTGAGTCGGCTGCGGCCTCGCAGCCATCCGGCGCTGCGGGCGCCGTAGCAACCGCCGAGTCCCCGCCCGACGGCGGTCCGGTCGTCCTCGACGACCTCGGGACGCAATCCTTCTCGGATGCGGTGGATGCCACGATCGTCGAGTTCGACGACGGCGACATCGTGTCCGGCAAGGTCGTCAAGATCGACAGCGACGAGGTCCTGCTCGACATCGGCTACAAGTCCGAGGGTGTCATCCCGTCCCGCGAGCTCTCGATCCGCAACGACATCGACCCCCACGAGGTCGTCGATCTGGGCGAGGAGCTCGAGGCGCTCGTCCTCCAGAAGGAGGACAAGGACGGCCGGCTGATCCTGTCGAAGAAGCGCGCGCAGTACGAGCGCGCGTGGGGGACGATCGAGGCGGTCAAGGAGAAGGACGGCATCGTCTCCGGGCCGGTCATCGAGGTGGTCAAGGGTGGTCTGATCCTCGACATCGGGCTCCGCGGTTTCCTGCCCGCGTCACTTGTCGACCTGCGCCGGGTGCGCGACCTGCATCCGTTCGTCGGCCGGAACCTCGACGCCAAGATCATCGAGCTCGACAAGAACCGCAACAACGTCGTGCTCTCACGGCGCGCGTACCTCGAGGAGACGCAGCGCGAGCAGCGCGACGAGTTCCTCGCCAACCTGAAGCCAGGTGAGATCCGGAAGGGCGTGGTCTCGTCCGTCGTGAACTTCGGCGCTTTCGTCGACCTCGGCGGCATGGACGGCCTGGTGCACGTCTCCGAGCTGAGCTGGAAGCACGTCGACCACCCGAGCTCGGTGGTGCAGGTCGGCGACGAGGTCGAGGTGCAGGTGCTCGACGTCGATCTCGACCGCGAACGCATCTCGCTGTCACTGAAAGCCACGCAGCAGGATCCGTGGCAGGAGTTCGCGAACGGCCACCAGGTCGGCGAGCTCGTGTACGGGAAGGTCACCAAGCTCGTGCCGTTCGGTGCGTTCGTGCAGGTCGGCGAGGGCATCGAGGGACTGGTGCACATCTCGGAGATGGCGGCGCACCACGTCGAAGCGCCCGAGCAGGTCGTCACCCCAGGCGAAGAGCTGTGGGTGAAGATCATCGACATCGATCTCGACCGGCGGCGCATCTCGCTGTCGATCAAGCAAGCGGCCGAGGGTGGCGAGGTCGCGGCCGAGTACCGCGAGCACTTCGGCGAAGACGCCTTCGACGAGCAGGGCCAGTACATCGGTCCCACGGCCGAGGAGACCGAGGCGGCCGCGAGCGCCGAAGCCGCGGCAGGCGAAGCCGCGGCCTCACCGGACGCACCGGCTGCAGGCGAGCCCTCGACCGAGACGCCGGCGGAGGCGACGGCAACCGGCGACGACGTGCCGCCGGCCGAGACCGGCTGAATTGCTCCTCGTCGGGCTCACCGGCGGGATCGGAGCCGGCAAGTCCACCGTTGCCGAACTGCTTGCCGCTCGGGGCGCGGTCATCATCGACGCCGACCAGGTGGCGCGAGCCGTCGTCGACCCCGGGCAACCCGCGCTGGACAAGCTCGTCGAGCGGTTCGGAGAGGGCATCCTCGATGCCGACGGGCGACTCGACCGCGGCGCCTTGGCGAAGCTCGTATTCGGTGACGACGAGGCGCGCCGTGACCTCGAGGCGATCACGCATCCCGCCATCAACGACGAGTTCTCGCGCCGCGTGGTCGAAGCGCCGACCGACGCCATCGTCGTGCTCGACGTCCCTCTCCTCGCCGAGTCGGAGCAAGCTCGTAAGCGCCCCTATCAGACCGTGATCGTCGTGGAGGCGCCTCGCGACGTCCGCCTGGAGCGGCTCGAGGCCCGGGGCGTCGATCGCGCCGACGCCGAAGCGCGCATGGCCGCGCAGGCCGGCGACGAGGAGCGGCGCAAGATCGCCACGCACGTCGTCGACAACGCCCGAGACCGCGCCGACCTCGAGCGCCAGATCGACGAGGTCTGGGCCGACCTCCAGCGCCGGCACCGCGAGGAGCAGGACCGGGCGGGCGCTACATGAAGTTGCGCGTATGTAGCGCGGACAACTCGGCCGACTCGTCGGCGGGGAAGCCGAGGCGTGCGAGCCGGCGCCGGCGGCCGTCGTCCATGTCGACCGTGAGTGCCTGCACCCGCTCATAACCGGTCGCGATCGCGTCGGGCGTCCACGAGCCCGCAGCGAGCACGACGAGCGCGTCGAACACGTCCTGGTTCAATCCTGCCGTCGACGCCAGCGCGTCGTGGCGACGCTCGATCGCGAGGCGCAGCCGTCCGAGCAGACCGGGGTCGATCTCGACGCGGTGCTCGAGGTGCGCGAGGCCGAACGCGACGTGGCGGGCTTCGTCCTGGAGCGCGAGATGCGCGACCTGGCGGGTCACCGTGTCGGGGGCATAGGTCTCGATGAACGACAAGAGGTTGAGGAACGTGCCCTCACCGAGCACGGAGAGCAGGAACGACGCCAGCGAGAAGTCGGGCTCGTCGAGGAGCGTCTGCAGCGACGCTCGACCTCCCGTCGTCGACACGCCGAGCGGACCGCCGCGGAGCGCGGCGCGCCGTGCGAAGACCTCGACGTGGCGCGCTTCGTCGGCGACCTGAACGGCGAGGAGCTGCATGACCTCACGGAAATGTGGGTGAACCCGGCCGACGAAGCGAGCAGGCACGACCAGCGCCGCCTGCTCGTTCTCGACGAGATAGGTCATGACCTGGACCACCGCCGCCTCGATCTCGGGCGGCAGCTCCTCGGCGGCGTCCCAGGCGATCTCGGTCGCGGGATCCCACTGGCTCGCCACCGCTTGCGCGTAGAGACGCGGCGCGATGTCGGCCCACACGACGGCGCGCTCGTCCAGGTCGAAGCCGGACGGCTTCGCTCCGGCCTCGACGAGCGCGCCGCGGGCCGCCAGCCCCCAGGCGGGGTCGGGTCGTTCGACGACGCCACCGGGCCCGGGCGCGCCCGCTCGCGTGGCACCGAGCCACCGGTCGGCGGCGGCGGAGCCCTTCACCACGACGTTTCCGGCTTCGAGGCGGTGGCCGCGTCTCCGGCACCAGGGTGCGAGGTCGACGGTCAGGGCCGGATCGCGACCCACGACCTCGAGGCGGTTCCCGGGTGAGAGCCCCGCGAGGGCTCGCTCGAGCAGGAGACCGGCGCCGCGATCGAATCCGAGCCCCTCAAGGTCGATAGTCGGCGTCGCCAATGTGTCCTTCATGGTCGTAGAAGCCTGTCTCCGACACCGCCGCGTCGAGTAGCGCGTAGCCGGACGTTCGTCCCTCTTCCCACGCCTTCAACCCTTCCAGGTCGAGCAGCGGCCGGACCTCGGCGTCGCCGTACGACATTCCGAGCAGCAACTCGTTGAACCGGGCGATCGGGTTTCGGGGGCTGTCGGAGCGCACGGTCATGTTGCAGTGGTCGAACCGATCCGTCTGCCCGATGACGGCGGTGGTGCCGGCCGGCAGCGTTCCTTCCGCGCCGAACGCGAGGTGGTTGCCGTCGATCATGCACGCGGCGTCGACCTCGCCGGCGACGAGGGCTCGGGCGGCCTCGCGTTCGCCGCCGATGTGATCACCGTGGAGCCCGACGCCCACGTCGAACCGCCGCACGTCGACATCACGGCCGGGTTCGAGCCCCGCCGCTCTCAGGTACGAGAGCGGGATCAGCGTCGACTGCGGCGAGTCGATCGCGCCGGTCGCGACAACCTTGCCCGCGAGATCGGCGACGCCGGCGATCCCCGAGTCGGCTCGGACGACGACGACCGACGTGAGATCGCGGTCGCTGTCACGCATCGTCAACGCCTGCACCGGGACCCCCGCAGCGGCGCCGAGGCGCTGAGCACGGATCCACGCCAGCGGCGAGTTCCATGCCGCGACGATGCGGCCGGTGAGCAGCTCCTCGACCTGGCGCTCGTAGTTCGAGTACAGGATGTAGTCGAATTCGAGCCCGCGGCCGCGGAGCCAGGACCGGAACCCATCCCAGATCGTCACCACCTTGGGGTCGTACGCGACCGCGCCCATGACGAGCGCGTCGCCGCTCATGCCGGGGCCTCGTCGAGCAACGGCAGGCCGCACAGCGCGCGGCCGATGAAGTCGTTCAGGGCGTCGGTCGTAGGTGCCATGACCCGGGCGGCGCGTGCGTCGCGGAACCGCCGCTCGACGCCGAGCTCTTTGCGGAACGCGGCGCCCCCGCACACCTGCATCGCGAGATCGGTCACGTCGATCGCGGCTTCGCCGGCGGCCGCCTTGACCTCGAGCACGCGCAGCTGCGCGTCCTCGCGGCCCGCCCCGATCGCTGCGAGCGCGTGCGACAGCAACGCCGCGGCTTGATCGGTCTCGACGCGCATCTGAGCGAGGCGGGCCCGGCCGACTGGTTGCTGCGCGAGTGTCTGGCCGAGGTGAACGAGCTGGGTGCGCGTGAGGTGTGCCGTCGCCTCGTCCGTCACCGCCTGCATCAAGCCGATGCTCGCAGCCGCGTTCAGCACGAGGAACCACGGGAGAACGACCGTCAACGCGATGTCGAGCCCCGCACCGTCACCGCCGAGCATCGCCGCCGCCGGCACCTCGACGGCGTCCGCCGTCACCGGGCTCGAAGCGTTCCCGCGCAGCCCGAGACCGTCGAACGGCGCCGGCACGTTGAGGCCGGGGGCGTCCGACGGGACGATCCACAGCGTCATCGGGCCCGCCGCCGCCATGGGTCGGCTCGACCAGACATAGCTGTCGGCCTCACCCGCGGCCGTGACCCAGCTCTTCTGGGCGTCGAGGCGGACGGCGCCGTTCTGCCGGGTCGCGGTGCCGACCGGGGCCCAGAAGTGGCTCCGGCTCCCGGTCTCCGAAAACGCGAGCGTCGTCACGTGGCGACCGGCGGCGATCGCCTCGCGGATCTCCTGCGGGCCGTGCGCCTCGATGACGGCCGTCGCCGAGTAATGCATCATCACGACCATCGCCGTCGACCCGCAGTGGCGGGCGAGCTGCTCCACGACGGAGGCCGCCGCGCCGAGGTCCGCACCGCCGCCCCCGACGTCCGGCGAGCTGGCGAGCCCGAGGATGCCGGCCTCGCCGAGCGCCTCGAGCTGAGCTCGGGGGTAGGTCCCGTCGCGGTCGACGGCGACGGCGCCGGGCTCGACGACGTCATCGATGACGCGCGCGAGCGCAGATTCGTAGTCCATGGATCCTCCTGCGGTTCCGTGTGGTTACGGCAGCCGCGCGCCCGAGAGGGAGCGGCTGCGTTCGCCCGACCGGGCGAGGCTGGCGTGCGCTCAGCGACGCCTCATGCGGCTCCCCCTTTCTCGACGCCGAGAATGTGACGAACGCTATCCCCGACATCGGCGAGGCCGTCACACGCCGCCGGTACCATCGGACGAATGCCGCTCCTCGAGCTCGTTTCCCCGTTCACGGCCGCCGGTGACCAGCCGGAGGCGATCGAGGCGCTCGCGACCGGCGTCGAGCGGGGCGACCGGTACCAGACGCTGCTCGGCATCACCGGGTCCGGGAAGTCGTTCACGATCGCCGGCGCGATCGCCCGGGCCCAGCGTCCCACGCTCATCCTCGCCCCCAACAAGAGCTTGGCCGCCCAGCTGGCGAGCGAGTTCCGCGAGTTCTTCCCCAAGAACCGGGTGGAGTACTTCGTCTCCTATTACGACTACTACCAGCCCGAGGCCTACGTCCCGTCGTCCGACACGTATATAGAGAAGGACTCGTCGATCAACGACGAGATCGACCGGCTCCGTCACTCCGCCACGAGCGCCCTCATGTCCCGCAGGGACGTGATCATCGTGGCGTCGGTCTCAGCGATCTACGGCCTGGGCTCACCCGAGCTGTACGAGCAGCAGTGCCTCATGCTCGGCGTGGGGGAGGAGCACGACCAGCGGGCGATCCTGCGCCGGCTCGTCGAGCTCCAGTACGAGCGCAACGACGAGGGCTTCGTCCGGAACAAGTTCCGGGTGCGAGGGGACTCGATCGAGGTGTTCCCCGCCTACGAGGAACGGGGCGTGCGCATCCAGCTCTTCGGCGACGAGATCGAGCGGATGTACTCCGTCGACGCCGTCACCGGCGAGATCGTCGAGGAGCTCGATCGGTTCGTGCTGTTCCCGGCGTCGCACTACGTCACCGACGAGGACCACATGGAGCGCGCGATCGAGGGCATCGAGGCCGAGCTCAAGGATCGGCTGGCGTGGTTCGAGTCGAAGGGCAAGCTGCTGGAAGCGCAGCGCCTGCGGATGCGTACGACCTACGACCTCGAGATGCTCCGCGAGATCGGCACCTGCTCCGGGATCGAGAACTACTCGCGGTTCCTCGACGGCCGGGAGGCCGGCCAGATGCCGTACACCCTGCTCGATTACTTCCCCGACGACTTCCTCTGCGTGCTCGACGAGTCGCACGTGACGGTCCCGCAGCTGCACGGGCAGTACGAGGGTGACCGGTCCCGCAAGGAGACGCTCGTCGAGCACGGCTTCCGGCTCCCGTCCGCGCTCGACAACCGGCCCCTGCGGTTCAACGAGTTCATCGAGCACGTGAACCAGGTGGTCTTCATGTCGGCGACACCCGGCGAGTACGAGCTCGAGAAGTCCAAGCAGGTCGTCGAGCAGATCGTGCGGCCCACCGGGCTCGTCGACCCCGAGGTGATCGTGAAGCCGACCAAAGGCCAGATCGACGACCTCGTCGCCGAGATCAACGCCCGCGCCGAGGCCGAGCAGCGCGTGCTCGTCACGACGCTCACGAAGAAGATGTCCGAGGACCTGACCGACTACCTGATCGAGCTGGGCATTCGGGTCCGGTACCTGCACAGCGAGATCGACACGCTCGAACGGGTCGAGATTCTCCGGGCGCTGCGCCTCGGCGAGTTCGACGTGCTCGTCGGCATCAACCTGCTGCGTGAGGGCCTCGACCTTCCCGAGGTGTCGCTGGTTGCGATCCTCGACGCCGACAAGGAGGGCTTCCTGCGCTCCGACACGTCGCTGATCCAGACGATGGGGCGCGCCGCCCGCAACGTCGACGGTCAGGTGGTCATGTACGCCGACCAGGTGACGGACTCGATGCGCCGAGCCATCTCCGAGACGAACCGGCGGCGGAAGGTGCAGCTCGAGTTCAACGCCGAGCACGGGATCGACCCCCAGACGATCCGCAAGAAGGTCGTCGACATCCTCGAGATGGTGCGCGCCCGTGAGGGAGAAGACGACGACGTACGCGTCGGTCGAGGCCGGGGCCGGGGACGTGGGCGCGGTCCCAAGCGTTCGGCGGTCTTCGATCTCGAGGGGGTCGCGCCGGACGACGTCGGCAAGCTCATCCAGACCCTCCAGGACGAGATGCACGACGCGGCGAAGGATCTCCGCTTCGAGGAGGCCGCCCGCCTGCGCGACGAGATCGGTGAGCTCAAGCGGGAGCTGCGCGAGGTGAGCTGAGGCGCCGAACCGGGTAGACCTGCGCCGACGATCGGCCGACCGAGGAGGGCGCAGTGCTCCAGGATCTGAGGAAGTTCCTGCTCCGCGGCAATGTCATCGACCTCGCGGTGGCGGTGATCATCGGCATCGCGTTCGGCGCGGTCGTCCTATCTCTCGTGAACAACGTGATCATGCCGGTGATCGGCGCCCTGTTCGGCAAGCCGAACTTCAACGATCTGACCTTCAAGGTCGGCGACGGAGTGGTCGCCTACGGCAGGTTCATCACCGCCGTCGTCAACTTCGTGATCATCGGAACGGTGCTGTTCTTCATCGTCCGGGCGGCCGACCGGCTCTTCACCCGGGAGAAGAAGCCCACCGAGGTGGAGGTGCTCACCGAGATCCGGGACGAGCTTCGGCGCCGATAGGAAGGGCCCCCGAACATCCGTTCGCTCGGACGGCCGTCCCGGTAAACTGACGTCGTGGCGGATGCAATCACGATCCGGGGGGCTCGAGAGCACAACCTCAAGAACGTCGACCTCGAGCTGCCCCGGGACCGCCTGATCGTCTTCACCGGCTTGTCGGGCTCGGGGAAGTCCTCGCTGGCGTTCGACACGATCTACGCCGAGGGGCAGCGCCGGTACGTCGAGTCGCTGTCCGCGTACGCCCGTCAGTTCCTCGGCCAGATGGACAAGCCCGACGTCGACTTCATCGAGGGCCTGTCGCCGGCGATCTCGATCGACCAGAAGTCGGCGTCGAAGAACCCGCGGTCGACCGTCGGGACGATCACCGAGATCTACGACTATCTGCGGCTTCTCTACGCCCGGATCGGCCTGCCCCATTGTCCCAACTGCGGTCGGGTCATTACCCGGCAGACGCCCCAACAGATCGTCGACCGGGTGCTCCAGCTGCCGGACGGCACGCGGTTCCAGGTGCTCGCGCCCGTCGTGCGGGGCCGGAAGGGCGAGTACGAGGGGCTGCTGACCGAGCTCGCCGGTCAGGGGTTCACCCGGGCGCGGATCGACGGCGAGGTGCACGAGCTGTCGAGCATGCGCGGCTCGGGCGGTCACGCGGCGAGTCGGGAGCGACTCGCCCGGTACGAGCAGCACACGATCGAGGTGGTCGTCGACCGGCTGGTTCGGCGCGCGGGCATCGAACGCCGGCTCACCGACTCGCTCGAGACGGCGCTGCGCCTGGCCGAGGGTGTCGCCGAGGTCGAGATCGTCCCGCGGGAAGGCGAGGAAGAGCACGACGAGGACCGCGAGGTCCTCACCTTCTCGGAGCACCTGGCCTGTGCCAGTTGCGGCTTGTCGTTCGAGGAGCTCGCGCCGCGCAACTTCTCGTTCAATTCGCCCTACGGCGCGTGCGAGCGTTGCGACGGGCTCGGGACCCGCTTCGAGGTCGATCCGGAGCTGGTCGTCTCCGACGACGACCTCAGCATCACCGAGGGCGCAATCGCGCCGTGGGCCGGGTTCCGCAGCCAGTACTTCGACCGGGTGCTCGGCGCGGTAGCGAAGGAGTACGGCTTTTCGGTCGACACGCCTTGGCGCAAGCTCCGCAAGCGCGACAAGCAAGCCGTGCTCCACGGTTCGGGCAAGCGCGCGATCAACGTCCGGTACCGCAACCGGTACGGGCGGCAGCGCTCGTACACGACAGAGTTCGAGGGCGTGGTGCCGTGGCTCGAACGCCGCCACTCCGAAGCGGAGAGCGACCGGGTGCGCGAGCAGATCGAGGGCTACATGCGTGAGGTGCCGTGCCCCGTGTGTCACGGCGCCCGGCTGCGGCCGGCCTCGCTGGCGGTCACGGTCGGCGGGATGAACATCTACGAGCTCGGGCAGTTGTCGATCGCCAAGGCGGCGGAATTCCTCGGCGGGCTCGAGCTGTCCGAGCGCGACCTGATGATCGCCGAAGCAGTGTTGAAGGAAGTCAACGAGCGGCTCCGCTTCCTGCTCGACGTGGGGCTCAACTACTTGTCGTTGAACCGGTCGTCGGCGACGCTCGCCGGCGGCGAAGCGCAGCGCATCCGGCTGGCGTCGCAAATCGGCAGCGGACTGGTCGGGGTGCTGTACGTGCTCGACGAGCCGTCGATCGGGTTGCACCAGCGCGACAACCACCGGCTCCTCGACACCCTCCTGCGGCTTCGTGACCTCGGGAACACGGTGATCGTCGTCGAGCACGACGAAGAGACGATCCGATCGGCCGACACCATCGTCGACATCGGGCCAGGTGCCGGGGAGCACGGTGGCGAGATCGTCGCCCGCGGCACGCTCGACGACGTTCTCGCCGAGCCGCGGTCGATCACCGGTCAGTACCTGGCGGGGGAGCGGTCCATTCCGGTCCCGGAGATGCGCCGCCAGCCGGGCGAGGCGTGGCTGACGGTACGGGACGCGCGCGAGCACAACCTGCAGAACATCGACGTCGACTTCCCGCTCGGGTGCTTCGTCGCGATCACGGGCGTGAGCGGCAGCGGCAAGTCGACGTTGGTGAACGACATCCTCTACCACGCGCTCATGCAGAAGGTGTACCGGTCACGGACCGTGCCCGGCCGCCACAAGACGATCGAGGGTACGGAGCTCGTCGACAAGGTCATCAACATCGACCAGTCGCCGATCGGTCGGACACCACGGTCCAACCCCGCGACGTACACGGGTGTGTTCGACAAGATCCGCACGCTGTTCGCGTCGAGCCTCGAGGCGAAGGTGCGGGGCTACCTGCCCGGAAGGTTCTCGTTCAACGTGAAGGGCGGCCGGTGCGAGGCGTGCGCCGGCGACGGGACGATCAAGATCGAGATGCACTTCCTTCCCGATGTCTACGTGCCGTGCGAGGTGTGCAAGGGCGCCCGCTACAACCGGGACACGCTCGACGTCACGTTCAAGAACAAGAACATCGCCGAGGTCCTCGACATGTCGATCGAGGAGGCGCTCGAGTTCTTCAAGCACCAGCCGCCGATCGCCCGCCAGCTCCAGACCCTGTTCGACGTCGGGCTCGGCTACGTGCGGCTCGGGCAGCCCGCGCCCACACTGTCGGGCGGCGAGGCGCAGCGGGTGAAGCTGGCATCGGAGCTCGGGAAGCGGGCCACCGGGCGCACCGTGTACATGCTCGACGAGCCGACGACCGGGTTGCATTTCGAGGACACGAAGCGGCTGCTCGGCGTGCTCTCGCGCCTCGTAGAGGGCGGGAACACCGTGTTGGTGATCGAGCACAACCTCGACGTGATCAAGTCGGCGGACTGGATCATCGACCTCGGGCCGGAGGGCGGTGACGCCGGGGGGCAGATCGTGGCCGAGGGCTCGCCCGAGCACGTCGCAAAGACCGAAGGTAGCTACACGGGAAGCTTCCTCGCGCCGATCCTCGGGCTCGACGAGCACGCCGTCGCGTGAGGCGGCGGCTACGTCGCGGCGCGCCGCGCGATCTCGTCCTGCAGGGCGTAGAGGATCGGCAGCGTGGCGCGGTCCTTCGGGCGGTTCGCGATCTCCTTCGACCGAATGATGTCCGCGAGCGACGCGACACGGACGACGGTCCCGTCGATCTCCAGTTCGATCGCATCGCCGATGAGATCCTCGTATCCGCGGCTGCCGGCAGGCTGAAACGCGATGTCGAAGTCGCCGTACTGCGTCGTGAGGTTCACGAGCTGCGTGCGCCGCAAGAAGTCGGCATCGACGGAGAAGCGGACGCCGTCGGGCTCGGCCTCGGTTCTGACGCGAGCCCGAATGTCCCGCAGCGCGGCCGCGAGCCGCTCACGATTCTCGGGCGAGGGCTCCGGACAGATGTCGGCATCGTTCGTGAGCGCGGAGGAGCCGTGCAGCGTCGCCGCGAGCCCGCCGATGAGCACGTAGTCGACACGATGGTCAGCAAGCACCTGGAACAGCTTCTCGGGTTGCAGCGGCTTAGGCACGCGCGGGCTCGCGTTCGACCCGGCGCGCCTTGGCGCGGAGCTTGGACACGTTGCGCACGGATCGGAGACGCTCCGCCGGTGTCATCGCGAGGTTCTCGCGAATCTGTGCGCGGTCGACGTCGTCGAGACGCCGGAACGTCATGTCGGCTTCGAAGCCGCACGCCTCGAGGATCCGGGCCAGGGTGTCGACCCGAGGAGTGTCGCGACCGCGCTCCCAGTTCGAGACCGCGGACTGGGTCGTCCCGAGCCGTCGCGCGAGGTCGGCTTGCGTCAGCCCGCCTAGGCGGCGGGCCTCACGGATGAGTCGCCCGCTCCCCAGCGCGCTGAGCGTGAGTCGGCCCGGTCGGTCGTTCGCCATGCGCATATGGTAGTCCATATGGCAGATCTGCTTTGCCCTGTATTCCGGCGGTCGGCATGAGCACCGCGGACCCCTGGGAGCGGCACGCCGGCTGGTGGCAGCAGAAGTTCACCGACGGGGTCGACCCCGAGTACGAGGAGCAGCTCCTCCCACTCGTCGACGAGCACCTGGCGGGCACGACTCGCGTGCTCGACGTCGGGTGCGGCGAAGGCCAGGCCGCCCGGCGCATCGTCAAGCTGGGCGCCGAGGTCGTCGGCATCGACCCGACGGCGGCTCAGGTCGCAGTCGCACGGGAACGCGGCGGCGGCCCCCGATACGCACGCGCCGGCGCGGAGGCGATGCCACTCCGCGACGCTTCGTTCGATGCCGCGGTCTCGTGTCTGGTGTTCGAGCATCTCGACCCGTTCGAGCCCGCGATCGCCGAGACGGCACGCGTGCTCGCGCCCGGCGGCCGCTTCGTCCTCTTCCTGAACCACCCGTTGCTCCAGGCGCCCGGCAGTGGCTGGGTGATCGACCACATCCTCGAGGAGGAGTACTGGCGCGTCGGCCCGTACCTCCCCGACGACGTGGCGATGGAGGAGGTCGCGCCGGGTGTCGACCTGCCGTTCATGCACCGACCGCTCTCTCGATACGTCAACGAGCTCGCGGCGCACGGGTTGCTGATCGAGCACGTGGACGAGCCGCCGCCCGCGGCGGGCCTCCTCGCGCGCGTCCCCGAGTACAAGGACGCCGCGACGATTCCCCGGCTGCTGCTGCTGGTGACCCGAAAGCGCTAGTCGACCTTGGCCGCCGCGGTCGGCGCGCCGGGGAGGTCGAGCATTCGCTGGAGCGCGACCCGCGCCCATTGTGCCGTGCGGTCGTCGACGACGATCTGGTTAACGAGCTCACCACGCGCTAGGGCTTCGAGGCACCAGGCCAGGTGCGGGCCGTCGACGCGGAACATGGTCGAGCACGGGCAGATCAGCGGGTCGAGGGAGACGACCGTCTTGTCGGGATGCTCCTCGGCCATGCGCTGCACCATGTGGATCTCGGTGCCGACAGCGACCACCGATCCCGGCGGCGCCGCCTCGACCCATTCGAGGATGCGCTCGGTCGACCCAACCTTGTCGGCGACCTCGACGACCTCGTGCGCGCACTCGGGGTGGACGATCACCTGACCGTCGGGATGCTCGGCTCGGAACGCGTCGACGTGCTCGGTCCGGAACCGCTGGTGCACGGAGCAATGCCCCTTCCAGAGCAGGAAGGTGGCGCCTTTAACGTCGCGCTCCTCGAGCCCGCCGAGATCGTGACGCGGATCCCACACGCGCATGTCGGGCTCGTCGAAGCCCATCTGGTAGCCGGTGTTCCGTCCGAGGTGCTGGTCGGGGAAGAACAGGACCTTGTCGCCGCGAGCGAGCGCCCAATCGAGGATCGCCTGCGCGTTCGAGCTCGTGCATACGGCGCCGCCGTGCTCGCCGACGAAGGCCTTCAGCGCCGCGGACGAGTTCATGTACGTGATGGGCACGATGCGCTCGACGTCGGTGACGCCCGCCAGCGACTCCCAGCACTCCTCGACCTGGTCCAGGTCGGCCATGTCGGCCATCGAACACCCTGCGTTCAGATCGGGGAGGATGACTCGCTGGTGCTCGCCCGTGAGGATGTCGGCGGACTCGGCCATGAAGTGCACGCCGCAGAAGACGATGTCGGTGGCGTGGTCGTTGTCGGCCGCGAAACGTGCGAGCTTGAACGAGTCGCCGCGGGCGTCCGCCCACTTGATGACTTCGGGGCGCTGGTAGTGATGTCCGAGGATGAGCAGCTTCGAGCCGAGCGTGGCCTTGGCGGCGGCGATCCATTCGTCGATCTCCTCGCTCGACGCGAGGGTGTATCTGTCCGGCAGGAGGGCCTGGAGTCGCAACATGGGTGTGTTCCCTTTCGGGAAGCCCCGGTTGTGGCCGGCGGGGACAGCCTGGTCGCCCACCGCGGGGTTGTCGGCCCCGGGACTGATATGTGGCCGGAATGCCAGGCCGGCCTCCGCGTAGTGTAACCCCTGCCTCATCCCTCTCTCATCGGCCATCCGATAGGTCGCAGCCGTGTCCGCCCGGCGCTTCGCGCTCCTCTTCGTGTTTCTTGCCGGCGTGCGCATTGCCGTCGTCCCGATCGCGCTCGCCTCCGACGCGACCGCTCCCAGCCGGTACCGCATCCTGCCCGGCGACGCCCGTCGCTTCTACAAGATCGCCAGCCAGGACGGGCGGCCGTACCGGGATTTCGAGGTCGAGTACCCGCCCGTGATGGTGGCGGCGATCGAGGCCATCGACGGCGGAACCGTGCGATCGACGACCGTGCGGCTCATGTGGTCGCAGCTCGTCATCGATCTCGCGATCGCGGCCGTCGTCGCCTGGGCGTGGGGACGGCGCGCCGGGATCGCCTATCTCCTGATCGGCCTTCCGTTCCTGTTGTACCCGTTCATCTATCTCCGGCTGGACCTGCTGTCCGTGTTTCTCGCCGTCTTGGGCATCGCGCTGGTTCGCCGTCGACATCAATATGGGGGCGGTGCGGTGCTCGCCATCGCGTGCTTCGCCAAGCTCTGGCCCGTCGTGCTCGTGCCCGTGCTGATCGTGCGCCGCGCCTGGCGGGCGCTTGCCGCGTTCGTCGTCGTCGGCGCGGCCGGCACCGCGGCGTGGGTCACGTGGGGTGGCATCGACGGCCCGAAGCAGGTGCTGACATTCCGTGGCGCCAAGGGCTGGGAGTTCGAGAGCACCGTCGGCGCTCTCGTGCGGAGCGTCGGCGGCGCGACCCCGCACATCGAACGAGGAGCGTGGCGCGTCGGCGAAGTCCCGGCCGTTGTGAACGGCGTGCTCGCGGTCGCGCTCCTCGCGGGGGTCGCGATGGCGTGGGTCCTCGCGTCGCGCGCCAAGCCGCGCGGCACAGCCGTTCTCGACGGGCTCGCCCCCATGGCGGCGATCACGGTCTTTCTTGTGTTCTCACCGCTGCTTTC
>DASYFC010000200.1:0-23164 GCA_036498645.1 Acidimicrobiia bacterium | reverse complement strand
CCGGCGGATGCGCGCCGCCGGTGACGGCACCGCCGTCCTCATGCTGACGGCAAGGGACGCCGTCGGCGAGCGCGTCGCCGGGCTCGACGCCGGTGCCGACGACTACCTGGTGAAGCCGTTCGCGCTCGACGAGCTGCTGGCCCGCCTGCGGGCGTTGCTGCGACGAACCGAAGGCGACGCCACCGGCGTGCTCGAGTACGCGCACCTCCGTGTCGACCCGACGACGCGTGAGGTCACGTCCGGCGACCGCGCGCTCGAGCTCACCCGCACCGAGTTCGCGCTGCTCGAGCTCCTCGCCCGCAATCCGCGCGTCGTCCTGCCCCGGCGGGTGATCTTCGAGCGGGTCTGGGGCTACGACTTCGGGCCCGACTCGAACTCCCTCGAGGTTTTCATCGGGTATCTCCGCCGCAAGACCGAGGCCGACGGTGAGCCACGGCTCATCCAGACCGTGCGCGGCGTCGGGTACGTCCTGCGCGAGCAATGAGCCTGCGCACCCGGCTCGTCCTGGCGGCGGCGCTGGCGGTCGCGGTGGCGGTGACGGCCGCCGCGTTCTTCGTATACGCCCGGACGCGGGGAGAGCTCCACCGCGAAGTCGATACGACGCTGCGCGATCGGGCCGACTCGCTCGTGCGCGAGAGGAATGGACCCGGCGGCGCCGCCGCACCGAACCAGGTCGGGCCGAACGGCAACGACCTCCGCGTTCCTCCCCCGCCGCTCGGAGGGGCGGGCGGTCTCGTGCAGACCGTCGACGCCAGGGGACAGGTCAGGACCGGTCCCGACACGACGCCGATCCCGCTGATCGACGGGACGACCGACGTCGCGACGGGAGCGAAAGCCCCGTTCTTCGCCGATCTCGACGTGGAGGGGACGCCGCTACGCGTCTACACGACGCGCTTCAACAGGAACATGGCGCTCCAGGTCGCGCGGCCGCTCACCGAGACCAACGCCGTTGTCAGCGACATGGGCCTGGTGCTGCTGGTGACGGCGCTCGTGGGCGTGCTCGTAGCCGCCGTCCTCGGCTTCATCGTGGCGCGCGCCGCGCTGCGCCCCGTGCGCCGGCTGACCAAGGCTGTGGAGGACGTCGCCGAGACCCGTGACCTGTCGCGGCGGATCGAGACAACCGGGAACGACGAGGTCGGCAGGCTGGCGGGGAGCTTCAACGCGATGCTGGAAGCGCTCGACGAGTCGCAGCGCGCGCAGCGACGTCTCGCGGCCGACGCCGGGCACGAGCTGCGCACGCCGCTCACGAGCTTGCGCACGAACATCGAGGTCCTGGTGCGCAACGACAGCCTCGACACCGCCGACCGGGAGCGGCTCGTGCGGGACGTCAACGCCCAGATCGTCGAGGTGTCGGCGATGATCGGCGGGATGATGGAGATCGCCCGCGGCGACGAGCCGATCGACGATCAGATCGCCGACGTCCAACTCGACCGCATCGTGGCCGGCGCGGTCGAGGAAGCGTCGTTCCACTGGCCCGGCGTGCGCTTCGTCTCCGACCTCTCGCCGAGCGTCGTCCGCGGCGCCGGCAACCGGGTCGAGCGCGCCGTCAGCAACCTCCTCGACAACGCCGGCAAGTGGAGCCCGGCCGGCGGTCAGGTAGACGTGGCGGTGCGCGACGGCGAGATCGTCGTGCGCGACCACGGCCCGGGCATCGCCCCCGAGGACGTCCCGTTGGTGTTCGACCGCTTCTGGCGGGCTGAACGCGCCCGCGGCACGCCGGGATCGGGTCTCGGGCTCGCGATCGTCCGTCAGGTCGCCGACCAGCACGGCGCCACCATCACCGTCGAGACCCCCGCCGACGGCGGCACGAGGATGCGCCTGCGGTTTCCTTCGTAAGCGTCCGGCACCCACTACTGCGCGCGCAGGGCCAGGTCGGCTTCGGCTTCGGCGTCGACGAAGGGCTGGCCGTCGACGTCGACGATCACGCGGTGGAGCCGGCCGGTGAAGCGGAACGGAGCGCGGTAGTCGTCGACGACCGGCATCGCCCAGTCGTAGCCGCAGCTGAGGCCGGCGTCGGTGATCGAGAAGCGCGCCGGCGTGAAACGCGGGATGTCGCCCGCGCCGACCTCGTCGCCATCGACCAGCAGCGTGCCGCGACCCTGGTGCTCGCCGGTCTTGTCGAACCTGAACGCAACCGTGTGCGGCCCCGGCGTGAGCTCGGTCGACGACGTGATCCGGTGTTCCTCGAGGCCGACGAAGTTGTGCACGTAGTGCAGCCGGCCGCCCAGCACGAAGAAGACGTACCCGCCGAGCACCGACCCCTGCGCGAGCAGGATCCCTTCGGCGCCGCCCTCGGGCAGCTCGACCTCGGCCGTGATGCGGTGCGAGCGGTTGCGCACGTTGACGGCCGCCTCCTCGGTGACCGGCCCCGCGAAGGGGTAGTAGACGTACCGGCGGCGCCCGTCGATGCCCGGCCGATCGTCGCCGAAGATGCGGTCGAACGGCGAGTTGTCGAGCGGCAACACGAGGTTCCTCTCCGCTTCGCTCCACCAGCGCGCGACCAGCTCTCGCAGCTTCTTGGGATGCTCGGCGGCGACGTCGTGGCACTCCGACGCGTCCTCGGCGACGTGGTACAGCTCCCACGCGTCGTCGTCGGCGTACGGCACCGACTGGTCGAAGAGCGGCTGGTAGACGACCGCCTTCCAGCCGTCGTGATAGAGGGCGCGGCAACCGAACATCTCGTAGTACTGCGTGTCGCGCACGCTCGGCGCGTCCGGGTCGTCGAACGTGCTCGTGAACGGCACGCCGTCGATCGGCGTCTGCGCGACGCCGTCGATCTCGTCTGGCGCCTCGACGCCGAGCACGTCGAGGACGGTCGGCGCCAGGTCGACGGCGTGCACGTACTGCCGGCGTACTTCGCCCCGCGCCCCGATGCGGGCCGGCCACGAGACGATCAGCGGATCGGCGACGCCGCCCTCGTGCACTTCGCGCTTCCAGCGCCGGAACGGGGTGTTGCCCGCCACCGTCCAACCCCACGGGTAGTTGTTGTGCACCCGCGGTCCGCCGATCTCGTCGATGCGCGCGACCGCCTCCTCGACGGGGCGGCCGGCAAGGTTCCACGGCCGGCCGTCGTTGATCGACCCGTGCTTGCCGCCCTCCGACGACGCCCCGTTGTCCGAGAGCGCGAAGACGAGGGTGTCATCGAGCCGTCCGATCTCGGCGAGGAAGTCGAGCACGCGCCCGACGTGATGATCCGCGTGGCTGAGGAAGGCGGCGAAGCACTCCTGGAAGCGCGCCGCCACCCGCTGCTCGTCGCGCGGGAGGGAGTCCCACGCCGGCACCCACTCCGGGCGCGGCGAGAGCTCGGTGTCCTCCGGCAACAGGCGCAGCTCCTGCTGGCGGGCGAAGGTCGCCTCGCGCCACACGTCCCAGCCGGCGTCGAAGCGCCCCCGGTAGCGCTCGATCCACTCCGGCGGCGCGTGATGGGGCGAATGGCAGGCGCCCGTGCAGAGATAGAGGAAGAACGGCTTGTCGGGGTCGACGGCGTCGAGATCGGCGACGAACTCCATGGCGCGGTCGGCGATGTCCTCGCTGAGGTGATAGCCGTCCTCCCACGACCGCGGCGGTGCCACCCGGTGACTGTCGTGCACGAGCGACGGCGCGAACTGATGCGTCTCGCCGCCGAAGAAGCCGTAGAACCGGTCGAAGCCGCGCTGCAGCGGCCATCGAGCCCGGGACGCGCCGAGGTGCCGCTCGTCGTCCGGCGTGAGATGCCATTTCCCGACCGCGTACGCGCCGTACCCGAGCGGTCCGAGTACCTCGGAGAGGAAGCCGTGCTCCTTACCGATGCGGGCGTGGTAGCCGGGGAAGCCGGTGGCGAGGTCCGTGATCCGCCCCATGCCGACCTTGTGGTGGTTGCGCCCGGTGAGGACACAGGCGCGCGTCGGCGAGCACAGCGCGGTGGTGTGGAAGTTCGTGTAGCGCAAGCCGTTCGCCGCCAGCCGGTCGAACGTCGGCGTGGCGATGTCGGAGCCGAAGCAGCCGAGCTGCGCGAAACCCACGTCGTCGAGCAACACCACCAGCACGTTCGGCGCCCCCGCCGGCGCCCGGAGCGGGTCCGGCCACCACGGCGTCGAGTCGTTGCGGTACCTGCCGATGACACCGCCGAACTCTGCCCATTCGCTCATGGCTCACCCCCGTGATCCAGGGGCAGGCTAGGCCCGCACCCTGGGGTCTTTCGTCGCGAGATCCGGCATACCGTGGGGCCGTGGAGAACGATCGGGACGAGGCAGAAGGCGTCGACCACGAAGCCGAACACGCCGACGCGGAGCGGCCCGGCGGCGAAGAGGCCGAACCGGAACAGACTGAGGGCGAAGCGGAGGGCCGACCGGTCGACCGCTTTCGACGTTCGGCCACGGGAGCTGTGGTCGCCGCCGGGCTCCTCGGTCTCCGCGACGCGCTCGAGGGTCGCCCCGAGAAGGAAGAGGTCACGATCGTGAACGAGGCGCCGGGCGCGCCGCCCCGAGACCTCGAAGTGGTGATCGACTTCGACCATCCCGAGCGGTCGGTTGCGGTCGTCCGCCATCGGGACGAAGAAGAAGGCGAGCGCGACCGCTAAGAGTCCAGGCGCGCGGTCAGCAGCTCCAGGAAGGCGCGCCGCTCGGCCTTGAACGTGGGGTCGGTCGGGACCTTGCCCGTGACGAGCCGGGTGATCTGCGGGAACGCGAACGGGAACATAACCAGCGCCAGCTCCGACAGGACGAGCTGCTCGGCGTCGAGGTCGTCAGGCAGGTCGCCGCGGCGCTGCGCCTCGCGCACGTCGTCGCACCACTCGGTGAGTGAGTCCTGCCGCAGGAGCTCCTGTTCGACCCGGCGACGGCGGCCGCGCTCGAGCCCTTCCCACATCAGGAGCCGTACGTAGTCCATCTGACCCTCGAGACGGTCCTGGAGGTCGGCGATCCGACCGGGCCCGGTGCGGTCCCGCTCGCGCGCCGTCGGGGCCCGCTCCGCGAGCCGTTGGCGCAGGACGGCTCGGAACAGATCGTCCTTCGAGCCGAAGTAGTAATAGAGCATCCGCTTGTTCGTGCCCGCCCGCTCGGCGATGGCGTCGACGCGGGCGCCGTCGATGCCCTTGGCCGAGAACTCCTGGAGCGCGGCGGCGAGGATCCGCTTGCGCGTCCCCTCCGGGTCCCGGAGGCGGGACCGGTCGGGCTCCTCGGCTCCGGCGTCCGGCTTCTTGGGCGCGGTGGTCTCGGGCATGTCGGGCTTTGCCTCGGCTCGGCTCGGGCACTACCATGTACTAACTAGGTAGTTAACAATACCACCTTCCTTCCTCCCGGGAACGCACCTGACCACCCTCGCCGACCGGCCACCCCAGACACGCGAGCCACGGCGGTCGGACGCGCCCGACGCCACCCACGACCGCCGGTGGTGGGTCCTCGGCGTGCTCTCGCTCTGCGTCGTGGTGATCGGCGTCGACAACACGATCCTCAACGTCGCGCTCCCGTCGATCGTGCGCGCGCTCGACGCATCGGGGTCACAGCTGCAGTGGATGGTCGACGCGTACACGATCGTCTTCGCGTGCCTGCTCCTCACGGCGGGCTCGATCGGGGACCGGTACGGAAGGCGCCGGACGTTGTTGTTCGGGCTGGCGTGGTTCGGCGTCTTCTCGGCACTGGCGTCGACGGCGAGCTCGCCGGGGATGCTCATCGCCGCCCGCGCCCTGATGGGCGTCGGCGGCGCGTTCATCTTCCCGACCACCCTGTCGATCCTGACCAACACCTTCCGCGATCCCGCCGAGCGTGCCCGCGCTATCGGCGTGTGGGCGGGGGTGGCCGGCATCGGAATCGCCGTCGGCCCCGTGGTCGGGGGGCTGCTCGTCGAGCGCTTCGGATGGGGCTCGGTGTTCCTCATCAACGTGCCCGTGTGCGCGGTCACGTTCGTCCTGGCGCGGTGGCTCGTCCCTAACACGAGCGCGCGCGAAGAGAGCCCGCTCGATCCCATCGGCGCGGTCCTGTCGATCGCCGGGCTCGTGGCGCTGTTGTTCGCCATCATCCAAGCGCCGAACCACGGCTGGGTCGCGGCGGACGTCGTCGCGAGCTTCGTGATCGGGCTCGTCTTCATCGGCCTCTTCGCAGCGTGGGAAGCGCACACGCCGCGCCCGATGCTCGACGTGCGCTTCTTCCGCAACCCGCGGTTCTCGGCCGCGTCGGCCACGATCACGCTCACCTACTTCGCGCTGTTCGCCTCCACGTTCCTGCTCACGCAGTACTTCCAGTTCGTCCTCGGCTACAGCGCCCTGAAGTCGGGCCTCATGCTCACGCCGGTCGCGCTCGGCCTGATGATCGGCTCTCCCGTCGCGCCCCGTTTCGTCCACCGCCTCGGGACGAAGCGGGTCGTGGTGTTCGGCCTGCTGGTGGTGGCCGCCTCGATGGCCTGTTACGCGTCGGACACGATCATGTCGTCGTTCGCACTCGGGTTCGGAGTGCGGCTCGTGTACGGGGTGGGGATGGGCCTGACGGTCGCGCCCGTCACGGAATCGATCATGGGCTCGCTCCCGACTAGCCGGGCCGGCGTCGGGTCCGCCGTGAACGACACCACCCGCCAGACGGGCGGCGCGCTCGGGGTGGCCGTGCTCGGCAGCATCTTCGCCTCGCAGTACCACGCCACGTTCGACTCGGCCCGTGGGCTCTCGCACCA
Organism: Acidimicrobiia bacterium; assembly: GCA_036498645.1. GTDB lineage: Bacteria > Actinomycetota > Acidimicrobiia > IMCC26256 > JACDBD01 > JALZAA01. Next base: position 16,525 of record DASYFC010000200.1, on the reverse strand, counting down.
GGTGACGCACGCGGCGCGTGACTCGATCGGCACTTCGCTGCAGGTGGCGAAGCATCTCCCCGCCGGAACCGCGGCGCGTGTACGCGAGGTCGCCGGCGACGCGTTCCTGTCGTCGATGCGGATCACCTATCTGTGCGCGGTCGCAGTCGTGCTCGGCGCCGCGTTCGTTGCCGTCCGCTTCCTCCCGGCACGGGCGAGCGAGCCTGCCGAGGGGCGGGAGGAGCACGAGTTCGCCGACGCCCTCGCGCTCGGTGCCGAGAATGCAGCCAACTGAGGGCGCCCGAGAATTACCTCTGCTACAGAGCTATACTCGGTTCGTGTCCCGGACCGACGCTCCCCCCGCCGAGCCGCCGGCGGCAGTGACCGACGAGGCCGATCGGCTCGCCAAGGCCGTCAGCGACCTCCGGCGCATCACCCGGCGCACGATCCGGAACGACTGGCCCTTCGACCCGCTGTCGCCGTCGCAGGTCGAGCTGCTCCGAACCGTCGTGGACCATCCCGGCATCGGCGTCCGGGAAGCGGCCGATCACCTCCGCCTCGCGCCGAACACGGTGAGCACGCTCGTCGGAACGCTCACCGACGCCGGCCTCGTCACGCGGACCCGCGACGAGCGTGACGGCCGCGCGGCCCGACTCGAAGCGACGCCGGCGGCGTCGCGACGGCGCGCCGCGTGGCGCGACCGCCGGGCGCACGTCATGGGGAACGCGCTCAACGACCTCGAACCCGTGGACCGCGAGGCGATCGACCGCGCCATCCCGGCGCTCGAGCGGCTGACCTGGCTGCTCGGGCACGAGGAGTGAGCACGGCGCCCGTACCCGGGCCGGCCATCGAGTGCTCCGGGCTGCGCTACCGCTTCGGTGATCACGTCGCGGTCGACGGCGTCGACCTCGCGGTCCGGTCGGGCGAGATGTTCGGGCTCCTCGGCCCCAACGGCGCGGGCAAGACGACGACCATCCGCATCCTCACCACGCTGCTGCCTGTCGTCGAAGGCGAAGCGCGGATCCTCGGTCTCGACGTGTCGCAGTCGCCGATGCAGGCGCGCCGCCTCGTCGGCTACGTGCCCCAGCAGCTCTCGGCCGACGGCCAGCTGACCGGTCGTGAGAACGTCGCCATGTTCGCTCGGCTCTTCGACGTGCCGCGCCGAGAGCGCGCCGACCGTGTCGACGAGGTGCTCCACGTCATGAACCTGGACGACGCCGCCGACCGCGTTGCGTCGACCTTCTCCGGGGGTATGGTGCGCCGCCTCGAGCTCGCGCAGGCGCTGGTCAATCGACCCCGGGTGCTGATCCTCGATGAGCCGACGATCGGGCTCGACCCCGTCGGGCGCGACACCGTGTGGGACCGCCTGCGGTTGCTGCAGGCGGACGGGATCACGGTTCTCATCACGACCCACTACATGGAAGAAGCCGAGGAGCTGTGCGATCGGGTGTCGCTGATGCACCGCGGCCGCATTCGCGCCGTGGGAACGCCGACCGACCTCGAAGCCCGCCTCGGGCCCGAGGCGACACTCGAGGACGTGTTCCGCTTCTACGCCGGCGACTCGCTCGAGGAAGGAGGGGAGCTCCGTGACGTTCGTAGCACACGGCGCGTCGCACGCCGACTCGGCTGACGCCGCCATCGCACTGCCGCCCAGCCCGCCCGCGTGGAAGTGGCTCGGCAGCCGCATCATGACGTTCTGTCTCGTCGAGATCCAGAAGATCCGCCACGACCGCACCGAGCTGCTCACGCGGGCGATCCAACCTGCGCTGTGGCTGCTGATCTTCGGCGAGACGTTCGACCGCCTCCACGCCATCCCGACCGGGCACATCGACTACCTCGACTTCCTGACGCCCGGCATCCTCGCCCAGTCGGGGATGTTCGTCGCCGTGTTCTACGGCATCCAGGTGATCTGGGAGCGTGACGCCGGCGTGCTCGCCAAGCTCCTCGTGACGCCGACGCCGCGGGCCGCCCTCGTGACGGGCAAGGCGTTCGCGGCGTCGATCCGGGCCTTCAGCCAGGTCATCGTGATCCTGGTCCTGGCGCGGATCCTCGGCGTCCACTTCACGGCCAATCCGCTCTTCCTTCTCGCGGCCGCGCTCGCGGTCGTGCTCGGCTCGGCGTTCTTCGCCACGCTGTCGCTGACGATCGCGGGGCTGGCGATGACCCGGGAACGTCTCATGGGGATCGGCCAGGCGATCACGATGCCGCTGTTCTTCGCCTCCAACGCTTTGTACCCCGTCGCCCTGATGCCCCCGTGGATCCGCGCCTTCAGCGTGATCAACCCGCTGAGCTACGAGGTGAACGCCCTGCGGCGCCTGCTGCTCGGCACGCCCGGCAACCTGCTGGTCGACTTCAGCGTGCTGCTGTTCGCGCTCGTGCTCGGCGTGACGGTGGCGGCGGCGATCCTGCCCCGGCTGGTGCGCTGAGCGCGGCGCTTACGCCGTGGGCAGTGCGCGCAGGCCGAGCTCGCTCAGGTGCTGCGCGAACAGCTCGGGGTCGTCGAACATCCAGTCGTGGTCGATGGGCCCGTAGCCCGGCGGCTGCTTGGCGACGGTGAAGGTCGCGTGCAGGCGCCGGGCGAACTCCCGGCCGTCATTGCGGGAGAGGATCGTGTCCCGCTCGGCCCACAGCACGTGGCACGGCAGACCCACCGCGGCGCAGGTCTCGATCTCACGCGCGCGGTCGCTGCGGAACGCCCAGAGGGCGGCCGCCCCGAGCTGAAGCGGATGGGTCGCCCACGAGCGAGAGAACGACAGCAACGCCGGGGGCGTCGCCATGCGAAGGATGCCGATCGGGTGCACGGCTTCCTTCGCCAACGAGAACTCGCGGTTCATGCCGAGCGTGTCGCTGAAGACGCATTCCACGATCCGCGCCGGCGACCGGCAGACCAGCCCGAGCTCGAGGCCGCCGCCGAACGAGTGCCCGAGGAGGCTCACCTCCTCGACGCCGACCTCGTCGAGGGTGAGCTCCAGGCAGTCGAGCGCGTGCTCGAACGTCCAGCGCTCCGGCAGGGCGAGCAGGTCGGGGATGACGACGCGCGCCCGGTCGGCGAGCAGGCGCGCCATCGGCAGGTACGTGGCCGGTTGCATGCCGTAGCCGTGGAGCAGCACGATCGGTGGTCCCGCGCCCACCTCGACATAGCGGAGCGGGCGGGCCCGCTCGTCGGGGGTCACGCCACGCCGGTGTCGACCGGGAGCCGGCGGGGCCCGATCTCGAAGAACGTCGGCACGTTCTCGAACTCGTAGTCCTCGGCGAGGCGTACGGAACCGGGCGGGAACCGTTCGAGGAACGTGGCGATCCCGATGCGGGCGACGATCCTGGCCATTGCCGCGCCCGGGCACACGTGGGGCCCGTAGCCGAACGTGAGGTGCTGGTCGGCGTTGGGGCGGTCGACCCGGAACTCGTCGCCGTGCTCGAAGAGGAGCTCGTCGCGGTTGGCGGATCCGGTGCCGACGATCACGCGCTCGCCGGCGGCGATCGGCGACTCGCCGATCGACGTGTCGTGCACGCAACCGCGGGCGAGGAAGAGGAGCGGGGGTGCGATCCGCAGGCTCTCTTCGACCGCGTTCGCGAGCGCGCCCTCCTCGACGCGCAGCGTGTGCTCGAGCCCGGGCGTGCTGAGCAGCTGATGGAGCAGGTTGCCGATCAGCTGACTCGTCGTCGTGAGCCCACCCGTGATGAGGTTGCGGGTGAGCGCGCGCAGCTGACTGCGGCTGAGCCGCACGCCGTCAACCTCGAGCTGGATGAGCCGGGTGAGCACGTCGTCGGGAACGTCCTTGCCCCGTTCGACCTCACGCATGCGGTGGTCGACCTTCTCGTCGATGTACCCCGCGAACTCCGGGAAGGCGCCCGCGAACCCTTCGCCGCGTTCGGTGCGGTTCGTGCGGGGGAACTCGCTCACCATGAGCTCGCCGGCCCAGGTCGCGATCGTGTCTGCGTCCTCGGCAGGGAACCCGAGGAGATGGACGGTGACGCGATTGGGCAGTGGCACCGAGTACGCCGCAACGAGATCCGCGGTCCCCCGCACCGTCACGCCGTCGAGCAGTCCCTGTGCGGTGCCGCGAATGAACGGTTCGGCGGCGTGCACGACCTTCGGCGTGAGCGCGGTGACCATCACGCGGCGGACCACGCTGTGCTGCGGCGGATCGAGCTCCCCGAGGATCCGGTCCTCGAAGGGGACGTCGACACCTTGCGCCTTCATCCCCGACGCGTTCGAGAACGCCTCCGTGTCGCGCAGCACCTCCCGGCACTCCGCGTGTCGGGTGACGTAGTGCATCCCGCCGGCGATCGGGGCCACCGGCCCCTCACGGCGCAGCTCCTTCAGGAGCGGCCAGGCGCGCTGCGCTTGCCCCGGATCGAACGGATCGAACCCCCCCGGCATCGGTCGGGAGCGTAGTGGCGACCCGGTCTAGGCAGGCGGTCCCGAAGCGAGCGTGACCTGGGCCGTGTGGTGGCCGCCGGAGTTGTCGGTCCAACCGACGTCGACCTTGTCGTGCGGGTGGTGCGGCGCGAGTGCCGATGTGAGGTCGTCGATCGAGCTGGTGCTCTTCCCGGCCAGCGAGGTGATGATGTCGCCCTGCTGGAGGCCGGCGTTGTCCGCCGGCGAGCCGGACTGCACCCCGCCGACCATCGCGCCCGAGCGCGTGCTCGGAGTGCCGCCCCGCGGTCCGTTCTGTGAGCCCGTGGTCCTGATCGACACACCGAGGAAGGCGCGCGGGCCGACGTGGGTGTCGCCGTTGCCCTGGCCCGACTTGATCTGGTCGGCGACCGACATCGCCGTCTTGATCGGGACCGCGTAGCCCTCGCCGGAGCCCGAGCCGGTGCGCAGCCGGAAGCCTCCGTCGGTGCTCGCCGCCGTGTTCATGCCGACCACGTCGCCCTGGGCGTCGACGAGGGGGCCGCCGGAGTCGCCCGGCTGGAGCGAGGCGTCGACGCGGATGAGGTTGCGCAGCGTCTGGGAGCCGGAGCTGTCGGCGACCTGGATCGTCTCGCCGACCCCTCGGACGGCGCCCGTGGAGGCGTCGGGTGTTCCGCCGCGCCCGCCAGCGTTGCCGAGGGCGACCACAGGCTCGCCGACGGAGACGGTGTCGTCGGTGTGGACCGTGCTGAGGCCGGAGACGCCGTCGATCTTGAGAAGAGCGACGTCCTCGGGGACGTTGTAGCCGAGCACGTTCGCCGAGTAGCTCCGCCCGCCGCCGCCGATCTGGACGCGCACGCTGCTCGCGTTCTCGATGACGTGGTTGTTGGTCAGGATCTCGCCGGACGATCCGATGACCATGCCGGTACCGGCGGCTTGCCCCTGCCCGCCGGCGAGTGTCGTGTTGACGGTGGCGACCGCCGGGTCGACCGACGATTGGATGGAGCCGACGTTCACCCCGCCACCCGAGCTCTGGGCGCCGGCTGCCGTGGCGGTGAAGCCGACGAGACCGGCGCCGATGACGAAAGCCGCAAGTGCCGCGAAGGGGCGCGACCATCGCCGCGAGCCGGTGCGCGTGCGCGGGGACCGGGGGCGCGTCATCGCACCCATTGTCGCAAGCGAATCTTTGAACCCGCTGAGGAATCGCTGAACCGGTGCCGAGACTTTGATCCGGGATCCCATCGGCGTGGAATACTGCACTGTTCGCTCGATCCAAAGCGCAAGAGAGGGCAGGCATGGCTGACGTCCGCGACCACACCGCACGCTTCGAGCTCCCCGGTTTCGGCGGTGAGCTCGTCCACCCCGGCGACACCGACTACGACGGCCTGCGGGGCGTCTTCAACGGGATGATCGACCGCCGTCCCGTCCTGATCGCCCGGTGCAAGAGCGCCGACGACGTCGTCGAGGCGATCAATCTCGCCCGGCAGGACGGGCTCGCACTCTCCGTCTACGGCGGCGGACACGGCGTGACGGGCGCGGCAGTCGTCGACGGCGGCGTCTGCGTCGACCTCCGCACCATGAACAAGGTCGACGTCGATCTCGACCGGCGCATCGCCCGGGTCGAGGGCGGGGCGCGGTGGGGCACCATCGACGCCGCCACGCAGGAGCACGGCCTCGCCGTCACCGGCGGCCGTATGTCGGACACGGGTATCGGCGGCCTGGCGTTGGGGAGCGGCAGCGGTTGGCTCGAGCGCAAGTTCGGCTTCACCTGCGACAACCTCGTCAAGGCCGAGCTCGTGACCGCCGACGGCCGCAAGGTCGTCGCGTCGGAGGACGAGAACCCCGACCTGTACTGGGGCCTGCGGGGCGGCGGCGGCAACTTCGGCGTGGTCACCGCGTTCCATCTCAAGCTGCATCCGGTCGGTCCGATCGTGCTCGGCGGCCAGCTCATGTACCCGGCGCCCATGGCGGGCGACCTGATGCGCTTCTACCGCGAGTTCATCCTCGCCGCGCCCGACGAGGTCTGTGGCGGGATGGCGTTCATCACCGCGCCGCCCGAGGAGTTCGTGCCCGAGCCCGTGCGCGGCCAACCGGTCGTCGGCGTCGTCGTGCTGTATGCGGGTGATCCCGCCGAAGGCGAGGAGGCGTTCCGGCCGCTGCGCGAGTTCGGACCGCCCGGGCTCGACATGGTCCAGCCCATGCCGTACGTCGCCGTGCAGCAGATGATCGACGCCCCCAACCCGAGCGGTCGCCTGAACTACTGGAATGCCGACTTCTACTCGGAGTTGCCGGACGAGGCGATCGACACGTTCGTCGAGCGGGCGACGAAGCCGATCTCACCGTTCAGCCAGGTGATCGTCATGCCCGGCGGGGGCGCGGTGTCGCGCGTTCCCGATGACGCCACCGCGTTCGTGGAACGGAACGCGGAGTGGAACCTGCACTACCTGTCGATGTGGGAGGACCCGGCCGAGACCGACCGGAACATCGCGTGGACGCGCGAGTTCTCGGGCGCGATGAAGCCTTGGGCGACGGGGCGCCAGTATCTGAACATGCTCGGCGACGAGGGCGTGGACCGGGTGAAAGCGGCGTACGGCCCCGAGAAGTTCGCGAAGTTGCAGGCCCTCAAGGGCACCTGGGACCCGACGAACCTGTTCTGCCACAACCAGAACATCCCGCCGGCAGGCTGACTAACGCGCCTCGGTGACCCGAACCGTCATGTCGGCGGGGACGGCGGAGGCGACCCAGCGGCCGGAGGACGCCGTCCAGATCCGGCCCGCGAAGCCCACCTCGCTGACCCCGTACTGGGGCGCGTGGCCGATCAGCCATGCCGACACCGTCCAGCCGCGGGCCTCGGGCAGCGGTACGTCGAGCGTCTGAGGCCCGAGCTCCTGCGTGAGCGCGTCACGCATCGGCTTGCCGGACGCCTGGGTCGGCCGCACGTCGACGCGACAGCTCATGCCCGCGGGAATCTCCCCTGTGGTGGCCTGGGCGATGGCGCGCGCTTCGGCCTCCCAACCGGCGTAGGCCGACGGCGACGCGCTGCGCTGCACGCGTTGCGCGGCCGTGGTGACGGGCAGCGTCTCCCAACCCGGGACCCGCGCCAGGTGACGGTAGAACGCACCCGCGGCGTAGGTGGGTGTCAAGAGCTGGCTCGCCGATCCCCAGCCCTGGGACGGGCGCTGCTGGAAGAGCCCGACCGAGTCCCGGTCGCCGTGCGGGAGGTTCTGCAGCTTCGACTCCTGGAGCGCGGCGGCAAGAGCGATGGAGACGGCGTGATCGGGAAGTCCCATGCGCTTGCCGACGGCGGTGATCGTCGTCGCGTAGGCCGCCTGGTCGGGGCTGAGCGTGTAGGTCTGGTTGTTCAGGGAGACGCGACATCCCGGCGGCACATTGGCGCCCCGGTTTCTCGTCGCCGCGAAGACGGCGTAGCCACCGGCCACGGCCACCACGAGGACGGCGATCGTCACGACCCAGCGGCGGCCCCGGAACATCTCGCTCCGAACGTAACCGCGTCCGACTCCGGCGCCGCGTCAGCCCAGTTCGCACGAGACCGAGCTTGCGACGGCGACCGGACCAACGGACTAGAACGGGTTTCCATGTCCTTCGTCCTCATCGAGAAGCCCAGGCCGCACGTCGCGTTGGTCACGCTGAACCGCCCCGAGCGCATGAACTCCATGGCCTTCGACGTGATGATCCCACTGCGCGACGCGCTCGAGGAGGTGAGCCTCGACAACGACACGAGGGTCGTCGTCCTCACGGGGGCGGGGCACGGATTCTGCTCCGGCGCCGACCTCGAGGACGCGGGGACGATCCCGAACATCGCCGGCCTGACGCGCTCGTCCATCGCGCAGCGGTCGATGGAGCTCCTCCACGACGTGATCGTGGCGCTGCGGCGGATGCATCAGCCGGTTGTCGCCGCCGTCAACGGCGCCGCCATCGGCGGCGGCTTCTGCCTGGCGGTCGCCGCCGACATCCGGTTGGCCGCGGAGGGCGCCTACTTCCGCGCCGCGGGCATCAACAACGGGCTGACGTCGACCGAGCTCGGGATCAGCTACCTGCTCCCGCGCGCCATCGGTTCGTCGCGTGCGTTCGAGATCATGCTGTCGGGACGCGACGTCGACGCTGCCGAGGCGGAGCACATCGGGCTCGTGTCGCGCACCGTTCCGGGCGACCAGCTCGTCGAGCAGTGCTACGAGCTGGCCGAGCGCATCATCGGCTTCAGCCGCGTCGGCGTCGAGAGTACGAAGCGCATGCTGTGGTCGAGTCTCGACGCCGGCAGCCTGCACTCCCAGATGGACGCCGAGGCGCACGCCCAGCTGTACGTCCGCCTCACGACCGAGAACTTCGAGGAGGCAGTCCGGGCCCGACGCGAGAAGCGCGCGCCCGTCTTCCGGGACTGACCACCGCGCAGATTCACAACGGGCATTCAGGCTCAACTCAGCTTCGATTCGTACGCTCCGCCCATGGGCGGTCCGGGACGACGAGTCAGTCGACGATCGTTGCTCAAAGCCGGCGGCGCCGGCGCCGCATTCGGGGCATTCGGGACACGCTGGCGCGGTCTTGTCGACGATCCGTCCCACGATCGGTCGCCCGGCAAGAGCGGAGATGGCAACGCGTCCACGTCCACTGCCGATCCCGAGATCGACTTGGCCAACGTCCAGGGCAACGTCCTCGCCGGATTCAACAAGGACCACCAACGATTTCTGTTCTTCCGTCTCGGCGACACCGAGCGCGCCCGCACCTGGCTGGCGACGATCGTCGACGAGACCGCGACCTCCGAAGAGGTGCTCGCGTTCAACAATCTCTTCAGCCGCGCCCGCGCGCGTCGAGGACGGGAGGCGGGGACGCCCCAGGCCAGCTGGCTCAACGTGGCGCTCACCCACGCGGGGCTCGCCGCACTCGGTGTCCCGGACACCGAGCTTTCGATGTTCCCGGTTGCGTTTCGTCAGGGCATGGCGGCACGCGCGCAGCTGATCGGCGACGTCGACGAGAGCGCCCCTGCGCATTGGGTCGGCCCGTTCGGCTCGGCGGACGTGCACGGTCTCCTCCTGCTCGCCGCCGACGTGCCGTCCGCTCTCGATGAGTTGGCGAGCGTTCACACGCGGCGGATGGCCGGCCACGGCGTGCAGGTCGTCTTCGACGACGCGGGCCGGGTGCGCGCCGACCAGCCCGGCCACGAGCATTTCGGCTTCAAGGACGGCGTGTCGCAGCCGGGTATCCGGGGGTTGACGCGCCGCCAGAATCCCGCCGACGACCAGCAGGGTGTGCCCGGTCAAGACCTGCTGTGGCCCGGCGAGTTCGTCCTCGGCTACCCGACGCAGATCCGGACGCCCGATCCGAAGTCGGGCGAGAGCGGCAACGTCAATCCGGGACCGATCTCCCGGTCCGGCCCCGCGTGGACGGCCGACGGCTCGTACCTCGTGTTCCGGCGCCTTCGCCAGGACGTGGCCGGCTTCCGTGACTTCCTCGCCGGGGCCGCCGCCGACCAGGGTGTGAGCGAGGAGCGGCTGGGCGCCAAGCTCGTCGGCCGATATCCGTCGGGTGCGCCGCTCGAGCGCATCGCGGATGCGGCCAAGAGCTTCGACCCGTCGAAGGCCGACCCGTCACGCAAAGACCCGACCATTCTCGACGCGCGCAAGATCAGCAACTTCGAGTTCGCCGGCGACGACGCCGACGGCAAGCTCGTCCCGCGGGCTGCCCACATTCGGAAGGCATACCCGCGGAACGAGAAGACGCCGACGGGCGGCGAGGCCGACACGCAGACGCACCGGATCATGCGGCGCGGCATCCCCTACGGCGAGTCGTTCCGCGAAGGCTCACCGCCCGGGTCAGCGGCCGCCGCCGATGCGGACCGCGGCCTGTTGTTCCTCGGCTACCAGGCGTCGCTCGAGCGCCAGTTCGAGTTCGTCGTCTCGCAATGGTTCAACAAACCCGATCATCCCCAACGGGGCGACGGCCACGATCCGATCCTGTCGCAGGTGGCGACGAAGACCTTCAAGCTCCCCGGCGGTCGTCCCGATCACCTGACGATGCAGCCGTTCATCTTCACGACGGGCGGCGCCTATCTGTTCCAGCCGTCGATCACCGCTCTCCGGCGGCTTGCGCGTCCTGCGACGGCACCGTCTCCAGCTCCCTCGCCACCCGCGCCCGAGCCGCGAGCACCCGAGCTGCCGCCTCGGCGCCCCGGCCGCGAGCGCGGTGTCGTGTAGTCGGCTCGCTACTTCTCGTGCACTGCGTGGTACCTACCGCCGCCGGCCGGCGGGATGCGGGCCGGTCTACTTCTGGGCGGCGGCGACCCGTTGGACGACCGCGCCCACGATGTCGGGGCCCTGCGTGATGCGGGCGTTGACGTTCGTGAACGCGAAGCCGAGCACGGCGCGCCCGACCCGCACCACGATGAAGTCGATGTAGAGGGTGGCTTCTCCACCGTTCTGCGTGTAGGTGGCCGCGATCTCGTAGCCGGTGGCTTCGTCGCCGACGCCCTGGAGATCGGTGATCGGCCCCACGGAGGGTGGCGTGGCCGCGGGCCGATTTCGCTCCACCTCGGTCCCGAGTCGCTGGAAGCACGCCATCGCGGCCGCTCCCTTGTAGGCCGATACGAACTTGCCGGCGTCCTTCTTGTTCTGGAAGGCGTAGACAGCGTTCTCGGCCGTCGTGGCGTGCTCCGGCACCGGATCGGAGAACTCGCGGGACCGCGCCCGAGGCTCGTCCTTCTTTGCCGCTGCGACGGCGGTGTTGATCTTCTTGCATTCCTTGAGGCCTCGGAGCGCGTCGCTGCTTGCGTTGCTCCGCTTCGACGTCCACTCGGCCGGGACATCCGCCTTCGTGATGACACCTCCCCTGAGGATCGCCTTGTCACTACCGGCGGCCGCCGCCGGCCCGGCGAGCGCCAGGGACGCGGCCACGGGGACGGCGAGGATCAGCAATCGCTTGCGTCGGGAAAGCATCGGGGCACCATACCGTCCGGTCCGGGGCCGAATCGCCCCGGTTCCGAGGGGGCAACCGGCGAGCCGATTCGCGCCTGAACGACCGGCTGAGTGGGGCGGGCGCGCCGCCGTCGTCGCCCCGAACGGCCCCGAGTGGCGTGACTCACGCATTCCACATGTCGTTGTGGAGGGCGTGACCAGCGCAAACGTTCACCGTCCATTCACCGTCCGCGCGTTGATCGTCGAGCGTCAACACGCTTCGCTACACGCGACCGATTTGGGCCCATCCCAGGAGAGCACTTGGCCGAATCGGACCCCAGGGAGCGGGAGTCGCCCCACACGTCTTCCCCCGGGGCGGCTCCCGCTTCCACTCAGGTCGACACTCTCGGCCCGACGTCGGTGTGGGCCGAGGCTGCCAGAATCGGCGGCGGTGTCTTCCGACCATAACCGCGCCGTTCGGACCGAGTTCCGCCGCCAGTGACGCACGTTCGAGGGTGAAGACTCCTTCTTCGCCGATGCCCGTCTCGCGGGATGGGTCGCACGGCACCTGGAGCCCCTCGACCCGTCGATGGTCGTCCTCGAGGTCGCGTGTGGCGCCGCGCACCAAGGCGAGTCGATCGCACCTCACGTCGGCCGCGTCGTCGGCGCCGACCTGACGCCCGAGATGCTCGATGTCGCCCGCCGCCGGCTCCGCGACCGCTCCGTCCACCGTGTGACGCTGGCGCGCGCCGACGCCGCCGTGTTGCCGTTCCCCGCCGACTCGTTCGATCTCACGTTCTGCCGCTTCGCCGTGCATCACTTCGCGGATCCTCGCGAGCAGCTCGACGAGATGGCCCGCGTTTCCCGCACGGGTGGGCGGGTCGCGGTCGTCGACGTGATCTCCGCCGACCCGGACCTCGCCGACGCCTACAACGACGTCGAACGTCGCCGCGATCCGTCGCACACACGCGCCCTCACCGCGGGCGAGCTCGAGCGCGCGGTCGAGGGCACGGGAACGACGCTGGAGCACACCACCCGGGTCGACGTGCGGGCGCCGGTCGAGCGGTGGCTCGCCCAGGCGTCGACCCCGCCCGAGGTCGCCGAGGCGATCCGCGCCGAGCTCCGGGCCGAGCTGACGGGCGGGCCGCCGACGGGCATGCGGCCCGTCGACGACGGAGGCCTTCACTACACCCAGGCGTGGCAGATCACTGTCGGCCGGATCGGCGACGAGTAGGCGCGACTGATCAGCAGCCGGCGTTGCGCAAGGTCGGGTACGGATCGATGCGCTGCCCGTTGGCCCCGCCGAGCCGGATCTCGAAGTGCAGATGCGGTCCGGTCGCGTTGCCGGTCTCGCCGACGCGACCGATCGGCTCGCCTTGCCCGACGCCGCGGTCGCCGCCGCCGAGGATCTCCGACATGTGCGCGTAGTAGTAGACCTTCCCGTCGTCGGCGGAGAGGTACACGACGAGGCCACCCGCGCTCTCTAAGGTGTAGTGCACGCTTCCGGACTTGACGGCCCAGATCGGAGTGCCTGTGGGCGCGTGCATGTCGATCCCGGAGTGGAACCCACTGCCGCGCGGTCCGAAGTCGTCGGTGTAGCTCGAGCCGTCGACGGGGCACCGGAAGTTGGAGATGACAGGGTTGCCGTTGGGCGAGCACGTTGCAGCGATCAAGGCGATCGCTGCCACCGGCAGCAGCCATCGCCATGCGCGAAGAAATACCTGTGTTCGGGGGATGCAAGAACCGTAGGCGCGTACGATGCGCGAAATGCGGACCATCGCGCTGGTGGATCACACGAAGCAGCACCGGCCACCCGCGGGCGTTCTGGAGGCCATCGCGGAGGCGCTGACGATCCAGGTGCAACGAGACTTCGCGCCCGCGTGGGATGTCGAAGCAGCGCAGTTCACCGTGGGCGGACGCGGCGACAAGATCCACTTCTTCGACAACGCGCACGAAGCGGAGGAGTTCGGATGGCATGTCACCGACCATCACGGCCTTCCGTACGCGCACGTGTTCGCGGCCGCGTCTATCTCGCACGGAAACGGCTGGACCAAGGGGACTGACGCGATATCAGTGACCGCCTCGCACGAAGCCCTCGAGATGCTCGCAGACCCTCGGGCAAACGAGTTCTGCTTCGACGGCAACAGTCGTCTGTGGGCCCGCGAAGTGTGTGATCCGGTCCAGAGCCGGGCGTACAAGATCCGCACGGGCGACGCGTTGGTGCCGGTGAGCGACTTCGTGCTCCCTGCGTACTTCAATCCTTGGGCGCCCGGTCCCTACGATCAGTTGCGCGCGCTCGACGAGCCGTTCTCGATCGATACCGGCGGATACGCGGTGTTCCAGCGCACTTCGGCCGAGCACGAGCGTTTCGGGCGGGGCTTCGGCGTCACCTTCGACGATGCGATGCCCGAATGGCAGCGCACGCTGAAGCTGCGGGGCTGGGGGCGCACCTACTGGCGGCTTGCCCTCAACCAGTGAGTGCGACCGGAACCGGTTCCTCGGCAGTTTCCCGCTCGACGGACAGCACGCCGTCGAGCCCGAGGCGCTCGATCTCCGCCCGAACTCGCCGCGAGGGATGCACGACGCTGAGGCGGTGACCGGAGCGCACGAAGGCGCGACGTATGGTCTCGAGCATCCTGATGCCGGTCCCGTCGGCGAACGAGAGACCGCCGAGGTCGAGGACGACGTCGCCGCCGACGTCACGGGCCTGCAGACACGCGGCGGCGAGCTGCACCGCGCTGATCTCTTCGAGCTCGCCGTCGACGACCACCGCGGTGACGCCGTGGTCTCGGTGAAGCTCGCATCGGAAGCTGGGAGCGGGAATGGTCATGGGGCGCACCTCTCGGTTGCCTGCTTCGACAGTAGAACGGCGAGTTGCACCGGGGTGAGCAACGGAGTGAACGAGAGGTGAACGTTTCCCTGCGTCGCGGTGGCGCGCCTCGTTCACCGTTGCGCTACGAGACCTTGACGTCGTGTTCGTCGCCCGGCCAAGACGTTTACTCCTCGAATCGTCATGCTGCGCGTCGTGAAGATCGGAATCGTCACCGAGAGCTTCCTGCCTCAGATCAACGGCGTGACGAACTCGGTGCTTCGCATCCTGGAGCACTTCCGGGAACGCGGTCATGACGCCATGGTCGTCGCGCCCGGCGACGGGCCCGTCGAGTACGTGGGTGCACCCGTCGTGCGCGTCCCCGCGGTGCCGCTGCCGGTGTACCGCTCGTTCCCGATCGCGCTACCCACGCGACAGGTCGAACACGCGTTGCGCGAGTACCGACCGGACATCGTGCACCTGGCGTCGCCGACGGTGTTGGGCGGCATGGGCGCCGTCGCCGCCCAGCGCCTCGACGTTCCCGCGGTCGCCGTCTTCCAGAGCGACCTGCCCGGGTTCGTCCGTCGCTACGGCCTCGGCGTCACGGCCCCGGCCGCGTGGGGTTGGCTGCGGTGGATCCACCGCCACGCCGCGCTGACACTGGCGCCGTCGTCCGTCGTCGCGTGGGAACTGGAGCAGCGCGGGTTCGCGCCCGTCGCGCGGTGGACACGCGGCGTCGACCTCGATCGGTTCGATCCCGTGCATCGCAGCGAGCTGTTGCGCCGGCACATCGCGCCCCGCGGCGAGGTCGTCGTCGGCTACGTCGGTCGCCTGGCCGCCGAGAAGCAGGTCGACCGTCTCGTGCGTCTGGCCGACCTGCCCGGCACGCGCCTCGTGATCGTGGGCGACGGACCACTGCGCGCACGCCTGGAGCGACGGCTCACGCGGGCGCGTTTCCTCGGGTTCCGCACCGGCGGCGACCTGTCGGCGACGATGGCGTCGCTCGACGTGTTCGTCCATCCGGGCGAGGCCGAGACGTTCTGCCAGGCGGTGCAGGAGGCGCTCGCGTCCGGCGTCCCGGTCGTCGCCCCCGCCGCCGGCGGCCCGATCGACCTGGTGCGCCACGGCGTCAACGGTTGGCTGTTCCCCTCCGGGCGGCCCGACCTGCTGCGCGGCGCGGTGGCGGACTTGGCCACCGACGCAGCAGCGCGGGAAGCAATGGGTCGCGCCGCGCGGGCAAGCGTCGAGGGACGAACGTGGCCCCAGCTCGGGGACGAGCTGCTCGCGCACTACGAACGTGTCCTCGGCATCGAGACGCGCCGGTTGCGTGCCGCATGAGGCCGTCGCTGGTCGTCTCGATCCACGACGTCGCGCCGTCGACCGCGTGGGCAGCGCGGGCGTGGGTCGACGAGCTCGAGCGTCGCCACGTCCCCGCCACGTTGCTCGTGGTCCCCGGACCGTGGGAGGGCCCGCCGCTGCGCCTCGACCGGGACCTCGTCGCCTGGCTCCACGAACGCCGCGAGCGCGGCGACGAGATCGCGCAGCACGGGTGGACCCACCGAGCCGTGGTCGGGGCGCCGGCGTGGCGGCGCGCGGTCGCATCGGTCACGGCTCGAGGGTGCGCCGAGTTCTGGTCGCTCGACACTCGCGAAGCGAAGCGGCGCGTCGAGCTGGGCCGCGACGTCCTGCAGCGGGCCGGCTTCGCCCCGATCGGCTTCACGCCGCCGGGCTGGCTCGCCTCCGCGCCCACCCGTGAGGTCCTCGCCGAGCTCGGCTACCGCTACACGACGACCCGCACCACCGTGCGGGATCTCGCGACCGACGAGACCCACCGCGTCCCCGCCCTCTCGCAGCGTCCCGGCGGCGCGGCCGAGGAGCTCGGCCGTCGCGTCGTCGACAACTGGGCGCGCCGCCTCGCCCGACGTGGCGCGAGCACGCGCCTGGCTTTGCACCCGATGGACCTCGACAACCCGGCGCTCGTGCAGTCGAATCTCGCCGCCGTCGAGCAGCTCCTCGAGTCCGGCGCAAAAGCGCGCACGTACCGGGACTTCATCACCGCCCACCGTCCGGCCGCTCCAAGCCGCGCGGCATAGGCCATGGGGACCCGCATCCTGCAGGTCGCCAACTTCTACTCCTCTCATTCCGGAGGGCTCCGGACAACGGTCGACGCACTCGGCGGCGCCTACGTCGACGCCGGGCTCGAGCGCGTCCTCGTCGTACCCGGCCCCGCCGACGCCGACGAGGACACTCCCGCCGGTCGTCGCATCACGCTGCGCGGCCCGAAGCTCCCGGGCAGCGGCGGGTATCGGGCGCTGGCCGGGACCGGGGGCGTGCGCGCCGTGCTCGCCGAGCTGCCGCCCGACCACCTCGAGGTCTCCGACAAGCTCACGCTGGTCGGCCTCGGGAACTGGGCCGCCCGCAACGGGGTGCGTGCCCTGCTCGTCTCGCACGAGCGGCTGGACGCGATCCTCTCTC
>DASYFC010000199.1:0-4700 GCA_036498645.1 Acidimicrobiia bacterium | reverse complement strand
CCTGGCCATCGCGATCGCTTCGACTGCGGCCGAGTCGGCGGGCGCCGGCGTGCACGGACTCGAAAACGCACTGCGCGGGGTGTTGATCGCCGCCGGCGTCCTGGCCGTCGCGATGTCGGCGTTGCTCCTCGCGCTCGGTCGGCGCAGCCGCGTGCCGGCGGCGGTGGCCGCGGCGGCGACCCAGTCCTGAAGGTCAGTCCAGCGCTTCGAGCACGGCGCCCAGGCTGGCGAGGCTGGCCAGGTTGTGTCCCGACACGAGCAGATCGATGTGCGGCAAGGCGGCGCGCATACCTCGAGTCGCGGGCTCGTAAGCCGGCCCGGTCTTGAGCGGGTTGACCCAGAAGACGCGGTAGGCGAGGCGGGCGAGCCGGGCCATGGCGGCGGCGAGCACCTCGGGGTCGCCACGCTCGAGGCCGTCGGAGCAAACCACGACCACCCCGCCCCGGAAGCCGCCGCGCCACGCCCACGTTCGGAGGTACTCACGGATCGACTCGCCGATGCGCGTCCCGCCCTGCCAGTCGACGACGGTCTCGGCCGCCCGGCGCAGGGCTTCGTCGGGGTCGCGCCGGGCGAGTGCCCCCGAGACCCGGGTCAGACGCGTCCCGAAGCAGAACACCTCGACACGGCCCGGACCGCGCGCGACCGCGTATGCAAACTGCAGCAGGGCCCGTGAGTAGGAGGACATCGAGCCCGAGACATCCAGCAGCAGGACGAGTGGGCGGGGCCGGATACGGGGACGCCGGCGCGGGATCCGCAGGTCGGCGCCGCCATGGCGGACGTGCGTGCGCAGCGCGCGCCGCAGGTCCGGACGGGCGCCCTTTCTCGCCCGCTCGGTGCGCCGCGTCTTCCGCGTCGGCGTGCCGACGACGAGTCCCGTCATCAGCCTGCCGATGGCCGCGAGCTCGTCGGGATCGCATTCGGCGAAGTCCTTGGCGCGCAGCAGCTCGACCTCGGAGGCGGCCTGCCCGACGTCTTCCGCACTCGGCCGGCGCTCACCGCCGACGACTGGGGCGGGCGTGTCGAGCGGACGCGCGCCAATCGAGTCGACAGTCGGCGCGCGGTCGGTGTCGGCGACGAGGCGCGGCGCGGCCTCCCCGAGGAAGTACCGGCCGAACGCGGCGTCGTAGGCGGTGAGGTCGTCGCGGTGCGAGACGAGGCAGGCGCGACCCGACCAGTAGAGGTCGCGCAGGTCGGTCGGATCGAGGTGGGACAGCCCTTGACAGAAGGAGAGCACCTGCCCCGTCCCGACGCGGAGGCCGGCGGCGCGTAACTCCCGTCCGAACCCGGCGAGCGCCGGCACCACCTGCGTGCCGCCACCCCCACGGCCGTCGTCAGTCATAGGCGAGGATGCGCTCAAGGTCGTCCCGGATGCGCACGAGGTCGTCGTGGTCCTTGACGACGGCCCCGAGCGTGACGTCGACCGAGTCGCGCTCGAGCTGCGAGACGCCCAGGAACGCGAGCGCCTTGGCCCACTCGATGGTCTCGGCGACGCCGGGCGCCTTCACGAGATCGAGCGTGCGGATGCGGTCGACGGCCGCCGCCACGCGCCGGGCGAGGTCGGCCGGAACTGCGGGCGCGCGTGCCGCGAGGATCTCCACCTCGCGGTCGAGCGACGGGTAGTCGATCCAGTGGTAGAGGCACCGCCGCTTGAGGGCGTCGTGCAGCTCTCGGGTCCGGTTGGAGGTGAGGACGACCGCGGGTGGTCGCTCCGCCCGGATGGTCCCCAGCTCCGGCACGGTGACCTGGAAGTCGGAGAGCATCTCGAGGAGGAACGCCTCGAACTCGTCGTCGGCCCGGTCGATCTCGTCGATCAGCAACACGGCGCGGTCGCCGGCGCGCACCGCTTGCAGCAACGGACGCTCGACGAGGAAGCGGGGCCCGAAGATCTCGTCGGCGGCGTCCTCGCGGAGCTCTCGTCCCTCTTGGAGCAAGCGGGCGTAGAGAAGCTGTCGGGTGTAATCCCACTCGTACAGCGCCTGGTGGGCGTCGATGCCCTCGTAGCACTGGAGGCGGACGAGCTCGGCGCCGAGCGCGGGTGCCAGTGCCTTGGCGACCTCGGTCTTGCCCACGCCGGCCTCGCCCTCGAGAAGCAGCGGCTGCCCGAGCGAGAGTGAGAGGAAGACGGCGGTGGCGAGGCCGCGGTCGGCGAGATATGCCTGCTCGCCGAGGCGTGCGGACAGCTCCTCGACCGACTGGGGGCGGCCTGGCTGATCGGCGGGCTTGGTGCTCACCGCATCAGTCTTGTTCAAACCGCAAGTACGTCGGTGCGCTAACCCGACGATGCGGGTGGTGACGGAGCGGTTCCACACTCATCGGGGAGCTCGACGGCGCCAGGATCGTCTTCGATCCTGTCGATGCGAATCCACTCGTCCTGCTCGGGATCGTAGAGATTTTGGATGCCGAACTGGAGTACCTGCCAGAACTTGCTCGGATCTTCGCGATCAACATAGATGTCGCCGGACATGACCGGAATCCTGAGGTTCGATATGCCGGGGATCGGCGGAATCACTTCGGGCGGTGGCTCCCACACGACTCCGACTCGGAAGTGGTTGACCGGGATTGGTTCTCTCCGCTCGAGGATTTCGGGACCGACGAAACGCGAGCCCTTCAGCGCCGTGTTGAGATCGTGGAGCGTGAACGGTCCGAGTGGAGAGCACTGACGGCGTTCGACGCCGGGCCACTTGTAGGTCAGCGTGTAGAGCGTGCCGTCATAGATGAGATTCGTGAAATGGATCGGAGAGCTCTCTCCACCCGCAATCATCTGCAGATTGCCGTCGTTTCCGTTCCAAGTGAACGGCACCTCCACCCCGAGGTCCGGAACCTCATACCGACCGCTCCACGTGAAGTTGCGCGCGAGCTGAGGCGGAGGGGGGTCGGCGTCCGTTCGTGCGCCGCCGGCTGCCGTCATGAGCACGAACCCACGGTCGCCGCTGACATCATGCGAGAGCGAGAACGGTGCTGACCCACGTCACCGCGGCACGCTAGCAAGCGGTCAGGGGAACCTCGTGCCTTGCAACTACTCTCGTGATCGCCGGTCGAGACGCGCGGTCTCCACCACCTTCCTCTACCGGCCCCGCCCCCGTAGCTCAGGTGATCGGAAATCGGGTCTCAAGGGAGGCGCCGCCACGCGCGTGGCCGGGAATCACCTGAACAGCGGTCGGAACTCGTCGACAACGGCTTCTAGGCGGATGCAGATCGTGTTGAGCATGGCCCAGGTATCGATGCCGTCGGCCGGGGTGTCCTTGAACGCTATGTGCACACTGAAACTCGGGTCCACGTTCATCTTGGGGTCCGGAGGGTCGAAGACGAATCGGGCGAGTTCTGCGCCCAGTTTCAGGGGGCCCGTAGGAAAGATCGTGTCGATGAGGCTGTCCGGCCTGTAGTGAGCTTTGCCACCGAACCGGTAGCCAACCGTGTGGAGCATCCGGTGCTTGTCGGAGTTCGAGAGGCGCTTGAGGATCATGAGCCAGTGGTAGTTGGGACCATTGATTCCGTGGTACGGCTGCAATCGCTCCATCGGTGCCACCAGGTCCGGTCCCATGCCTTCCAGCTTCCGAAGGTTCACCCAGAACTCTCGACTGCTTGGGTAGATCGGGAAGTGAACATCGCGAGCAAGGCGGGAAGGCAGCCTGCCAGTGCGGAGAGTCGCGAGCTGGTACGCGAGCTGGTCGAGGGCGGACGCGGCGTTGTGGACACAGTCACCGATGATCGGTCCCCACTCAGGAGGCGAGTGCCTGAAGCGATTGACCCTGTAGACGTGCTCTCGGCCTTCACGTTCTACGACGTGCTGGCAGGTGTAAGCGTCGCGCTCGAAGGCATCGAATTCCGCTTGGAGAGTGTTGACGTGGTCTCGAGCTCGTTGGCACTTGAGCCAGACGCCGTCTAGCGCATGAGCCATCCCCATCGCACTAATGGACCGCCCCGAATAATCAGCACCGTCAGTACAACGCGCGACGTGAGTACCAAACCGATTCCGTAACCCTCACTCCGCCGCGTGGGCGTTACAGAAACCCCTGAAACGATCGCACGCTCTACCGAGCTGTCGGTGGATTTCGTGTCTCGGTGCTCTTGCCGGCGAGAGCTCAATGTCCGCGAGCTTCGAGAACTCCCTGACCTCGTGGCGCGTCCGCTTGACCACTGTGGGACACTGTGGATAACCCCCGAGGGAGCTCCGCCCACTCGCATGGAGTGCTCCCTGCCGGGAGGAAAGGGAGGCGGGAGACCCCCCAACACGACCGGATCTCTCGCCTCCCGCGCCCCGCGGCCGGCGTCGAGCCTCGCGATCAACGCCGGTCATGGTCACCATCGGGTGCCTACGAGCCATCCCCTCGTGAGTGCTTCGTCCGCGGTCCGGACTGCTCTCCGCCTCCGGGCACTTCCAGGAGCGGCGGTCATGCCGCCACGGCCTCGGTCGTGGGCTCGAGCGCACGGCGGCTGTCCATGGAGTGCGTGCTCGCGAAGCACGACGCGCGGAACGTTGGGGTTCCCGATCACAGAATGGATCACAGCGCGTGACGGCAAACCCACGCAGAGCGGCAGCCGACATCGAGCACGGCTCGGCGCCTGCGGCGTCGGGGCTCTCGCGCAATCCCATGGAGTCCAACTCTTCGTAGTACTCACCGGCAACCCGCGCGCAGTCGGACGTCTCAAATGACTTGCGCGTTCATGTTGGTTGCCTTCTGACGTGCACTGAGGAACAG
>DASYFC010000198.1:0-4158 GCA_036498645.1 Acidimicrobiia bacterium | reverse complement strand
GGGATCGCGCCGGCCCACGAGGACGAGGGCGTGTGGCAGCCAATCGTCCGGGAGTGACAGCGCGTCTCGTGCCTCGGCCGGGCAGAAGATCGGCGCCGCCACCCAGCACGACGCGAGGTCGGCGGCGGTCGCCGCCAGCATGAGGTTCTCGACCGCGGCGCCGAGGGACAAGAGCGCCATTCCCCACTCGGCGAGCTGACGCGGCTCGTCCGGATAGCGGTCGAGGCCCTCCCACGTGAGGCACCCGAGCACTAGGGCCGGCGCGCCGGTCAGCTTGGCGTGCGAGGCGGCAATGAACTCGTCGATTCGTGCCGGTGGCACGCCGTCGCCGTCGAGGTCGCGTCGCCACCGGTCGCCCATGCCGCGCGCCAGCGCCTCCTTGCGATCGGACGCGTCGACGACGACCCAGCGCCACGGGCGAGAGTGGTGCGGGGCCGGCGAGAGGCACGCGGCCTCTACGAGCCGGTCGAGCTCGGCGCGGGGCACGGCATCGGGAAGGAAGGCACGGATCGACCGCCGTGCTTCGATGAACGCGGGAACGTCGCCCGCCATTAGCGGAACAGGTCCTCAGCCGGCGGGCGGACGAGCTCGCGCGCCGACCCCTCGCGGAACCACTCCGCATCGAGGCCGCGGACGACCGCCGCCGCCACCTGGGCCGCCTTGCCCTTGACGAGCTCGGCCGCGCCGGCGATCTCGTCGGCGAGTGCGATCTCGGTGACCTGCAGTTCCCGGCCGTGGGCGTCTGCCTGGCCGCGTAGGTCGACCACGGCGGCGAGGCCGGCAACGCCGATGGCGACGTCGGTGAGCCCGACGCGCCACGCGCGCCCGAACGTGTCGGAGACGATCACGGCCACGTCGACGCCCGCGTGCGCCCGGATCCCGTCCCGGATCCGCCGGGCCGACCGGTCGGGGTCGACGGGGAGCAGGGCGGCCTGGCCGTCGGGGATGTTCGACAGATCGATGCCGGCGTTCGCGCACACGAACCCGTGGCGCGTCTCGCTGATGATGAGCTCGTCCCGGCGCCGCAGCACGCGGGCCGACTCGGACTCGATCAGCGCCCGGCGCGCTCCGGGGTCGGAGGCGTCGAGCGGCACGACCCGTCCTTCCGCCTTCGACACGACTTTCTGGGTGACGACGACACAGTCGCCCGGCGCGAACGGCGTGTCTTGTTGCTGCGCCGCGGTGACCAGCAGCTCCGCGAGCACGTCGCCCGCTCGGACCTCGGGCACGCCCTCGATCGGGAAGACCGCCAGCGGTGGCATTCAGGCGACGGCGTCGAGCGTGTTGCGCGCCAAGGCGGCGGCGACGCGCGCGTCGCGCATGAGGGTGTCGGTGACCACGGCGTGGACCCCGAGCGCCTCGACCTCGGGCGCCCGGGCGGTGTCGCCTCTGTCGATGACCAACGCCGAGCAGAAGTCGCGATACGCGCGCGCCACGCCGACGCACGACACCTCCATGCCGAGCGGGCCCATGAGCCGGTCGGCGGGGCCTTTGACGGGCGCGCCGGCGATGATCGGGCTGACGCCGACGACGTGGTCGCGCCGCCGTCGCAGTGCGTCACGCACGCCGGGGACGGCGAGGATCGGCCCGATCGAGATCACGGGGTTGCTCGGGCATACGACGATCGTGTCGGCCTGGTCCAGCGCCTCGAGCACGCCGGGGCCGGCGGCGGCGCGATCGGCGCCGTCGAAGCGCACGGCGGCGACCGGCGGCTCGGCCCGCTCGCGCACGAACCACTCCTGCATGTGGAGCTCCGCCACCGATCCGTCGCCGGTCTGCACGTCGATGCGGGTCGAGACGCGATCGTCGCTCATCGGGAGGAGGCGCGATCGCACGTCCCACGCGGCGGCGATCTCAGCAGCGATCGTCGAGAGCGGAGCGCCGGCCGCCACGCGTTCGCTGCGGAACAGGTGCGTGGCGAGGTCGCGATCGCCGAGCCGGAACCACGTCGGCAGGGCGTAGCGCTCGAGCGCGTCCATCGCCGCGAACGTCTCCCCGGCGAGGCCCCACCCGGTGTCGGGGTTCTCGGCACCGGCCAGCGTGTACGTCACGGTGTCGAGGTCGGGGCACACGAGCAGGCCGTGGAACCAGTCGTCGTCACCCGTGTTCACGACCACAGTGATCTCTTCGGGCGGGACGACCTGCACCAGCCCCCGAAGGAACCGGGCGGCTCCCACGCCACCTGCCAGCGCCGCCAGCACGCTTGCGAATGTAGTGGTCCCCGCGCGCGAGACGGTCCCCCGGGTGGGGGACCGTCTCGAGGGGGGACTGTGCGTGCCGGTCAGGCGGCGCGGTTGACGAGCTCCTTGGCCCGGGTGACGCCGGCTTCGGCGGCCTGCTTCACCTGGGCGGGAACCGCCTGGAGCTGCTCGACGATCGGCTGGACGCGCTGGCCCAGGTCGCCCACGAGCGGCTCGACCCGGCCGGCGACGTCGCCGCGGGCCGCGCCCGCCTTGATGCGGACGTCGTTGGCGAGGGCCTCGAGCTTGACCCGGCCGTCCTGGGCGCGGGTGGCGATGTAGCTGCTGGTCTCCTTCGCCTGCTCGGTCACCTTCTTCTGCACCTCACGCCGGCGGACCTGCCCCTGCTGGAACGCGGTGACGCCGACGCCGACGGTGATGTACGCGGCGTCCTTGACTGTCTTGCCAGGGTCGAAGTCCATCGTGCTGACTCTCCTTCGTTGGCCATCGGGTGGCCTCGGGGGTGTTCGTCGATGCCGTGGGCGCGGTCTCCGGGGGGATCCCCGAGGCTCCGTCGCCGGCCTCAACGCTTGCGACAATAACGCAAAAGATAAACAGTTGCAAGCACTCGTGACCAGGGTCACGAGCGCAGGGGCCAGTTGTATGCTCCGCCGCAGTCATGGCGAGTGGGGAATCGCCCGGCACGCAGGCGCTCCGGGGACAAGGCGAAGAGAGCGGGGGGGCGCTTCGCACCGAGATCCCGACGGTCGCCGCGGTCGTCGTGACCCGCAACCCGGGGCCATGGCTGGAGCGGGCGTTGCACTCGCTGGGCAGCCAGGACTATCCGAGCCTGGCAGTGCTCGTGGTCGACGCGGCCTCGGAGGACGACCCCGGCGAGCGCGTCACCGGCGCGTTGCCGGACGCGTTCGTCCACCGGGTGCCGCAGCCGAGCTTCGCGGCCGCGGCCAACGAAGCCCTCTATACCGTCCGGAACGCCACCTTCCTCCTCATCTGCCACGACGACGTCGTCCTCGACCCGGGGGTGGTGCGCCTCATGCTCGAGGAGGCATACCGGTCGAACGCCGGCATCGTCGGTCCGAAGATCGTCGACGCCGACAATCCCGAGGTGTTGCTGGAGGTCGGGCGGAGCATCGACCAATTCGGCAACCCGCACACTGGGATCGAGCCCGGCGAGCTCGACCAGGCCCAGCACGACGCCGTTCGCGACGTCTTCTACGTGTCGGACGCGGCCCTGCTCGTGCGGACCGACCTGTTCCACGAGCTCGGTGGGTTCGACGCCTCGCTCTTTCCCGGAGCCGAGGACATCGACTTGTGCTGGCGCGCCCGGCTCGCGGGCGCCCGCGTCTTGGTGGCTCCCGAAGCTCGGGTGCAACAACCCGAGGCGGCGAGGAACAGTGACGACGGCGCGGGGGCCGAGCCGGTCGCTCCGGCGCGCAACCGCATCCGAACCTTGCTCACGCTTTCGTCGGCGAGGACCTTGCTGTGGGTCGTGCCGGCCGGGGTCGCGGCGTCGTTCGCGGAGGCGTTCCTGCTGACGATCACGTTGCGCCGCGGCCGTGCCCGCTCGACGCTCGGCGCCTGGTGGTGGAACCTGCGCCACTTCCGCGAGATCGGGCGAGGGCGGCGGCGAGCGCGCCGCGGTCGTCGCATCGACGACCGCGACTTACGCCAGCTCCGGGCGCGAGGTACGCGCATGCGCGGTTTCGTGGCCGAGCACGTCGCGTCCGACGACCGCATGCGCTCCATCGCAGACGCGAGCCGCTCCGCCGTCAGCGCGGCGACAGAGAGCACCCGTCAGCCACTCTTCGCGCTCGCCGCGCTGCTGGCGCTCGTCTGGGTCGTCGGCTCACGTCACCTGCTCACCGGCGGCGTCCCGGCCGTCGGCACGTTCGCGCGATGGCCGGGGGTCGTCGACACGCTGTCGACGTACGCGTCGGGTTGGCGGTACACGGGCCTC
>DASYFC010000197.1:0-19462 GCA_036498645.1 Acidimicrobiia bacterium | reverse complement strand
CTGTGGGATGTCGTACCGGGCTTGGACCGCGGCGACGAGCGCCCGCACGGATTCGTCGCTGGCCTCGTTGTCGAGGTTCCTGCTGGCGAGCCAGTCCGGGTACTTGCGCAGTCGGTCGTCGACCGCCTTGTCGGCCAGCAGCGTGTTGAACACGAATGCCCGCGTCCGCAGGCCGGGCTCGAGCGCGGCCGTGACCGACTCCGCCGCGGCACGACGCTCACCGCGGTCGGGCGAGCTCAGCCGGGACAGCGCCTCTTCGAGGCTGACGCGGCCGCCGTCCAGGTCGACCGTGATCGTCGACGTGAGCTCGCTGAACAGGCGGCTCCATGCGCTGCGCCCCGTGACCGCCTTCTCGGTCATCACGAGCTCTTCGGGCTCGGTGAGGAGATGGGGTCGGTAGCGCCGCGCTGCCGCGAGGTAGTGGCGGCAGAACGTCAGCCGCTCGTCGGCGACGAGCTCCGCCGCCCGATCGTCGGGCAGCGCCGACCATTCGAGCTCGAAGAAGAGGATCTTCGTGTTGATGGCGGTTGCGCGTTCCTCGACGTGCTGGAGCAACGCGCCGCGGCCCGGGTCGGTGGTGTCGACCGCGAACCGCAGACTCGCGTACGACGCCGCCCGGCCGACGAGCTCCGCGATCGAAGCCAGCTCTCGCATGACGGAGGCGAGCCCGGCGGCGTCGAGCTGGGCGACGGTCCCGCGCCGCTCCGCCACCGACGCTGCAACCCGGTCGGCTTCGTCGAGCAGCTCGTCGACGCCGGCCTCGCCCTCGCCGTCGACGAGTGGCTCGAGGTCCCAGGCGACGTCGGCGGCGGTGAGGTCAGAGTCGGTCGTGGTGGCCATCGATACTCCTTGATTCTGGCGCCGTCGCAAGCTCCGGCTCTGCGGCCAAGCCGCCGTCGCCGCGGCTCGGCGCGGCGAGCCTATGAGGTGGTGGCGGGTTGGAGGGCCTCCGGAAGCGGCGCGGCGTGCGCGACAGTCAGGGTCTGCGTCGCGCGCGTCAGCGCCGTGTAGAGCAGCCGCAACCCGGAGACGTCGGGGGGCACGAGCCGGGCCGGTTCGACCACGACCACGTGGTCGAACTCGAGCCCCTTGGCCTCGGAGGCGTCGACCACCGCCACCGGCGCGTCGATGGCGTCGGCGGACCCTGCCACCGCGCCGAGATCGGCGAGCAGCGCGACCAGCTCGTCGTGCAGGTCGCGTGGAGCTATGACGGCAGTCGTGCCGCCGTCGCTCTTGGCGGTCCGGGCCGCGTCGGCGACGACGGTGACGAGGTCGGCCGCGCCGTCGGCGGCGACAAACTGCGGCTGGCGGCCGGTGCTCCGCACGGACCGGGCCGGCCGGACACCGGGTGCGGCGGCGGCGACGAACCGGTCGGCGAGGGTCATGATCTCGGCCGGTGTGCGGTAGTTGACCGAGAGCGTGACGACCCGTGCGGGCTCGTCGCCCGGGAGCTCCGCCCGCACGGCGTCCCAGTCGTGGACGGCGCCCGGCCGGCTCGATTGCCCGAAGTCGCCGACGAGCGTCATCGAGCCCGACGGGCACCGCCGGCCCACCATCCGCCACTGCATGGCCGTGAGATCCTGGGCCTCGTCCACGAGCACGTGCCCGTACGTGCGTGGCTCCCCCACCCCGTCCTCGGTCGGCGCCGCGCCGCCGCCGTAGCGCTCGACGACCTCGGCCGCGGTCGTGTAGCTCCCCAGGCCGAGCTCCTCGACGACGCGGGCGGCGTCCTCGAGGGCGCGGTCCGATGCGCCCCGCCGCCGGCGCCGGCGCCGTGGTCGCCCCGCCTCCGGCGGGCCGAGCAGCGCGTCCGCCTCGTCGACCAGCGCCACGTCGGCCTCGGTCCATTCGACGTCGCGCACGCTGGACGACCGGGGCCGGGCGAGCAGCTGGTCCTCGTCGCGCGACAGGACGCCGCCGCCGGCGGAGCGGATGAGGGCGGGAAAGCTGAACAGGTCGTGCACGAGCTCGGCGCCCGAGAGCACCGGCCACATGCGCTCGAGCGCGGCCCGCACCTCGGGTGTGCGGCGGAGACGCGCCGACAGGTCGGCTTCCCAGTCGTCGGGGGCGCGCTCGCCGCGAGCCAACGCCGCCGCCACGGGCACGTCGAGCAACTCGTCTTCATCAGTCGCCGACAACGGGAGCTCGGCATCCGGGTCGATGCGGCTGACGTCGCGCTCGTACGCCGCTACCAGCGAACGCCGGTACTGGTCGCGCAGTTGGTCCAACACCATGCGCGTCACAGCGGGGCGCCGCTCGTTGTGGGTGCCGCGCCGGCGGCGGACGCGCTCGACGATCCGAGCGGAATCGGCTCGCCGCAGGCGCAGGACGTGGCCGTCGAGCACGACGACGAGGTCGTCGCGCAGAGGACGTTCGCGGTCGCGCAACGCCCGTGCGATCAGGCGCGCCATACGGGCATCGCCCTTGAGGGCTGCGACCGTGGGAGGTTCGGAGGCTCGCGCCCGCAGCTGCGGCTTGAGCCCGGCCACGGTCGTGAGCTGCACGTCGTCCTCCCCCAACGACGGGAGCACCTCGTCGATGTAACGGAGGAAGATCGGGCTCGGCCCGACGAGCAGCACGCCTCGGGACGCCAGCCGCTGGCGGTGCGTGTACAGCAGGTACGCGGCGCGGTGGAGCGCGACGGCCGTCTTGCCCGTGCCGGGGCCGCCGGCGACCACGAGAATGCCGGACAGCGGTGCGCGCACCGCCTCGTCCTGCTCGGCTTGGATCGTGGCGACGATGTCGCCCATCCGCCCGGTGCGATGGCGCTCCAGCGCGGAGAGCAGGGCGGCCTCGCCCACGATCGTGAACCCGGCCTCGTCGGCGGCGGCGGCGTCGAAGACCTCGTCGTCGATGCCGACCAGCTCCCGGCCGTGGGTCTGGAAGTGCCGGCGCCGGACGACGCCCATCGGCTCGACGCCGGTGGCGCGGTAGAACGGCTCGGCGACAGGGGCGCGCCAGTCGACGATCAGCGGCGTCTGATCGGCCTCGGTGACCGAGATCCGCCCGATGTAGAAGCGCTCGTCGCCGGCGTTCTCCCCATCGGAGCGGGGCTCCAGGTCGATGCGTCCGAAGGACAGGGGCGCGTTCCCGATGTTCAGGGCCGCGAGCCGCCGGCGGGTGTTGGCGGCGGCTGCGTCACGCTCGAGTCGGGCCTGGTGGGTGCCGCCCCGCTGCACCTCGGAATAGCCCTCTGCGACCCGGCTGGCGGCCTTGCGCATCTCGTCCAGGCGTCCGTAGGCACGATCGAGGTACCGCTGCTCGGCGGCGAGCTCGGGGTGGGCGCGGCGTTCTCGAATGCCGCCATCGGACTGGTCGGGCACGCGCGGCTCCTGCGGGGGGACCTTGCAGTTTACTTCTTCGCGTCTGTCGGTCTGACCGGGTCCTGTTCCGACGGGCCGCGCGGGACCGTCACCTCGTCGGGCTCGAGGAGCACGACTCGATCCCCGAGGGAGAGGTCCGTGGGCGTGGCGGCGAGGAGCCAGCGGCCGCCGAGATTGGGCAGCCGCTCGGGGGTCGCGCCCAGCGACCGCTCGATCGTGCGGATCACTCCACCGTGAGTGACGACCAGCACCTCGCCGGAGCCGGTGCCGTCGACGGCGGCGGCCAGCCCTGCACGGGTGCGCGCGAGCAACTCGTCGTCGCCCTCGAAGTCGGGAGGCGAGCGCCGCGCCGCGAGGTAGCCGGGCCAGCGCTCCTCGATCTCGTCGCGGGTCAGGCCGCTCCACGCGCCGACGTCCCGCTCCCGCAGAAGCGGCTCTTCGCGTACCTGCGCGATGCCGAGGCGCTGTGCGATCAGATCACCCGTTCGTCGAGCGCGCACCAGGTTCGACGCCCACACCGCCGTGATGGTCGCGATCTCGGCCAGCCGCGCCCCGGCATCCTCGGCCTGACGTTCCCCGAACGGAGAGAGTGGCGGGTCGGCCTGACCTTGCCAGCGCGACACTGCGTTCCAGGTCGACTCACCGTGGCGGACGAGCAGCAGGCGGATCATGAGACGGTGACGCTAGCGGGAGAACCTCGCCATCACTCGTGCCGGAGTGCGGCGGTGATCTCCTCCTCCGGCACCCGCGGCCGGAGCGACGGGATCTCGAAGACGATCTGGCCCAGCACCCCTTCGAACGGGAACGGTGGTTCGTAGTCGTCGCACACGGGAAAGCCCCGGTCGCGGCCGACGAGCAGACCGGCGCCGCCGATCTGCCAGCGGAACGGCAGGTTTACCGGCAGCTTCCCCTGGGCGACCACCTCGTCGTCGACGCGCAGCACGACCGGACCTCCGGCGGGCTGCTCCCGGCGGTACTCGGCGCCAAGCGAGTGGCGGCCGAGAGGGATCACCGCTGTCGACACGAACCGGTACGGCGTCCCGAACAGGCTGAAGGAGAGCACCATGCGTCCCTCGAGCAGGTACCACGCCCATCCGTTGTTCCAGTCGCCGAGGGCGCACAGGATCCCCGCGGCACCGGTACCCGTCTCGACGTCGGCCCGGAGCTCGAACCCGCCGCCGAGCGGTGGGACGGCCTCTTCCGAGATCGGGCCGCCCCCGAGGCGGTAGATGGTCCGGAAGCGCGGGGGCGTCGGCGGCGGCACCATCGCGACTGCACGCCCGATGAAGCTGTCGTCGAGTGGCAGCACTTGGTTACGCCCCGCCTCGGCCCACCAGAGCTCGACCAGGGACTGCACGAGCTCGCGATGGTCGGCGGCGAGGTCGTGCGCCTCGGAGAAGTCGTGCTCGAGGTCGAACAGTGCCCAGTGGTCCTCGTCGAAGTCGTGGCTCCCCGGCACCAGGTCACGCTCGACACGCAACTGGCTTCCGACGTGGTCGGTGGTCGCCTTCCATCCGTCGTGATAGAGCGCGCGGCTTCCAAGCATCTCGAAGTACTGCGTCGAGCGCGCGCTGGGAGCCTCGGCATCGTCGAAGGTGGGGACCAACGTGCGGCCCTCGACCGGTTGCTGCGGCACGCCGTCGATGACGTCCGGAGGCCCGACGCCGGCCGCATCGAGGATCGTCGGCATGAGGTCGACGGCGTGACAGAACTGCGGCCGGACGTCGTTGCTGGTGGTGACACGCGCCGGCCAGTGCACGACGAGGGGCGTCCGCACGCCGCCGAGCCACGTGTAGCGCTTCCAGAGTCGCAGCGGAGTGTTCCCGGCCCACGCCCAGCCCCATGCGTAGTGGTTGTAGGCGTGGAACCCGCCGAGGTCGTCGATGCGGGCGACTTGCTCGGCGGGATCGTCGAGCATGTCGTGCGTGAACCGGTGTTCGTTGACCGAGCCCGTCGGTCCCCCCTCGGCGCTGGTGCCGTTGTCGGACAGCAGCACC
This sequence comes from Acidimicrobiia bacterium, assembly GCA_036498645.1. Taxonomy (GTDB): domain Bacteria; phylum Actinomycetota; class Acidimicrobiia; order IMCC26256; family JACDBD01; genus JALZAA01. The sequence continues at coordinate 14,142 of DASYFC010000197.1, read as the reverse complement.
AGCAGCGTGTTGTCGAGCACGCCGAGCTCGTCCAGCGCCGCCACGAGTCGCCCGATCTGGTGGTCGGTGTGGCTCAAGAACCCGGCAAACACCTCCATCTGGCGGGCAAAGAGGCGGCGCTCGTCGGCGGACAACGAATCCCAGGCCTGCACCCAGCTCGGGCGATCTGCCAGCGTCGTGCCGGCGGGCACCACGCCGAGCTCGAGCTGACGGGCGAACGCCTCGTCGCGCCACGCTTCCCAACCCGCGTCGAAGCGCCCGCGGTAGCGGTCGGTCCACTCCGCCGGCGCCTGGTGCGGCGCGTGCGTGGCGCCCGTCGCGAAGTACAAGAAGAACGGCTTGCCTGGCGTAGCTTGCTGCTGGTCCTGGACGTACCGGATGGCGCGGTCGGCGAGGTCCTCAGTGAGGTGGTAGCCGTCGGCTGGTCCGCCCGGCGGGTCGACGAAGTGGTTGTCGCACACGAGCTCGGGGGTCCACTGGTTGGTATCGCCGGCGAGGAAGCCGTAGTAGCGCTCGAACCCGAGGCCGAGGGGCCAGCGCTCGAACGGACCCGACGCACTCTGCTCCCAGCGCGGGGCCAAGTGCCACTTTCCGACTGCAAACGTGTTGTAACTGGCGTCGCGCAGGATCCGCGCCAGCGTGCCCGCCGATCTCGGGATGCGTCCGTTGTAGCCGGGAAACCCCGTCGGGATGTCGGTGAGGAAGCCCATGCCGACCGCGTGGTGGTTGCGGCCGGTCAGGAGGCACGCGCGCGTCGGCGAGCACAGTGCCGTGACGTGGAAACGGTTGTACCGCAGCCCCCGCCCGGCGAGTTGATCGATCGTGGGCGTGCCAATGCTCGACCCGAAGCAGCCGAGTTGCGCGAAGCCGAGGTCGTCGAGCACGACCACCACGACGTTGGGAGCTCCGGCCGGCGGCCGCGGGGCCGGCGCGAAGCTCGGCTCCGACTCCTTGATCGTCCGACCGACCCGGCCCCCTGCTCCCACGGGGTGTTCCTATCAGCATCGGTACGGTCGTGCTGACGAACCGAACCCCGAACCGGTAGCGTCCGAGCACGGCCAACCGAGGGGGACTCCATGAGAGCAGCGGTGTACGTCGAGCAGGACCAGCCCCTGATCATCGAGGAGATGACGGCGCTCGATCCGGGCCCCGGCGACGTCGTGGTCGAGATCGGCGCGAGCGGGGTGTGCCACTCGGACCTGTCGGCCACTAACGGCACCTTGCCACTCCCGCCTCCGACGATCCTCGGCCATGAGGGCGTGGGCACGATCGATTGGGTCGGCTCCGAGGTCAGCCAGGTGAAGAAGGGCGATCGGGTGATCGGCACGTTCATCCCGTCGTGCGGCGCGTGCTGGTACTGCACCCACGACCAGTCCAACCTCTGCGAGCAGACCGGCCCCGTGATGATGACCCCACGCGCGCGGCGCTCAGACGGCACGCCGATCCCGGGATTCACCGGTCTCGGCACGTTCGCGGACGCGATGACGATCTCCGAATCGCAGGCGGTCAAGGTCGAGACCGATCTCCCCGACGACCAGCTCGCCCTCCTCGGCTGCGGCGTCACCACCGGCGTCGGGGCCGCGCTCAACACCGCGCAGGTCGAGCCCGGGTCGAGCGTCGCGGTGATCGGCTGCGGTGGCGTCGGTCAGTCGGTGATCCAGGGCGCCAGGATCGCGGGCGCGGCACGCATCATCGCCGTCGATCCCGTCGAGTTGAAGCGCGAGACGGCCAGGAAGTTCGGCGCCACCGACACGGTCGACCCCGCCAAGGGCGACCCGGTGGCGCGGGTCCAGGCACTCACCGGTGGTCGAGGCGCCGACTACGCGTTCGAGGTCATCGGGCTGCCCGAGACGATCACGCAGGCGTTCTCGTCGGCTCGCCGCGGCGGGACCGCCGTCGTCGTCGGGATGCCGCGCATGGACTCGATGGTGACGCTTCCGGGCTTCTCCATGTTCTACGAGGAGAAGCGCCTGCTCGGGTGCGTGTACGGGTCGGCGCAGGTGCGGCGGGACTTCCCCCGCTTCATCAGCCTGGTCGAGCACGGCCGCCTCGACCTCGGCTCGATGGTGTCGCGCCACATCAAGCTGGACGAGGTGAACGACGCGTTCACGGCGATGAAGGCGGGCGAGGTGATCCGGAGCGTGATCGTCTGAGCCTTCGCCACTGAGCCTCGCGGCTCAGCCGGCGCTGTCGATCGCGAAGAAGCCCTCGGCCAGTCGACCGTCGGGGAGCCCGGCTTCCTGCGCCACCATCGCGCCCCAACCCCGCATGCGCTCCTCGAGCTTGCCGTCGACGTCGGTGTGCTGACTCACGTGGCTGCGCAGCGCGTCGAGCTTGCGCGGGAGCGCATCGGTGATATCGACCCAACGGTTGCGCGCCGGCGACGCCATCATCCACACCTCGAGCACCGACCACGGCTCGTACCCCTCGTCGAGGAGCTCCGGGTGCGCGAACGGATTGCGGGCGTCGGGGTACACCGCCGCCATCGAGGCCTCACCGGCCGCGAGGTGGTCGGGGTGACTGGCGAAGATGCGCTGCCAGTTGCGCTCCGGCGACGGGCACAGCACGCGTTGCGGACGCACGCGCCTGATCTCGCGGGCGAGGTCGCGCCGCAGCTCGAGTGTGGCGGTGAGTCGCCCGTCCGGGTAGCCGAGGAACGAGAGGTCGCTCACCCCGACCACCTTGGCCGCGGTGATCTGCTCCGCCTGGCGGATGCCCGGGATCTCAGCACGCGGCACGTTGGGATCGAAGCCCCCGGCGTCGCCGTCCGTGACGATGCAGTACGCAACCTCGATGCCGCCCGCCGTCCACGTCGCCACAGTCCCGGCGGCGCCGAAGTCGACGTCGTCGGGATGGCCCACGATCACGAGCGCCCGCTGCACCTCGTCGTCACTCAACATGTGGAGCGACCCTACCGAGTGCCCGACGGCACGTTGCGCCCGGCCAGGGGAGCCGGGACAATCGAGAGGTCAGAGGAGGCAGAGTGGCGATCGACTCCCCGTTCTTCCCGCCCGTCGACCCGGAGACTCGGCGTGGGCTGATGGTCTTCCTCGAGGAGAGGGGTGTCGACCCCGACCGCATCGCCGAGGCCATCCGCGAGGACTCGTTGTGGGAAGTCACCACCGAGTCCCTGCTCGCCACACGAAACGACCTCACGGCTGACGAGCTCGCGGCTCGAGCCCACCTCACGCCGCAGCAGCTCCGCCGCGTCCTCCAGGCGCTGGGCCTCGGTGAGGACTCGTGCTCGAGCGAGGACGTCCTGATAGCCGCGGCCGGGGCGGCGATGGTCAAGATGTTCAACGACGAGGAAGCGGCGCTCCGGCTCCTCCGCGTTGTCGGAGCCTCGATCCGACGAGTCGCCGAAGCATCCGTCGCGGCGTACATCGCGGATGTCGAGAAGCCGCTCGTCGACGCCGACGCGTCCCTGCTCGCCCACGCACAGGCGCAAGCGGTCGCCATCGACGGCGCCCGCCGGCTCGCAGACGGCTTCCCGCACCTGTTCACGCGCCACCTGCGCGACGTCATCAGCCGGGGCCGGGCCGCTCGCCTCCAGACGGGCGACTACACCACCGCGCGCCTCGCGGTCGGGTTCGTCGACCTCGTGGGCTTCAGCTCCCTCTCCCAGGAGCTCACGCCGGCGGGCCTCTGGAACCTGCTCGACGAGTTCGAGGACCAATCGTTCGAGACCGTCGCCGAGCACGGCGGGCAGCTCGTGAAGCACATCGGCGACGAGATCATGTTCGTGGTGCTCGAAGCCGAGGCGGCTTGCGAGATCGCGCTGTCGCTCGTCGACGCGTTCCGCGATCCGGAGACCACCGTCACCCCGCGCGGCGGCCTCGCCACCGGCGACCTCCTCACCCGCGACGGCGACTACTACGGCGTCGAGGTGAATCTCGCCGCCCGCCTCGCCGACATCGCCGTCCCCCAGGAGATCCTCGCGTCGGCGGACGCCAAGCGCCTAGCCGAGAAGGACGACGTCGGCCACGCGTTCGCGTTCGAGCCTGCCGGCCGCCGCGCCCTCAAGGGCTTCGACGTCCCGGTCGAGGTCTTCTCGCTCAGCCGCGGCTGACCTGGCGCAGCCCTTCTCTACGAGCAGCCGCTGGTGGTGCCGCAGCTGGGGCAGGCGTAGCAGCTGCCGGCCCGCTGCATGATGTCGCCGCAGATGTGGCAGATGACGGTCTCACCCTCGATCGTGGCCGACATCGTGCTGGCCGCTTCCTCCGGCTGCGCCGCTTCGGGCACGGCCTGGTCCTCGACCGGCAGCGTGTCGAGACCGGGGTGGTTCTCGGTGCCCGCCTCCTCGACACCCGGCAGCGTGGGCTGGACCCGCTCGTCGACGGTGAGCACGCCGATCTCCCGGCGCTCGTCGACGGGCAGGTACTCCACCGCCATGCGACGAAAGATGTAGTCGAGCAGGCTCGTGGCGAACCGGAGCTCGCGGTCGTCGGTCATCCCGGCGGGCTCGAAGCGGACGTTCGTGAACTTCTCGACGAATGTGCGCAGCGGCACGCCGAACTGCAGGCCGAGCGAGACGGCGATCGCAAAGCCATCCATGATCCCGGCCAGCGTCGATCCCTGCTTGGCGACCTTGAGGAAGAGCTCGCCCGGCTGCCCGTCCTCGAACTCTCCGACCGTCACATAGCCGTGGCAGTCGGCGACCCGGAACGAGAACGTCTTCGAGTCGCGCTTCTTCGGCAGCTTGCGCCGGACCGGCTTCTCGACCGTGATCACGTGCTCGACGACCCGCTCGGCGGCCGCAGCCAACGTGTTGTCGCCGGCCTTCTTCTGGGTCGCGAGCGGCTGAGCGACCTTGCAGTTGTCGCGGTAGATCGCGATCGCCTTGAGCCCGAGGTGCCAGGCGTCGATGTGCACCTGCTCGAGCTCGTCGACCGTCGTCTCCTCGGGGACGTTGCAGGTCTTGCTGATCGCTCCACTGATGAACGGCTGCACCGCGCCCATCATCGTGATGTGACCCATGTAGTGGATCGTGTTGTCGCCCATCGAGCAGGCGAACACCGGGAGGTGCTCGGGATTGAACCCCGGCGCGCTGATGATCGACTTGTGCTCGTTGACGTAGGCGACGATCTGGTCGACCTGCTCGCTCGAGTACCCGAGCCGGCGGAGGGCGCGGGGCACGGTCTGGTTGACGATGAGCATCGTGCCCCCGCCGACCAGCTTCTTCGCCTTCGTGAGCGCGAGGTCGGGCTCGATGCCGGTGGTGTCGCAGTCGAGGGCCAGCGCGATCGTCCCGGTCGGTGCGAGCACGGTCGCCTGCGAGTTCCGCACCCCGTGGCTCTCACCGAGTGACGTCGCCTCGTCCCAGGCGTGACGGGCTGCCGTGAGCAGGTCGTTCGGGACCAGCGCGTCGTCGATCTCCGCCGCTTTCTCGCGGTGCATGCGCAGCACGTTCACCATCGCGTCGGCGTTGTCGGCGTAGCCGGCGAAGGGGCCCATGCGGGCGGCCGTACGGGCGCTCGTCGCGTAGGCGTGGCCCGTCATCAGCGACGAGATGGCACCCGCCCACGCCCGACCCTCGGGCGAGTCGTACGGCAGGCCGCGGGCCATGAGCAGGGCGCCGAGGTTGGCGTAGCCGAGCCCGAGCTGCCGGAAGGCCCGGCTCGTCTCGGCGATCTTCTCGGTCGGGTAGTCGGCGTTGCCGACGAGGATCTCCTGGGCGGTGAACATCACCTCGACCGTGTGCTCGAACGCCTCGACGTCGAACTCGTCGGTGTCGTCGAGATAGCGCAGCAGGTTGATGCTGGCGAGGTTGCACGCCGAGTTGTCGAGGTGCATGTACTCCGAGCACGGGTTGCTGGCGTTGATCCGTCCGGTGTTGGGGGCGGTGTGCCACCGGTTGATCGTCGTGTCGAACTGCATGCCGGGGTCGGCGCACTCCCATGTCGCCTCGGAGATCTGGCGCATGAGCTCGCGGGCCTTCACGGTCCGGGCGACCTCGCCGGTCGTGACCGACCGGAGCTGCCAGTCGCGGTCGTCGAGCACCGCCTGCATGAACTCGTCCGTGACGCGGACCGAGTTGTTGGCGTTCTGGTACTGGATCGAGTGGCTGTCCTTGCCGTCGAGGTCCATGTCGAAGCCGGCTTCACCGAGCGCGCGCGCCTTGCGCTCCTCGATCGCCTTGCACCAGATGAACTCCTCGATGTCGGGATGGTCGGCGTTGAGGATGACCATCTTCGCGGCGCGCCGTGTCTTCCCACCCGACTTGATCGTCCCGGCGGACGCGTCGGCGCCGCGCATGAAGCTCACCGGGCCGCTGGCGGTGCCGCCTCCCTGGAGCCCCTCCTTCGAGGACCGGAGGCCCGAGAGGTTGATCCCCGACCCGGAACCACCCTTGAAGATGGTCCCCTCTTCCCGATACCAGTTGAGGATCGCGTCCATCCTGTCCTCGACGGCGAGGATGAAGCACGCGCTGGCCTGCTGCGGGACGCCGTGCACGCCGATGTTGAACCACACGGGGGAGTTGAAGGCGGCGCGCTGATGCACGAGGACGTACTTGAGCTCGTCGCGGAACGTCTCGGCCTCGTCGTCGTCGACGAAGTAGCCGTCGCGAATCCCCCAGTCGGTGATCGTGTCCGCGATCCGGTCGATGACCTGCCGTAGCGACGATTCGCGCTCCGGCGTACCGAGCGTCCCCCGGAAGTACTTCTGGGCGACGATGTTCGTCGCGTTCTGCGACCAGCTCACCGGGAACTCGACGTCGGGCTGGAAGAAGGCGTCGGTGCCGTCGCGGTAGTTGGGGATGCGGGCGTCGCGGCGCTCCCACTCGATGGTCTCGTACGGATGCGTTCCCGCCTCGGTGAAGTACCGGCGGATCCCGATCCCCATCTGCTCCGGCGCCATGGCCATGCGGCTGACTCCCCCTCTGTTCGGCGTATCGGGCCTTCGTGCTCTGGTACCTAGACCCCAAGATATTGCGGTCGCACTGCCGTCGACCACGATATGCGGGTGCTCATTACACCACCGTAATTACGGCCGTGTCAACGGTGTCCCCCGGCCGGCGGGCGACGTCGTCGCAGGTCAGAGGGGTGTCGGGAAGATTCCGCTGGTGAATTCGCGCACAAGGTGCCTGCCGGGCTCAGCGGGACCGGGCCGGGTGGCGCTTGGGCTCGGTCGACTTCTGGAGCACGGCGACCTCGCGCTGGAAGTCGGTGACGTCCTCGAAGCCCTTGTAGACGGACGCGAAACGGAGGTACGAGACGGGATCGAGAACCCGGAGCCGCTCGAGCACCGCCAGTCCCACCCGCGCGCTCGAGACCTCGGCGCCCTCCGCCCGCAGCTCCTCTTCGATCTCGGCGGCGATCGTGGCAACGGCGCCTTCGGCGACGGGACGGTGCGTCACCGCGTGCTCGATGCCGGCCTCGACCTTCGCCCGCTCGAAGGGCTCCTTCACGCCCGCCCGCTTCACGACCATCAGCGGGAGCTCCTCGAGCCGCTCGTACGTCGTGAAGCGCCGCCCGCAGCCGAGGCACTCCCGCCGCCGCCGGATCGCGGCGCCGTCGTCGGCGGGACGCGAGTCGACCACCTTGTCTTCGGCGGTCTGGCAGTACGGGCAACGCACCGCTCCACGGTACCTGGGGGTCGCGCCGGACACGCGTTCTCAACGCGGCAGGGTGACGACCTCGCCGGGCACGAGGGGCGCACCCCCACGTGCGGCGCTGAGCGCGTCGACGACGGGGCGTGGATCATGACCGGGTTCGAGCCTCGCCGCGATCGACCACAACGAATCGCCGGGCCGCACGACGGACTGCGAGGCGGCGGCCGGGCGGCGCTCGGGGACTGCGAGGGGTGAGCCCCCGAGCGCGGCACCCGCCTTCCCCGCCATGGCCAGCGCCGCCAGGGCCACGGCGACGGCGACGACGCGCCGGCGCCAGTAGGTGGCGGCCGAGGGTCGGTGCCCGCGCCGGGCGACGGAGCGGGGCTCGACCCGCCGGACCGTGCGAGTCACGTCGGGTTCCATCTCGATCCTCGGGGTGGTCATGACGGCGGCCATCTGACGTGCCTCCCTTGTCTCTCCGCCCGTTGCTTCCTCCGTAGCGAACCACGGGGGTATGACAGCTACGCCGTGGCTCCCGCAGCCCTGACAACTGCGCCGGGGAGCAGACCGCCCCCCGGCGTGGCTCGGCCCACCCGGGGAGATCCACTCGGTGGGCCGAACGCCTGTTCGGATCCAACCACGAACGGGTGTTCCCGTCAAGAGGATTCCCGAACAGATGTTTGCCCCGAACGCCTGATCGTGTTACCGTGCGTCTGGGCGCCTCAGATGGCGTCCGCATGCGGGCGGAGCCCGCCGAACAGCATGCGGGTCGAGTCCACAGAACGAGGATGCGGGCCGTGCCCGCCGAACAGATCGCCGTCGATCCCGTCCGGGAGGCCACGAACATGACCGACCTGACCGCCCGCCAGCGCCAGGTGCTCGAGTTCATCGACGCCGAGGTGCGCCGCCGCGGCTATCCGCCGAGCGTGCGGGAGATCGGCGAGGCCGTGGGCCTGTCGTCCAGCTCCACGGTGCACGCCCATCTCGCCGCGCTCCAGGACAAGGGCTACCTCGTGCGGGACCCGACCAAGCCCCGCGCCATCGAGGTCCGCTTCGAGCCGGCGTCAGGTGCCGCCGTCGACCGCCGGCCGGTCCGCCACGTCCCCCTCCTCGGGGACGTCGCCGCCGGCACCGGCGTCCTCGCAGCCGAGAACGTCGAGGAGATCCTGCCGCTCCCCGAGGACTTCACGGGCCGCGGGCAGCTGTTCATGCTCCGGGTCCGCGGCGACTCGATGATCGAGGCCGGAATCTTCGACCGCGACTACATCGTCGTTCGCCAGCAGGCGACGGCCGAGCCAGGCGAGACCGTCGTCGCCGGCATCCCCGGCGAGGAGGCGACGGTCAAGACCTTCTCCCGGCGCCGCGGCAAGATCGTCCTCAAGCCCGCCAACGAGGCGATGGACGAGCTCGTCTACGACCCCGACGACGTCCTCATCTACGGGAAAGTGGTGACCGTTCTCCGCACGGTCTGACCGCGCCGCTCACGTGGCGAGGCCGAGGAACCGGGCGAACGCGGCGTGACACAGCTCGACCGATGCCCGGGTGACCAGCTCGTCGGCGGTGTGGGCCACGTCGGGATCACCGGGCCCGAAGTTCACGGCCGGGATGTCGCGGGAGGCGAAGCGGGCGACGTCCGTCCAGCCCAGCTTCGGCTCGACGTCGAGTCCGAGCACCTCGACGAACTCCGCCGTCAGCGGGTGACCCAGGTTGGGCGGCGCCGCCGGTGACGCGTTGATGACCTCGACCCGGTCCGCTCCCTCGAGCAACTTCTCGACCTGCGCCCGCGCCGCGTCCACGGAGTACTTCGGTGCGAACCGCCGGTTGACGACGATCGTGCACTGGTCGGGGACGACGTTGTTGGCGACGCCTCCTTCGATGCGCACCACCTGCAACGACTCCCGGTACGGCAGGCCATCCACGAGCACCGTGTCGGACTCGTGCGCGGCCAGACGCTCCAGGACATCGGCGGCGGCGTAGATGGCGTTGCGACCCTTCCAGGGGCGCGCCGAATGCGCACGCTCGCCCTCGAAGTGCGCCCGGAGGTGCAGCGTCCCCTGGCAGCCGGCCTCGATGTGGTCGCCGGTGGGCTCCAGCAGCACCGCGAAGTCACCAGCGAGCAGCTCCGGACGGGTGTCGAACACGTGGCGGAGGCCGTTGAACTCGTCGGCGATCTCCTCGCCCTCGTAGAACGCCAGCGTGCAGTCGAAGCGCGGCTCCGCGCCGGCGTTGATCTCCTCGGCCAGGCGGAGGAGCACGGCGAGCCCGCCCTTCATGTCGGCGGACCCCAGCCCGTGCAGCACGTCGCCGTCGAGCCGCGGCACCTCGTTGCCGTTGGCGGGAACGGTGTCGAGGTGACCGCCGAGCACGATCCGGCGCTCGCGACCCAGCTCTGTCCGCGCGATCACCGTGTTGCCGACCCGGGTGAGCGCCAGCCGTGACGCGCGCTCGGCGAGGCGCCGCTCGACGTGGTCGGCGAGCTCGCCTTCGTGCCGGCTGACCGACGGCACCGCGACCAGGGACGCCGTCAGCACCAGGAGGTCGTTCGCCGGCGCGGCGATGAGATCAGGAAGCGATGCCGTGCTCACGCAAGATCTCGTTCAGCTTCGCCTTGTCGGCGCGCTCCCCCGGTTCGAGGCGGCGCATGATCAAGGCGCACGGGAGGCCGAACTCGCCGCCCGGGAACTCGCGCTTGCGGGTCGCCTGCACGACGATGCACCACGGTGGCACGACGCCGCGAGCGACCTCCTCGCCGGTCTGCGCGTCGATCACCGGAATGGTGGGGTTCAGGATGACACCCTCGCCGAGCACGCTGCCCTGACGGACACGCGCGCCCTGGGTGATCATCGAGCGACTGCCGATCATGGCGTCGTCCTCGATGACGACGGGCGCCGCCTGCGGCGGCTCGAGGACGCCGCCGATGCCGACGCCGCCGGACAGGTGCACGCGCTCGCCGATCTGCCCACACGAGCCGACCGTCGCCCATGTGTCGACCATCGTGTCGGCGCCGACACGCGCGCCGATGTTCACGTACGACGGCATCAGGATCACACCCGGGGCGAGGTACGAGCCCCACCGCGCCGATCCGCCGGGGACAACCCGCACTCGCGCCGACGCGTAGTCGTGCTTGAGCGGGAGCTTGTCGTGGTACTCGAAGGGCCCGGCCTCGATCACGGAGAGGCCCTCGAGGCGGAACAGCAGCAGGATCGCCTGCTTCAGCCATTCGTGCACGACGACCTCGCCGTCCACGACCTCCGCGACGCGGGCTTCGCCCTTGTCGAGGAGCTCGATCGCCTCGTGGACGACGGCGCGCGCCTCGGCCTGCGACGTGTCGGCCGCGAGATCGTCGCGTCCTTCCCAGAGCCCCGTGATCTGCTCGGCGAGATCGCTCACACCCGCTCCTTCGCCGCCAGGCGTTCGAATGCGAGCGCGAGGCGGTCGTCGGTCTGCGTGAGCGACAGGCGGACGTGCCCCGAACCATCCGGGCCGTAGAGATCACCGGGCGCCACGAGCAATCCGTGCTCGGCGAGGCGGCGCGTGATCGACCAGCCGTCCGCCCGCCCGTCGGCCGAGCGGAGCCACAGGTAGAACGTCGACGGGCCGCCGTCGTGGACGAGACCCCAGTCGACAAGAGCTTCCTGCGCCTGCGCTCGCCGTTTCGCGTACCGGGCGCGCTGCTCGTCGACGTGGACGTCATCGGCGAGTGCTGCCGTCGCGGCCGCCTGCACCGGCGCCGGCGTCATGAGCCCGGCGTGCTTGCGGACCTCCCCCAGGTAGCTGACGAGGGCGGCGTCGCCGGCAACGAACCCGGCCCGGAGGCCGGCCATGTTCGACCGCTTCGACAGCGAATGGACTGCCAGCACGCGGTCGTGGCCCGCCGCCAGCGCGGTGGCCGGGACTGCGGGCGCCCCAGACTCGTCGTAGGTGAACTCGGCGTAGCACTCGTCGCTGGCGACGATGGCGCCACACTCCCGCGCCCAGTCGACCACGGCTCGGAGGTGCCCGGCGCCGCCCGACGCGCCGGTGGGGTTGCCGGGCTCGTTCACCCAGACGACGAGGGCGCGGGCGGCGTCGTCCTCGCTGATGCGGGACAGGTCGAGGAGCCAGCGCTCGTCGAGCGGTACGGGCACCGCGCGCAGCCCGGCCAGCCGGGCGCCCATCTCGTACGTCGGGTACGCGACGCCCGGGTAGAGAACCGTGTCGCGCGAGGGATCACGCAGGGAGAGCAGCCGGGGCAACGACGCAACAAGCTCCTTCGTGCCGATGCAGGCGAGCACGGCGTCGGACGAAACCGCGACGTCGAACCGGCGGGCGATCCAGGCCGCCGCTGCCTCCCGGTACGCGGGCGCGCCGATCGCGGGGGGATATCCGGTCGCGGCGGCCGCGGCGTCGGAGAGCGCGCGCTGCGCCACCTCGGGCATCGCATCGACCGGCGTGCCGACCGAGCAGTCGACGAGGCCGCCGGGCGCGGCTTCGGCCACGGCGCGCAGCTCGCGCAAGCGGTCGTGCGGGTACGGCGGGGGGACGAACCCGGTCGCGGCCATGAATCGCAGGCTACCCGGGCCCGTTCGGCGATCCGCTGGTTGCGCCGCCGCCTTCGCCGTTCGGCACCACGAACTCGCGGAACCGGCTGACACCCGACTCGGGGATTCGGGCACGGACGCGGGTGTCCTGGTCGCCGTGCACCTCGACGAGGACGTCGCCTTCGCGATGCAGCGCGGCGATGACGTCGCCCCGCTCGTACGGCACGGCGAGCTCGACGACCGGGTCGAGCGCCCGCAGCCGTGCAGCGAGGACCTCGTCGAGCTTCTCGACACCCTCGCCGGTCGTCGCCGAGACCGCGATCGCGTCCGGGTGCGTCGACACCAAGTCGTCGACGACAGCCGGATCGGCGAGGTCGATCTTGTTCACGACGAGCAGCTCGGGTTGGTGGCTCGCGCCGATCTCACGGAGCACGGCGCGCACCGCCTCGATCTGCTGCTCGGCGTCAGGTGCGCCGGCGTCGACGACGTGGACGAGCATGTCGACCTGGGCGACCTCCTCCAGCGTCGACCGGAACGCCTCGACCAGTTGGTGCGGGAGACGCCGCACGAACCCGACGGTGTCACTGAGCAGCGCGACCTCGCCGCCCGGGAGCTGCAGGCGACGGGTCGTGGGATCGAGGGTCGAGAACAAGCGGTTTTCGACCAGGGCATCGGCGTGCGTCAGCCGGTTCAGCAGGGTCGACTTGCCGGCGTTCGTGTAGCCGACGAGCGAGATCGTCGGGAGCTCGCGGCGCCGGCGGGCCTTGCGCTGGGTGGCCCGGGTCTTGGCGAGACGCTTCAGCTCGCCCTCGAGCTTGTTCATGCGTCGCTGGATGCGCCGTCGGTCGACCTCGAGCTGCGTCTCGCCCGGGCCGCGGGTACCGATGCCGCCGGCCTGCTGGCTCAGCTCGATGCCGCGACCGCGGAGACGTGGGAGCCGGTAGCGCAACTGCGCCAGCTCCACCTGCACCATGCCCTCCTGACTCCGGGCGTGCTGGGCGAAGATGTCGAGGATCAGTGCGACGCGGTCGACGACGTCGCGGCCGAGCTTCTTCTCGAGGTTGCGTTGCTGCGCCGGCGTCAGCTCGTCGTCGAACACCACGACGTCGACGTCGAGCGCGTCGGCCAGGCCGCGCAGCTCGTCGGCCTTGCCGGCGCCGATGTAGGTGGCGGGATCCGGGGACGAACGGCGTTGGAGCACCGACTCGACCGGAGCAGCGCCGGCCGTGTCGGTGAGGAGCCCGAGCTCCGACAGGCTCGCCTCCGCCTCGTCCAGCGAGTGCGTTCCCGACCCGGTGCCGACGAGGAGCGCGCGCTGCTCGACGACACCGAAGTCGACCTCGGTGGCGGTGAGACGGCGGCGCTGGCGTCCTTCGCGATTGCTCACGCCACGCTCACGTCGGTGTCGAAGACGTGCGTCACCGGACCGCGCAGCAGGATCGTCTCGGCCAGGTCGACCTCGTGGGTGCCGCCCCGCACCTGCACGGTCACGTGCTCGCCGACGAGCCCGCGCCGGTGGGCGACGGCGGCCGACGCACACACGCCGGTTCCGCACGAGAGCGTCTCCCCCACGCCGCGCTCCCACACGCGCATCGCGAGCTCGTCCGGCCTCGTGACGGCGATGAACTCGACGTTCGTCCGGTGCGGGAAGCGGGAGTCGGTCTCGAGATGAGGGCCGTGTTGAACGACGCGTGTCGTCTCGGGATCGTCGACGAGCAGCACGAAATGCGGGTTGCCCAGGCCGGCGGCGTCGCCGTGGTACGTCACGCCGTGGAACGTGACCTCGAGGTCGAGCGCGCTCGGCGCGTCGAGCGGGATCTCGGCCGGCTCGAACGTGACGGGGCCCATGTCGACGGTGGCGCCGACCAGCTCTCCCGTCGCCTGGTCCAGGTCGAGCTCGACGTCGCGTCGTCCGCCCCCGGTGTCGACGACGAGCCGCTTCCCGTCGCCGATCCCCTCCCGGACTGCGACCCAGGAGAGGCACCCGATCCCGTTCCCGCTCATCTCGGCGAGGCTCCCGTCGGCGTTGCGGAGCTCCATGGTGCAGTCGGCGCCGTCCCGTCCGGGGAG
>DASYFC010000196.1:0-3102 GCA_036498645.1 Acidimicrobiia bacterium | reverse complement strand
GCCTTCGCAGAGGATGCATTCGGCCTGGTCGATGTGGAGGAACTGCTTGGGCTTGACCGCCGAGGTGAGGAACGCGGGGTCGACTTCTTGGAGCTCGTAGTCGGTGACGAAGTCCGGCATCGGCGGGTTCGCATCGGTCTTGGCCATCCCGACAAATTTACCAGCCTTCGGTGGGATTATTTCCCGGCTTCGAGTTTCCCCCGCAGGCGGGCCAAACGCCGGTCCCATTGGGCGCCGACGGTCGTCATCCACCCCGCCGCGTCCTCGAGGGGCGCAGGTGTGAGCGCGTAGCGGACCTCGCGTCCGGCACGCGCCGGCGTGACGAGCCCGGCCTCGTCGAGCGACTGGAGATGCTTGACGATCGCCTGCCGGCTGACGGGCTCGGCGGCGGCGAGCTCGGTCGCGGTAGCGGACTGCTGCTCGGCAAGGCGTCCGAGAAGACGACGACGCGTCGGGTCGGCGAGCGCCGAGAACACCGCACCGAGGCGCCGGTCGTGCGCGTTCACGCGACCGCGCCGGCGACCGCCCGCGCCCGCGCTGACTCGACCAGCCGCAGACGGGACCCGGCATCCGTGCGCTCGATCGTGATCGTCACCGAGGTCGCCCGGCCCACGTCCTCGCCGGTGAGCGGCCACCACGTGAACGCCAGCCGCTGCCCCGGTTCGACGTCCCGCACCAGCGCCCGCCGCACCTCACCGTCGGCGAAGCGGAAGCTGCCGGACCCGCCGGGGCGCGGTTCGAGCTCGACGTCGGCGTCGAGCCACTCGCCGAGCTGGTCGCTCTCGGTCACCTGCTCCCAGACCTCCTCGGGGGAGGCCGGCAAGTCGACTTCTCGGGTGACGTCCGAACTCATGCAACCCCAGAGTTGCACAATCGGAGCAGGCACGCCAACATGGTGCAACCACCCGGTTGCACTCTAGATTGGAGTCCGCCATGAGCAAGGTGCTGGTCCCGACCGTCGTCGAGCAGAGCGCCCGTGGCGAGCGCGCGTTCGACCTCTACTCCCGCCTGCTCAAGGAGCGGGTGGTGTTCCTCACCGGCGAGATCGACGACACGGTGGCGAACCTCATCGTGGCGCAGCTGCTGCACCTCGAGTCCGAGGAACCGGCGAAGGACATCAACCTGTACATCAACAGTCCTGGCGGCGAGATGAACGCGCTCTTCGCGATCTACGACACGATGCAGTTCATCGGCGCCGACGTCGCGACCACGTGCATGGGCCAGGCGGCGTCGTCGGCAGCTGTGCTGCTGGCCGCAGGCGCGCCGGGCAAGCGCAACACCCTGCCGCACGCGCGCGTGCTCATCCACCAGCCCTGGGGCGGCGTGCAGGGCCAGTCCGTCGACATCGAGATCGCGGCGCGCGAGGTGATGGCACAACGCCGTCAGATGATCGAGACGCTCGCCCGCCACAGCGGGCAGACCGTCGAGCGGATCGAGCGCGACATCGACCGCGACTTCATCCTCCGCGGCGAGGACGCCGTCGAATACGGCCTCGTCGACAATGTGATCGAGAGCCGTCAGCTCGTGCCGGTTGCGGTGTCGTCGAACGGATCGTCGCCGCCGCGCTAGCCGCATCCACGACTCCGACCTCTACCATGACCGGCCGTGCCGGTCCTCGCGTCGATCCCCAGCCCCGACAACGGCGTCATCGACCTCGGCCCGATCCCGATCCACGCCTACGGCCTGCTGCTCGCGATCGGGGTCCTGGTGGCGGCGTGGATTGCCGAGCGGCGCTGGGTGGCACGCGGCTTCGACGGCAAGACCTTCAACGACATGGCCGTGTGGATCGTCATCGGGGGCGTCGTCGGCGCCCGCGTGTACCACGTGATCAGCGACTATCAGCTGTTCACCCACGACTGGCTGCGCGCGTTCCAGATCTGGAGGGGCGGCCTCAGCATCTGGGGGGTGCTGGCCGGGGGCGCCATCGCCGTCGTCGTGCTGACCCGCATCAAGCACGTCGAGACGCTCGCGCTCATGGACTGCATCGCGCCCGGGCTGCTCGCCGCCCAGGCGATCGGCCGCTGGGGCAACTACTTCAACCAGGAGCTGTTCGGCGGCCCCACCAAGCTGCCCTGGGCGCTCGAGATCTCGCCGGGGAAGCGCCCGCCCGGGTACCTCCAGGACACGACGTTCCATCCCACGTTCCTGTACGAGTCGCTCTATTGCCTGTTCCTGCTCGGCGTCGTGCTCTGGATCGAGCGCAGGTTCCGTCTGCGCAAGGGCCAGATGTTCGCCCTGTACCTCGCGACGTACACATTCGGCCGGTTCTTCTTCGAGAACATGCGCATCGACCCGGCCAACGAGATCTTCGGAGTGCGCCTCAACGCCTGGGTCAGCGCCATCGTCTGCATCCTCGGCATCGCCTGGTTCGTTTGGCTCGGGCGGCGCGGCTCCGAGTACCAACCCGGCACCGTCCCCGCCGACGGCGCCGCCGCGGCGAAGCGCGACGAGGTGGCCGACCCGGTCGGATAGGCCCCGCCGCCGCGACTGTTCATCCGCAAGCCTTCCCGGCGACGTATGTGCCAAGTACGTTCGCAGCGATTTGCCGCCCGGCGGGCACAGGAAGGTTCTGCCATGACGATGACCCCTGACCGGCAGAAGGTCGACCGCGACGAGGTCTTCCTCGAGTACACGAAGAGCATCTGTCCGGTCTGCAAGACGGTCATCGACGGCGAGGTCAACGCCAAGGACAACAAGGTCTTCCTGCGCAAGCGGTGCGCGGAGCACGGCCAGTTCGAGGCGCTCCTCTACTCCGACGCCGAGATGTACTTCGACTCGCTGCGGTTCAACAAGCCCGGGACTATCCCGCTCGAGACCCAGACCGAGGTGAAGGACGGCTGCCCGCTCGACTGCGGCCTCTGTCCCGAGCACAAGCAGCACGCGTGCCTCGGCATCATCGAGGTCAACACCAACTGCAACCTCGACTGCCCGATCTGCTTCGCCGACTCCGGCCACCAGCCCGACGGCTTCTCGCTGACGATGGACCAGGTCGAGGCAGGGCTCGACGCCTTCGTGCGATCCGAGGGCGAGCCCGAGGTCGTCATGTTCTCGGGCGGCGAGCCGACCATCCACCCCGAGATCCTGGGCTTCATGCGCATGGCC
>DASYFC010000195.1:0-16636 GCA_036498645.1 Acidimicrobiia bacterium | reverse complement strand
GGGATGGCGAGCACGTCCCGGTGCTTCACCTCCAACAGGTCGATCGACACGAGCGCGCGGGCGATGAAGAACGGGAGCGACTGCATGTATGCCATCGCACGGTCGTGCTCGTCGGGTGGGATCGACACGACTTCCAGCCCGAGCTCCTCTTCGAGGAACCCCCGAAAGGCGGCCGCCGCCGGACCTCGCTCGGCCGTCACGACAAGTCGCAGGCCGCGCTCGATCCGGGCCATCGAGGGCGGTCCGAAGAGTGGATGTGTGGCCAGCAGGTTGGCGTCGGGCGGAAGGATCTCCTCGAGCAGCTTGCCGGCCCGCTCCTTGGTCGAGACCACGTCCATCACGACCGTGTCGCGGCCGAGCAGATCTCGGAGGTCGCGCAGGACGCCGGCGAGCGCCGAGAACGGCACCGCGAGGATGACGACGTCCGCCGCCGCCACTTCCTCGAGTGGGGCCGATCGCACGCCTTCCGTCGTGTGCTCGAGCTTGGCGTCGTCGGCGTCGTAGGCGAGGACCTTTCCGAACCGCGCCAACGAGGTGGCGAGGAACTGCCCGAAGTGGCCGTAGCCGACGATGCCGAACGTCTCGAAGCGCATGTCGTTCGGAGCGTATCCGCCGCGAGCGCGACTGCTTCTACCGATTAGGCGCGAGCTGCGCGTGCCCGCGCCTTGCTCGGGCGTGCCTTCCGCGCCGGTGCCTTCTTCGACGCGCGCTTCCTCGGGGCTCGCGACCTGTTCGCCGCGCCGCTCTTCCTCGTCGTCCGCTTCGCAGCAGTAGGCCGCTTGGTGGTCTTCTTCGCGGTGCTCGTGCGCGCCGGTCGCTTGGCCGTCTTCTTCGCCGCGTTCGTGCGTGCAGAGTTGGTCGCGCGTGCCGGACGCTTCTTCTTCGCGGTGCCCTTGCGCGGAGCCGCCTTCGCGCGCGTGGTGCGCTTCTTCGCACTATTCGTGCGCGCTGAGTTGGTCGCGCGCGCCGGACGCTTCTTCTTCGCCGTGCCCTTGCGCGGAGCCGCCTTTGCGCGCGTGGCGCGCTTCTTCGCCGTGGTCTTGCGCAGACCGGTCTTCCTCGCGGTTGTCCGCCGCGGCCTCGTGCCGGCCGATCGCTTCCTGCCGCCTGCCTTGGCGCGCGTGGCGCCCTTCTTCGCGGGTGCTCGCCGGGCGCGGGACTTGCTGGCGTTGCTCTTCCGTGCCGGGGCCCTCCGCCGCCGGAAGGAGGCGGGCGCCATCAACTCCTCGTACACCGGCGGCGGGGTGCCCGCGTACTCCGGCTGCAACTCGTCGGCGCCGAAGGTGCGCCGGCCGCCGCGCCAGGCGGCGATGATCACCGCGCCGAACCCGTAGATGGAGAAGAAGAACCCGATGACGAACCCGAGGCCGGGCACGAGGGCGCCGAACCGCAGGATCCCGAATCCCGCGAAGAACGCTCCGAGCCGCCCGCTCGTCCCGCTCCCGTGGACCATGAGCCGCCCGAAGATCAGCGCACTGGCGACGTAGCCGAGCGGGATGAGCACGGCGAGCGTCCCGAAGACCGCCACGCCCAGCGGGATGCCGACGACGCTCGCGATGATGACCACGCCGAGGACCGGGGCGAGGACCCCGAGGAAGAGCCCGAGGAAGAACGACGCCCAGATGCGTCTTCCGGCGACGACCACGGCGTCGGCGGCACGGGGGAACAACCAGACGAACAGCAGCCCCAGCACCGCCGTCGACAGGGTGACCGCCACCCACAGCACCGCCAGGATGACCACGACGAACCCGGCGAAGAGACTGTTGACGTCGAGCCTCTGCACGTGGCCGCGAACCGTGTTGCGCGCCGCGGTCGGGGCGGTGCGCGAGGCCACGTCGCCACGGATGTCCGCGCCCCGGCGCACGGTCGCCTTCCCGTTGAGCACGGTCACGCTTCCGTCGACGCGTCCGCTGATGAGCGCGTCGCCGTCCAGCACGAGCGCGTCGCCGGTCACGCGCCCGGAGATCAGGAGGTCACCGTGGCCCACGTAGACGGCGCCGTTGACGCGGCCGTCGATGCGGGCGGGCCCGTTGGCCGACACCGCGGGCCCGCGGACAGATTCGCCGGTCGCCACGACGAGCCCGCCGGTGACGCTGACGCGGCGGCCGTGCTCCTGGTCTCCGCCGCCGACCTGGGCGCCGGCGGCCTGTGCGCTCGCCAGCACGAAGACGAAGACAACGGCTGTCGCCGCGAGAACTCGACAGCGCATGTGCCGATCGTAACCGTGGGGAATGCGCGTTTCGGGGATACGCGCCGGCGCGCGCGAGCGACGCGTGCTTACTCTCCAGGCTGCGGTTGCGCCCGGGACGAGCTGCGCATGGTCAGCCCTCGGAGTGGGTCGTGGCAGACGCGTGCTCGCCGTCGTCGGAGGCGTCCATCGCGGCACCGAACGCGTCCGGTGCCGGGCCGTCTTCGGCCGTGCCCTCGCGCCGGTTGCGCGCTCGCCAAGCGGCGTAGACGGCGGCCAGGACGGCGGTGGCGAGCACCACTCGCACGATCAGGGCCGCGCGACCCGCCGTCCGGCGGCGGCGCCTGCGGTCCACCGGCGTGTCGACCGGCAGCCGCTTCGCCGCCTCCGTGACCCGCTGCTCCAGCTTCCGAGCCCGCTTCTTCGCCCTCCGGCCGAGCCGCTTTCGCCCCTCGGCGACAACCTCCTGGGTCGTCGCGGCGAGCTTCCTGCCGGCCTGCTCCGCCAGCTCGTGCGCGTCCCCCACGTCCAGACTCACGTCCAACTTCGCCACGGCGATCAGCTCCTCTCGAACTGAGACACCCGTGGGCATACCCGGAAACCCACGGATTGATGCATCACCGGCCAGCCGGCCGGCCGGCGAGCTCGCCGACGACCCCGGCGCTACGATCCGCGGCCGGTTGCGGCGTTCGAAGAGCTCGATCCGGTCGGTCATCGCGCTGCGCAGAGGAATGGTCGGCGCCGTTCTGCTGGCGCTGACGACCGCCGGCGCGTGCCGTAGCGACAGCCGTGCCGCGCACCCGGCCACGATGCCGGTTGTCGTCGGGCGCGGCCCCGCGGTCGTCGCCGATCGGCGACCCTGCGCGCGTCAGCGGGCCGATGCGCCCACCTTCTTCAGCGCGATGACGACCAACCGCACAGACGGCTGGATCACCGCCGACCTCCCGGCGTCGGTCGACCTGCGCGACGGCAGAGTGCTGTGGTTGTTCGGCGACACGTGGACCGGCGCTCGCACGCCCGACGGCGGCATTGCTCCGGGCGCCCGGCTGCAGCACAACAGCGCGTTCGTGCAGACCGGCGGCTGCGTCGACCTCGTCGGCACGGCCGGCGCCGGCTGGCTGACGATCCCGAGCTCGGACGACTTCTGGTGGCCGGCGGGGGGCTTCGTGCCCGGCGGCACGCACGGCCGCGTCATCGACGTCTTCGTCACCCGCGTGCACCGCACCGGTCCCGGCGTCTTCGACTTCGCCCCCGTGGGCATGGACGTCGTGCAACTCCGACGAACCGGCTTCGCGGTCGTCGGCGTGCGTCCGCTCTCCCACCAGGAGCGGCTCTGGGGATCCTCGATCGTCGCCGACGGAGGCTGGCTCTATCTCTTCGGGCGCGACTACACCGCCGGCCCCTCGACGTATCTGGCCCGCGTGCGCGCCCACGACCTGGGCGGGCGGTGGCAGTTCCGCAGCGGCCGACACTGGAGCCGGGACCCGGCCCGTGCCACGCCCGTCATCACGGCCCGGCCATTCAACAACGCGATGGTGGCCCGCATCGCGGACGGCCGCTGGCTCGCGATCGCCAAGGACCGCGAGTTCGACGGCACCGCGCTCATAGGTTGGTCCGCCGGCGCGCCGCAGGGTCCCTGGCGGCCGACCGGACCGCTCGTCGCCGCGCCCACCACGGGCCGGCCGGACGAGTTCACGTACCTGGCGGCGTCCCATCCCGAGATCCATCTCGCTGGCAAGCGACTGCTGGTGAGCTGGAACCTCAACAGTCGCGCCGCCGACCTCGCCCACCTCGTCGACCCGGTCGCCGCCACGTACGGCCCGCGGTTCGCGGCCATCCGGATCCCTCGCCGCGGACACCGCTAACGTTCGGCGCGCGTGGTCCGTCAACGTCGGCATGTCGCGCTGCTCTGGGCCGTGTCATCTCGCCGGCGGGCGATGATCGTGGCCCTGGCCGGGGTCGTGGCCGGGGTCGTTGCTGCGTTCCTCGCACCATGGCAGCTGTCAACGTTGTTGGGATGGGACGTCGCGGCGGCATCGTTCGTGGTGTGGGTATGGACGAGCGCCGGCCTCTTCGACTCCGAGGAGACACGAGACTTCGCGACGCGAGAGGACGACAGCCGGCTGTCGGCGCAACTGATCGTGGTGTCCGCATGTGTGGTGAGCCTGATGGGTGTCGGCTTCGATCTCCTGAAGGCCAGTCAGGCCCAGACCGGCAGCGGCCACGTCGCGCTCATCCTGGCGGCCGTCGCGACAGGCGTCCTGTCGTGGGCGACCGTGCACACCGTGTACGCGTTGCGGTACGCGCACGAGTACTACGCACGACCGCCCGTCGGAGGGATCGACTTCAAGTCGGGGCAGGATTACCGGCCGGACTACCGGGACTTCGCGTACGTGGCCTTCGTCGTCGGCATGACGTTCCAGGTCTCCGACACTGATATCAACCATCGAACGGTCCGACGCACCGTCCTCGCGCACTCCCTCCTGGCGTATCTGTTCGGCGCCGTGATCCTGGCAGTGACGATCAACGTCGTCGCGGCGCTCTTCCAATAAGGCGCACGAGATCTCGGCTGCGTAGGAGCCTCGTGGAGCATCACCCCTAGGAAGCCGGCGTCGCTGGCGGTCGCCGGGCGCAGCGATCAGGTCATCGGCGGTCAGTCTCGCGGCGACGCGAGGCGCCCATATGAGTATTCTCAGCCGCGAGTTCCGGCAGGGGGGAGAGGCGCCGGTGGAGAAGTTCTGGCGGTTCATCGCCGTCGAGCTCGGCAAGCACGCCGGGATCGTGTCGGTGGTCGGTCTGCTCATCACGCTGACACTCGGCTTCGGGATCACGAAGCTCCAGTTCTCGACCGGCCAGGACAGCTACCTCAACAAGAGCGACACCGTCTACAAGGACAACGTCGCCTACCAGCGGCTCTTCGGCGGTCAGGCGATGCTCACGCTCGTCACGATGGACAAGGGCCACACGGTCAGCGAGTTGTTCACGCCCGAGAACCAGGCCAAATGGCGCGCCGTCGAGGACGAGCTGCACAAGGGCAAAGGGATCGTCGGCGTCGTCAGCCCCCGCACGGTGATGGAGTTCAGCAACAGCCTCGTGCAGAGCCCGTCGGGCAACCCGACCGACAGCGTCGCCGGCAAGGCGCTCGTCGACGCCACCGCGCAAGACCCGTCACCCGAGGGTCAGGCGGCGCGCAGCGCCGACGCCGCCACCACGCTGCAGCGGCTCAGCGCCGTCCCGGCGGAGCAGCGCACGCTCGACAACCCGCAATGGGTCGACTTCCTCCTGCACAACAACCAGGGCAAGATCCGAAAGGCGCTCGGCACCTTCATCATCGACGACCGGCACGCGCAGATGGTGACGCGCCTCGTTGGCAACGCGTCGATCACGACGGAAGGCGCCGCGTCCGACAAGGTCGTCGCAGCGGCCCAGCACCTCAAGTTCGCCAACGCGTCCGAAGTCACGACAGGTGCGCCGATCCTGCTGAAGGACATCAACGACTACCTCACCGGCGGCATGCTGACACTCGGCGCGATCGCGGTCGCCATCATGATCGTGATCCTGCTCGTGCTGTTCGACGTGCGCTGGCGGCTGCTGCCCCTCGCTGTAATTCTCATCGGCATCGTGTGGGCCTTCGGGCTCGCCGGCTACCTCGGCATACCCCTGACGATCGTCACGATCGCCGGCCTGCCCGTCATGCTCGGCATAGGCATCGACTACGCGATCCAGATGCACGCGCGCGTCGAGGAAGAGGTAGTGATCGATCGCGAGGCGCATCCGATCCAGGAGACCGCCCGCAACCTGTGCCCGGCGCTGCTCGTGGTCACCTTCGACGCCATCTTCGCCTTCGCCGCCTTGCGCTTCGCCAAGGTGCCGATGCTCCGCCAGTTCGGCCTCCTGCTGGCGGTCGGCATCGCGGTGATCTGCCTCTGCAGCATCGTCGCCCCACTCGCCGCCCTCGGCATCCGTGAGTACAAGTCACCCACCAAGGGCAGGGACTTCCGTACCGGCCCGCTCGGCCGGATCGTCGTGTGGCTCGGCGGGTTGCCCGGGGGTGTCGCCGTCCCGCTCACGGTCGTCGCCGTGATCGTGTTCGCCGGCGGGATCCTGGTCGAGGGGAAGCTGGTCCTGCAGACCGACCCGATCAAGTGGGTCAACCAGAAGTCCCAGGTGATCCACGACCTCCACGTCCTCGATCGCGAGACCGGCTCGTCGAGCGAGCTCGGGATGTTCGTCCAGTCGAAGGACGTGTTCGACGACCAGACCGTCAGGTTCATGGACAGCTTCACGACGAAGCAGCTCGCCGAGCACCCCGACACACTGCTCACGGGGGCAGGCATCGTGACCACAGTGAGCGACATCGTGAACGACGTGCCCGGCGCGTCGCACGTGGCCCCCACCGGTCAAGAGGTGCGAGCCGCCAACACCATGGCGCCGGTAGACATCCAGAAGTCGGCGGTGAGCCGGAACGGGAACGCGCTGAACCTCGTCTTCCGGACCGGTCCCAGCGAGCTGCAGGCCCGGGCTGCGGTCGTGCGCGAGATCCGCTCCACCGTGCACCCACCGGCCGGTGTCAGCGCCACCCCCTCCGGCCTCGCCGTCGTCGGGGTCGGCCTGCTCGACAACCTCGAGGCCAACCGCGTGCTCCTCACGTATCTCGCCATCCTGTTCGTGTTCCTCTTCCTGAGCCTGCGGCTCCGGAGCGTGATCCGGTCGCTGCTCTCGCTGGTCCCGGTGCTGATCGCGGTGGGCACCGCTTCGCTCGTCGCCTTCGCGTTCAGCCTCAAGCTGAGCCCGATCACCGCGGTGGGCGGTCCGCTGGTGGTGGCGGCGTGCACGGAGTTCACGTCGCTGATACTCCTGCGTTTCGTGGAGGAACGGCGCCGCGGGTTGACGCCCGAGGAGGCGGTCGAGGTGGCCGCGTCCCGCACCGGCCGGGCGTTCATCGTGTCGGCGCTCACGGCGATTGCCGGTGTCGCGGTGATCGCCACGTCGTCGCTGCCGCTGTTGCGCGACTTCGGGATCATCGTGGCCATGAACGTGGCCGTCGCCCTGCTCAGCGCGCTCGTCGTGCTCCCGCCGATGCTCGTGTGGGCCGATCGTCGCAACTGGGTGTCGCGCGGCCTGGTCAAGCCGGACATCCTCGAGCGCACCGCGGCACGCGAGCACCTCGAGCCCGCACCCGCGCCGGCGCCGTCGTAGCGAAAACCCGGAGCCGGCTACGAGCCGCCGGGTCATGCTCTGGCGATGGGCGAGGTGGCCGACGGGACGGGCGGTGATCTCGACGAGCTCCTCGAAGAACAAGCCGCCTACTACCGGGCACGGGCTCCGGTCTATGACGACTGGTGGGAAGGTCGGGACACCAACCGTCGGTCCGACGAGATGCGAGCGGCTTGGCTCGCCGAGCGGGCGCGTCTCGAAGCCCATCTCGGCGGATGGTGCGCAGGCTTGGCCGGCTCCTCCATGCTCGAATTGGCCGCCGGCACCGGCAACATCACTCGCCTCGCGGCGCGCAGCGCGGCGCGATTGACGGCGGTCGACAGCTCCCCGGAGACCCTGGCCATCAACGCGGGCAAGCTCGGCACCGCGCGCACCCGGGTCGAGTTCGTGGTCGCGGACCTCTTCGCTTGGGAACCACCAACGACCTACGACGCGGTGCTCTTCGGGTTCTGGATCAGCCATGTTCCGACAGACCACTGGGCAGGGTTCTGGTCACTCGTACGTCGCTGCCTCCGACCCGGGGGATCGATCTGGTTCTGCGACACCGCTGATCCCGAGCTCGGTTGGCGCGCCGGCGTTCTTCCGCGACCAGACGCCCGATTCCTGAGCGGTGACGAGACCATCGACGCACAAACCGGCGTCACAGAGCGCACGCTCCGCGACGGTCGCTCCTACCGAGTCGTCAAACGGTTCTACGAGCCGGATGAGCTCGCCCGAGAGCTCGCCACATACGGGATCGACGCGACCGTCACCACCACGAAGTGGGCCTTCCTTCTCGGTCGTGGGCAGGGCTGAGGCATCTGGACCCCACTGGTCGAGATGCTCAGCGGCTCGCTCAGCCCGGTCGTGCGGCTCCGACGGGGGTGCCCCACACCGCCTGGATCTTCACCACGTCTCCGGTGGAGGGAGCGGCGATCATCTGCCCCCCGCCGATGTAGAGGCCGACGTGCTCGCTGCCGCCCGGGCCCCAGAAGACCAGGTCGCCGGGCTGCATCGCGTTCAGCGGCACGTGCGGGAACATCGAGTACTGCGCCCCCGAGTAGTGCGGCATGCTCACGCCCGCCGCGCCCCACGCCTGCATCGTGAGGCCGGAGCAGTCGAAGCACGCGGGCCCGGAACCGGCGTAGCAGTACGGCTTGCCGAGCTGCGAGCGCGCGTACGCGATCGCGGTGGCCGCACCGCCGCCGTTGACCGGGACGTTGGCGCTGGGCGCGGGGGCAGGTCCGCCGCCACCGCCGCTCGAACCGCGGTTGCTGCTCGAGCCCGTTCCACTCTGCGGGGTGTTGGCCGGGGCCGGGGCCGCGGCCGAGGCGGCGGCGGCGTCGACGTAGCGCTGCTGCGCGGCCGCGAGCGCGGCGGCTTCCTTCTGTGCCTCGGCCTCGGCGACGAGCTGCGCGATCTCGCCGTTGACCTGTGACAGGAGATTCGCCTGCTGCGCGTTGGCCGCTTCAACCGCGGCCTGGGCCTTGCCGATCTGCGCCTGCTCGTCCCGGGCGTCGGCCTGGGCCTGCTCGGCGGCGGCTTTCTGGTCGTGCAGAGCGCGTTCGGCGCTGCGCAGCTGCTTCACCAGGTCGATGTCGTGCTGGGCGGCCGACTTCGAATACTTCGAGCTGGAGATCAGCCTCGACGCGCTCGAGACGTCGAGGTTGATGGGACCGCCCTGCCCTACGCCGCGGTACAAGGCCGCGGCACGCTCCTTGACCTGCTCGCTGAGCTGCGCGACCTGGGCCTCGGCGGCGTCGAGCTTCTGCTGGGCTTCGTCCGCCGCCGCCTGCGCCTGCTCGAAGCGGTACTGGGCGCCGTTGTACTGCTCGGACAGCGCGTCGAGCTTGGTGCCATTGGCGTCGATCTCGTCCTGGAGCGCGTTCGCCTCCGCCCGCTTGTCGTCAATGGGGTCGGCGTGGGCGCGACCGCCGGAGACCAGCGGGACGAGCGCGACGACGAGCGCGAGCGCGGCGATCCACCGTGCGTGCCGGGCGCCGAGCGCGCGGGCGGGTCGATCCGGAGAGGCCGGTGTGGCTGATGTGATCAGAGTGAGGAGAGTGAACCCTAGACCACTCCCGGCGTCCTGGCCAGGGAAACTTCGCCGGGCAAGCGCCCCTTATGTCCGAGATGCACCGAATCGCGGGGGTGGCGGGAGCCCGGATCCCCTTTCGCGCGAACGGTCCGCGCTTCGGACGACCGGCGGGGATAACGTTTGGGACTTCGGTCTCATGGCTCATCGCATGGTTTGCCGCGCGCCCAAACCACTAGGCGGTGCCGGGACCACTCCTGTGTCCGAACACCCGGTCCCCGAGCCGCAACCCGCCGAGTCCGCGCCGGCGAACGGCACGTCCACGAACGACGCCGCGACGCACGCTCGTCTGGGCTACATCCCTGCGTTGGACGGCGTGCGCGCGCTCGCGGTCGCCGCGGTGCTCGTGTACCACGGCGACCTGGGCTGGTTCAGCGGCGGCTTCCTCGGCGTCGACGTGTTCTTCGTGCTCAGCGGCTACCTGATCACGTCGGTGCTGCTCGACGCGTGGCGGAGGAACGGCGGCAGCCTCGGCCTCGGCCGGTTCTACCTGCACCGAGCCCGCCGTCTGCTCCCGGCGTTGCTCGTCATGATCACGGTGACGTGCGCGTACGTTGTCGTGTTCCTCCCGGACGAGGCGTCGAAGCTCCGGGGCGGTGTGGTCGCGTCGTTCGGCTACGTCACGAACTGGTACCTGATCTTCCACCAGCAGTCGTACTTCTCGGCCATCGGTCGTCCGCCGATGCTCCAGCACTTGTGGTCACTGGCGATCGAAGAGCAGTTCTACTTGCTGTGGCCGCTGCTCTTGGGCCTGGCGCTGAAGTTCTGGCGGCCGTCGCGCATCAAGCTCGCGGTCACCATCCTCGCCGCCGCCGGTGTGTCGGCGCTCCTCATGGCCGTCATGTACCGCGCCGGGAGCGACCCGTCACGCGTCTACTACGGCACCGACACGCACTCGAGCGGCCTGCTCATCGGTGCCGCCATGGCGGTGCTTCTGCCACCGTGGCAGCTCCGAGGAAAGCTCGGAAGATGGGCGCCGATCGCCCTGGACGTCATCGGCTTCGCGGGCTTGCTCGTGCTCGTCTGGTGCTTCGCCAACGTCAGCGAGTTCGACGCGTCGCTCTACCGCGGCGGATATCTCGTGTTCGCGGGCGTCGCGGCGCTGGTCGTCCTCGTCGCCGTCCACCCGGCCACGACCGTCACGAGCGGGTTGTTGGGCACGTCGCCGATGGTCTGGATCGGGAAGCGCTCGTACGGCATCTACCTGTGGCACTGGCCGGTGTTCCTGGTGACGCGCCCCGGGATCGACATCCCCCTCACCGGGATTCCCCTCTTCGTGTTGCGAGTCGGCATCACCGTCGGGCTGGCGGCGGCGTCGTATCGCTTCGTCGAGGTGCCGATCCGCGGCGGCGCACTCAGCCGGCGCCTGGCGGCGTTGCAGCACGCGCTGCGGCAATCTTCGATGCTGCAACGGCGCCGCATCCGGACGCGGCTCGGGTTCGGCGCCGCCGCCGTCGTCGTGACCACGGTGATGCTCGGCATCGGCCTTGCGGTCGCGCAACCGGCGCCGCGGCCGCCGGGATTTCCGGCGAAGCCGGCGAACATCGCGATCACGACAACAACCGGCGGGCCGCGCGCCTCGACCCCCACGTCGGCAGCGGCGCCAGCTCCGGCTCCCGCGCACTCGGCTCCGACCACGACGCTCACGCCCATCCCCAACGCGCAAGTCACGGCGATCGGCGACTCCGTCATGCTGGGGGCGCAGAGCTCGCTCCACCGCTTCCTCGGGGACCGGCTCCAGATGGACGCGAATGTCAGCCGGCACTTCTCGGAAGGGCTCGACGTGGTCCGTCGACTCCACGACGCGGGGCAGCTCGGTGACGAGGTCGTGATCCACCTCGGCACCAACGGCTCGGTCCCCGAGGACCAGCTCGACGAGATGATGCAGCTCCTCAGCGGCGTGAAGCGCGTCGTCCTCGTGAACACGAGGGTCGACCGGCCGTGGGAACAGCCTGACAACGACGCGATCGCCGCCGCCGTGCCCCGCTATCCCAACGCGGTGCTGCTCGACTGGTACACGGCGGCGAGTCAGCACCCGGAGTTCCTCGTCGAGGACGGCGTCCACCTTTCGACTGCCGGGCAGGCGTATTACTCGCTCATGGTGGCGAGCAAGCTCTAGTCGCTCGCTACCGTCGTCGGTGTGACAGACGTCGGTCCGGGTCTCGATGCCGCGCGATCACGGGTCGTGGAACACGGCCTCACCGCCGACGCCATCCGTGAGCTGACGCCGGTCGTGAGCGCACTACCGCTCGACGCGCTCGGTCCGGTGAAGCAGTTGCTGAAACAGTTCTTCTCCGACGCGGCATGGACGGACGACGACGACCGTGCCCTTGCCGAGATCGTCGGCACCGGGAGCGGCGGTGGGAGTCACGAGCTCGAGCCGGGGCTCACGCTGGCATGGACCTGGGAGGGGGGCCGGTTCCGGTTGCGGTTGGCGAGTGACGCGCAGGACGCAAACGCCGCGCCCGAAGGCCCCGGAATCTCTGACCCCGTAACAGACCTGGGCGAGACCTTCGACGGCGCCGTCGTGCCGGAGGCGACACCCAGCCCCCGCACGATTCGCTTCGCCACGCCGCCGCTGCATGAAGGCGTTGCGCGCAACTACGACTCCGTCGAGGCCGCGGCTGCCGACGCGCACGCGGCCCGCATCTTCGGCGAGTTCGATGCGGTGACGAATGTCCTGGTCGGGCCCGACTTCGTGGCCGTGACGATCGCGCGACCCGACCGTTGGGAAGAGTTGCTCGAACCGATCCTGCTCGCCGTCACACGGGAGTTCGTCGCCGTTGCGGGCCCTGCGGCCGAACCACCGTCCGGCACGCCGGCACCGACGCGTGCCGCCGTACCCGAGGACGAGACCCGCGCGCCGCGCCGGCTCGAGCGGGCGTGGGCCGACCTCGGCGCGCTGCGCGCCGAGCGGCCCGACGACCTCGAGCGCATCCTGACCGCTTCCGGCGACCCGGAGCCGGCGCGCCGTCAGGTCGCCGCCGCCCTGCTTGCCGACGCTCCGCCCGACGCGGCCGCCCGCGCCTGGGCCGGGTTGCTGGACGACTCGAGCCGCGCCGTGCGACGCAGCACGGTCGACGCCATCGCAGGCGCCGAGCGGCAGGAGCTCCGACCACTCCTCGAGCGCGCGCTCGCAGACGCCGACGCGTGGATCCGCTGGAAGGCGTTGTCCGGGATCGGCGCCATCGGCCCCGAGCCCAGTCGCGTTGCGATTGCCAGAGTGGCAGAGGATCCCGATTTCCGCGTGCGCCTCGAAGCGACGCGCCTCGGGGACGCCTAGGACGAGCCGTGGTAGCGCGCCGCCGGCGTGCCCGGCGGGTTGCTGACGCCCGGCCGCGCGTCGGGGTTCTGCACGCACACCTCGCACTCGAGGCCGTCCGGATCGCGGAAGAAAACGCTCAGGATGGGCCCGAAATCGGTCACGAACCCGTCGGTCGCGCCGCGGGCCATGAGCCGGTCACGGATCGTCTCGAATGCCTCGAGCGATCCGGCGTGGAGCGCCAAGTGGTCGATGCGGCCCCGCCCGAACATCGGGGTCTGCCGCTCGGCTTCGCTGTTCCCATCGATCTCGAACACGTTGAGCTCGGAGTGCGGGCCGACGTGGACGACAGACAGGCGCACGTCGGCGCCTTCGGGTGTCTCCGGCCCGTCGCGGGGCACGGACGCGTCGAACACCTCCTCGTAGAACGCGTGGAGTCGCTTCGTGTCCTTCGTGAGGATCGCCACGTGGTTGAACCCGTCGAGCAGCATGCGCGTCAGCGTACGCGGCCGAACGGGCGCGAGGCTCAGCTGGGCGGTGCGCTCTGCGCGGGCGCGTTCTGGCCCGAGCGGTCTCCGAGCTGCACCGGCGCGTCGGTGGAATTGCCGCCGCGGCTGTAGGTGATCGTCACCTGATCGCCGGGTTGGTGGCTGCGCACCAGCCGCGCGAGGTCGGCGGGGCTGGAAACCGCGGTCCCGTCTACGGCGGTGATGACGTCACCCTGTTGAAGCCCGGCGCCGGCCGCGGGGCTTCCGCTCGCCACGTTCGCGATCTCGGCGCCCTGTTGGCCGCCGGTCGCCGGCTGGGTCGCCACGCCGAGGAAGACGCCGCTCGTCGGCTGAGGAAGTTGCGGCCCGTTCTGCGAGCCATTCCCCCGGCCAGGCCTCCCCTCGAAGCCGCGCTCGATGCGCCCGTTCTCGCTACCACTCGAGGCCGTGGCGCGCCCGATCGCGAACGCGCTCCCGAAGATGATGCCGACCGCGACGACCCCGACCAGCGCGGCGACGACCCACCTGGGCAGCAACCACCCACCGCGGGGCGGCGGCGTGCCCGACGGGGCTGCACCTTCTTCAGGCGGCGGCGGAGGAGGCGGTTGTGTCATCTCGGCCGGTTGCGTCGGCTGGGCGGCTTCTTCTTCTGCACTATTGGTCATGGCCGGGATTGTCGCGGATCAGCTTGGGAGCGCCCTTTCGAAAGACTGAGAACCCCCTGTGAAGATGCGCCGCCGTCGGCCTACACGTCTCTCAGGGGACGCGACCTTCCCCGCGCTGCTTGGCGCCGCGCTCGGTCATCTCCTCGTAGTGCTCGGCGACCTCTTCGTCGGGCTCGTTGCTGTCGGCGGCCTCCTCTTCTTCGGGAGTCGGCTCCCGACCGGCGTCGGCGGCGTCTTTCGCCTCCCGACGCTCCTCTTCTCGCGTCTCCGGGCTGGGGCGGGTGTGCTCTCGGTCGTCCATCGCGGCCGTCACCTTTCTTTGTCGTCGCTCCCGTTCGTTCCTCTTCTTCTTCTTCGTTCGCGTGAGGCTTCCGGTATGTCCTACCCAGGCTCGACGCAGAGCGACACGTCGCCAGACACCCGACGCCGACACACCTGCGGTGAGGCGGGGTGATAAGGATTGCGCCCGTGCTTCCCCGAGCCCTCGCCGGCGTGGCCGTCGTCGCCGCCATCTGCGCCGGCAGCGTCGCCGGCGCCTCGGCATCCGGCAGCCCGACGGCTACCGAGAGCCAACCCGTACCCCACCCGACCGTGAGCGGTCCGATCCCTGGGCAGCCGGCGTCGTTGTCGGCGGTCGATCTCGGGCCACGCGGCTACGTCGAACAGGAATTCTTCGTCGAGGGGACGGCGCGCGCCTACGAGCCGGCCGGGCCGCTCGGTCAGGACGGCCGTTGGAACGTGCAGTCGACGACGACCGCGCCGTACCGCACGCGCGTGCTCGTGCGGCGGCCGAAGGACCCGGCGAAGTTCAACGGCGTCGTCGAGGTCGAATGGCTCAACGTCAGTGGCGGGTTGGACGCCGCGCCCGACTGGGGCCTCGGGAGCGCCGAGCTCCTCCGCAGCGGCTCCGCGTGGGTCGGCGTGTCGGCGCAGGCCGTCGGCGTGAACAGCTTGAAGAACGATCCGGGACGGTACGGGACGCTCGACCACCCGGGTGACTCCTACTCGTACGACATCTACTCCCAGGTCGCCGAGGCACTGCGCCGACCGGCGGGCACGAACCTGCTCGGGAGCCGTCGCTACAACATCCGCACGATGATCGGCGACGGCGAATCGCAGTCGGCGTTCCGCATGGTCACGTACGTCGACGCGATCCAGCCGCAGACCGGCTTGTTCGACGGCTTCCTCGTGCACAGCCGGTTCGCGGTGGGCGCTCCGCTCGGCGACGGTGCGATCCCGAACCCGACCCTCATCCGCACCGACACGAAGAAGCCGGTGCTCGTGCTCGAATCGGAGACGGACGTCCCGCGCCATCTCGCCGCCCGCCAACCCGACAGCGCGCGTTACCGACTGTGGGAGGTGGCGGGCACCGCGCACTTCGACGAGGACGGCCTGCACGCGCTGACGGGTATCCCGAAGGAAGAGATGGTCACGACCCCACCACTCGGATGCGCGCAG
The DNA here is from genome assembly GCA_036498645.1 of Acidimicrobiia bacterium. Classification (GTDB taxonomy): domain Bacteria; phylum Actinomycetota; class Acidimicrobiia; order IMCC26256; family JACDBD01; genus JALZAA01. The sequence goes on along the minus strand of DASYFC010000195.1, from coordinate 1,284 downwards.
AGGATCAACTCGGCGCCCCAGCGCTACGTCGTCGACACGGCCATGCACGACATCGCCCGCTGGGCCGCCGGCGGCCCGGCGCCGCCGAAGGCGCCGCTCGTCGCGATCACAACCGGGGACACACCGACGATCCAGCGGGACGATCTCGGCAACGCCCGCGGGGGCATCCGTCTCCCGCAGCTCGAAGCTCCCGTCGCGACACTGTCCGGCGAGCCCGGCGGCGGCCCGGGCTTCTGCTCGTTGTTCGGCACCACGACCGCCTTCGACGCCGCCCGGCTGTCCTCGCTCTACCCGAACCACCGCGACTACGTGACCGCGTTCTCGAAGGCGGCCGACAGGATGCAGCGCGACGGCTTCCTGCTCCCCGCCGACGCCAAGGAGGCCAAGGCGGAGGCGAGCCGCTCGGCCGTCGGGGGGTGAGAAACGACGCCCGGGTGGGGCGGACAGGCGCCCACCGGGCCGGTCATCGAGCCGAAAGGGCGGCATCCTCCCTTTCCACAGCTTCCTGTGGAGAACCCCGCGCAGCGGGTGTGGGGAAAGGCGCGACTCAGGCCGCGAGGCAGCGGTCGGACACGCGGCGCACGACCGTCAGCCGCTCGACGGGGGAGCCGGTCAACCAGGTGAGCGTGCCGTTGGGACGGCGCGACACGATCTCGGCGCCCCAGCGGCTGAGCGCGGCGACCCGCCGCCCGGCGCGGGCGTTGATCTCCCCGTACCAGGAGTCGAAGCCCGCTGCCGCCACCACGGCGTCGACGTGGTCGGCGAGCAGCCGGCCCGGGAGCCCACCGATCGTGGTGGCGTTCAGATGCGCGTGTGGGAGGCCGGAGACGCGGTCCTCGGAGTGGCGCCACAGATCCCATCCGTCGCGGAGGCGCAGCCGGTAGAAGCGCCGGATCGGGGCCGGGTAGCGGCGAGTCAGCAGACGCGGCACGACGCGGGCCGTGAAGCGCGCGCCGGCACGTTGCTGCCACCGGCCGAAGGCGTCGGGCTCGAGGCACACGAGGGCGTAGCCGACGACGCGATCGCCGTCTCGCAACACGCACGCCTGCTCACGGGCGGCGCGCAGGTACCACTCGAGGCAGAGGCGCTCGTACGGACGGAGCGCGGCTTCGACGCCGGCATCGAGCGAGACCGGTTGCCCGAGGGCGATGGTGGCGCGGAAGACGCGCCCGAGCTCGGGGTCGTCCGTCGACCGCAAGGGTCGCGTGTGTAGGCTCACGCCGCTCGGTGGATCCGCAGCATCTCGCGCGCGGTCCGCATCCACGGGTACTGCTCGGCGCGGTC
>DASYFC010000194.1:0-12688 GCA_036498645.1 Acidimicrobiia bacterium | reverse complement strand
CGGTCGGATTGATGCACGAGAACGTGTGCTGGAGTTGGAGATGGCGTCCGAGCTCCAGGACGCGGGCCTTGTCGAGCTCGGAGAACGGCGTCGCGATCTCGAGTCGATGATCCACGGCGGTCTGCACGAGAGATTCGACGTCGCCGAAGAACTCGCGGCTGCTGTCCGCGAAGGGATTCGCCTTCAGCGTGCCGAGGGCGATGGTCGGATAACCGTGGAGCGCACACCAGATCGACGACTTCGCCAAGAGGAGCAGGTTCCGACCCGGTAGGTAGACGGCTTCATCGGGTGTGTCTGCATCGGGGACGTCGTCGGCCGAGAGGCTCCAATGGGCGCCGTACGTGTCGGCGACCGGGAGTGCCAGGGTGACGAGAGGCCGAAGCCCGGAGCCTTGGAGTGTGTCGAGGAAACGCCGGAGGTGCGTCTCCTCGGTCTCTTCCCACGCGAGACCGAACCGGACGTACATCGGCTGCACGACGCGCCCTTCCCCGAGGTACTCCGCCGTCAGCACGGCGCTGTCGAGACCACCGCTGGCCAGGACCGCGACGCCGTCGTGGTTCGGGTCCTGTTCCGGCACGCTCACACATCACCTCGGTAGACGCACCCCGAGGTGCAGGTCTCGTGCACGACGACCTCGGACAGCTCGGGCAGGGAAGGCGCCAGGTGATCCCAGATCCACCGGGCGAGGAGCTCGCTCGTCGGATTCTCGAGCCCGGGGATCTCGTTCAGGTAGTAGTGGTCCAGGCGATCGAGGACCGGCTGCATCGCACACGCGACGTCGGCGAAGTCGCGGACCCAACCGGATTCCTGCCCGACCGGCCCGTCGATCTGCACTCGCACCCGGAACGAGTGTCCGTGGAGGCGGGCGCACTTGTGACCCGGAGGCACGTTCGGGAGGCGGTGCGCGGCCTCGAACGTGAACTCCTTGAAGATTTCCATCACGGGACTCCTGCCGAGCTCGCTGGCGGCTGCGGCGCAGTCGTGGATCGTAAGCGGTTCATGACCGACCGATGGACCGGCGAGAGAGGTGCCGGGGTGCAGGTGGTCCTTCGACCTCCCTGACTAGATATCGGGCCGATGGTGACTACCGCGAAAGGGTCCATCGGGGTCATAAGCAACGAGCAAAACGGCCCTACTGGCACGAGCTGCTCTCTGTCACCGTCACCCGAGTAACCGGGCTCTTCAATCGAAGCGGCGAAAAGAGAAACCATGACCTCCACGGTCTCGACGACTCAGGTACCGCCGCCTCCGCCCCTGCCTCCGATGCCCGCTCCGATGCCGAGGCGCGCACGCCGCGGTCCGATCGTCGCAGCCTTCGTGATCGGTGCGTTCGTCGTCGGCGGGCTGGCCTTTGCCGGGTCTGCAGTCTGGGCGGGGACCCACGACGATGCTCCCCCGGTCCAAGCCTCCGCCACGAGCTCCGGGGCCGACACGAAATACACGGCCGACACGACCTCCAACGCCTACCAGCCCACCTCGGGCTGGACCTCGCAGGACGAGCAGGCGGTGCTCACGATCATCGGAGCGGAGCCCGGGTTGTACTCGTACGACCCGCATTGCGTCCTCGGCGTGATCGAGGGTCACTTCAGCTCTCGCGAGGCCTTCACGGTCGCGGACCCGTCCGAGATCACGTCGGTGGGATACGAGGTCGCCGATACGTGCGGGGCGCCCGACTCGCAGGTTGGCCGCGTGCAGGACGTGAACTGAGCTTCTGTGAGCGAGGCGGCCGACGGCCGCCGGCTCAGCTCGCGGGAGACGGCGCGGGCTGACTGGTATCAGTTGGCGCAGGCTCGCGTGGACCACTGCGGGCGCGGAACAGGGCGACCACGATCATGCCGAGCCCGTACACGGTGGCGGCGATCAGCACGATGACATTGAGGACCGGGATGAGGCCGGCCACCGACAGGATCCCCCAGCCGACGAGGTACGCCAGGAAGCGATTGGTGGGCGGCCGCAGTATGAGCCGTCCGAGGAAGTACGCGGACGCGACGTACCCGAGCGTGTAGAGGAAGCCGAGCGCCAGGAGCACGATGGCGCCGAGCGGCAGACCCAACACCGAAGCAAGCAGGATCAATCCGACGAGCGGCAAGCCGACGGCAGCGGCGATGCCGAGGCCGATCGATGCGCCGACGGCCGTACGGCCGGCGTCGGCGAACGCGTCGGCCGCCCGGGGAGCGATCAGAAGCAACAGCAGCCCGAACACCAGGGTCGACGCGATCACGGCGAACCAGAGGAGGATCGCAGCGACGACGCCGACCTGCCCGAGAGCGAACCGGCTGCTGACCGACTTCACGTCGCCGTCGACGGTCGCTCCGGGAGAGATACGCGCCTTCTCGCGGGAGGTGACGTCTCCGCCGACGCGGGCGCCGCCGCCCACGGTCACCCGACCGTTCACGGCAATGACGTTGTCCTTGACCGATCCGGTGACGATCACATCGCCGTTCAGTGCGAAGACGGAACCGCGCACACTGCCGTTGATACGAGCGTCGCCGTTGATGATGACGACATCGCCGACGGTCTCCTGAGGAGCGACGACCACCCGTCCCGTAATGACGACTTGGCGATCGTCATTCGGGTTCCTGGCCTGTGTCCCGCGAGGGGCGGCGAGAGCGGGCGCCGCCACTACCAGGGATGTCGCGGCGACGAGCGCGCCCAGGACGAGCCGGGTGCACACTCCGCGGCGGGTCATGGTGTAGGGGCTACCCGGTCGCCGTGCGAGTGAAACCGCTTGACCGTCGTATCGCTCGACCTCGACGCTTCACGCTCCACCTGCTCTCCCCGCCTCCGAGACTTCAGTCCCCCAGCGCGCCGCGCAGATCGCGCACGTGGTCCTGCGTCTGTTCGAGCAGGGGCCGTAGAGCTTCGGCGACGTCCGGAAGCCCCAGTTCCTCCGCTTGCTCGAAGCGCTCCCGGTACGCCGCGAGCTGGCGCTCCTCGAGCTCGAGATCGAGTGCGAGCGCCCGGCGCGGCTCGGTTTGGTTCGGCACCTCGGGCACGTGCGTGGTCGGCTCGCCGCCGAGGAAGTCGATCTGCTCCGCGAGCACGGTGGCGTGCTCGAGCTCCTGACGGAGGTGAGGCCGGATCTTGTCGGCGATGGGCTGGAACTCGACGCCCTTCACCGTCGCCGCGTGCTGCGTGTATTGCACGATCGACCGGAACTCGAGCGCGAGATCGCCGTTCAGCAGCTCGACCAGCTTTTCCCTATCCATGATCTCTCCCGGTGTCGCCCACGATCACCGGGACAGCATCGCCACACACGTGTGGCGGTAAACCAGGGTGCCGCGGTCGCGGCGCCGGTCAGAAGCTCTCGAGATACGCCGCGGCGCCGCGAACGACGGAATGACGCGGCTCGCGCGCCACACGGACCGGGAAACCGAGCTCGTAGGCGAGACGGCGATCGAGCCCGAGCAACAGCGCCCCGCCTCCCGTCAGCACCAGTCCCTGATTGCTCGCATCGGCGACGAGCTCCGGCGGCGTGGCTTCGAGGGTGTCGCGCACTGCGTCGCAGATTCCGGACACCTGTTCCTCGATCGCCTCGCGCAATTCAACGGTGGACACGGTGATCGTCTTCGGCGACCCGGTGGCCTGATCGACGCCGCGGATGTCGACGCAGCCCTCTTTTCGGAGCGGCCACGCGCACACGTACCGCGACTTCACGTACTCCGCGGTCCCTTGGCCGATTCCGAGCCCGTATTCCTTCCGGCAGAAGGCCACGATCGCTTGGTCGAAGTGGTTGCCCGCGATGCGGACGGACGCGCTGGCGACGACCCCGCCGAGGGACAGCACCGCAACCTCCGTGGTGCCGCCGCCGACATCGACGACCAGGTTCCCGAGCGCGCTCCCGATCGGCATCCCGGTCCCGATCGCCGCCGCGACCGGCTCCTCGATGAGGTGCACCGGTTTGCGGGCTCCGGCGAACTCGGCCGCTTCTTGCACGGCGTGGCGGCCGAGCTCGGTGGCGCGCGAAGGCACGCACACCACGACCCGGGGTCTCCACCACCGCCGTTCACTCACGCGGCGGAGGAAGATCCTCAGCATCTTCTCGCAGGCAGTGAGATTGGCGACGGTGCCGTCTTCCAGCGGGCAGAGCACTTCCAGATGGCCTGGTGTGCGGCCGAGCATCTGCTTCGCCGCCGTGCCGACCGCGACGACCCCGCCATCGCGGCGATTGATCGCGATGGCAGACGGCTCGTCGACGACGACACCCCGTCCCCGTACGTAGGTGACCGTGTTGGCGGTGCCGAGGTCGACGGCGACGCCCAGACCCATGGTGTCCTCCCGTTTCGACCCTAAGGGTCCCGGGTCGGGAAGTCGACGACCTTCGGGGCGCGCGGCACGTCGCCCTGGTCAGCTCGAGAGCTGGTCGCGCATGGGGACGTTGAAGCCGGGGTCACGCAATTTCGACATGGCTCTGGTTTCGATCTGGCGGATCCGTTCCCGGGAGAGCTCGAAGTGCGCACCCACTTCATCGAGGGTGCGGGACTCCCCGCGGTCGAGGCCGAAACGCAGCGTCAATACCTCCCGTTCACGGAGCGTGAGCGGTGCCAGGAACGCGGCGACCTCCCTGGGCAACAGCGCGGCGGCCGCAGCATCGAAGGGCGAAGCAGCCAGCGGGTCGGCGACGACGTCGGCGAGCTCGCGGCCGTCGTCGTCGGCCGAGAGGGGCTCGGAAAGCGAAACAGGTGTGGTCGCTCTGATCATGATCGCCGCGAGCACGCGTTGCGGGATGCCGAGCTCGACGGCGATCTCGGCGCGGGTCGGGGTTCGACCGAGTTGGGATTCGAGACGGGCGTGGGCCTGGCGGGCCTTCAGGAGCTGGTCGCCCGCCTGCACCGGAAGCCGGATGGTGCGGGACGTATTGGCGATGCCGCGCTGGATCGCCTGGCGGATCCACCACGTGGAGTAGGTGGAGAACTTGAAGCCCTTGCGCCAGTCGAACTTGTCGACGGCGCGGAGCAAGCCGAGGTTCCCCTCTTGCACGAGGTCGAGGAGCTGGAGCCCCGACGACCGGTAACGCTTGGCGATCGAGACGACGAGGCGCAGGTTCGCCTCGACGAACGTGTGGCGAGCCGAATCTCCGTCGCGTGCCCTGCGTGACAGCTTGCGGCGGGCGGCCGGCGTCGCACTGCCGCTCGCGGCGAGCTCCTCGCGCGCCTCGGCGCCGGCTTCCATGCGCTGCGCCAGTTCCTGCTCGTCGCGTTTGGTCAGCAGCGGACGACGGGCTATGTCGACGAGGTACAGCTCGACCAGGTCCTGGTCGACGTACGTTGCCTCGCGTGTCGCCATGAATGCCCGGTCGGCTCAGGGCTCCGACCGCTCACGAGCTCGGAGCCGCGCCGGTCCTGTATCTGCGTCGACGCGCACAGTCGCGGCCATTTCCTTGCGGCCCCAGATGAGCGCCCACACCGGCACGAACGCCAGCATCAGCACCACTGTGACCACGAGGGCGGCTACTGCCATCGAACTCACCTGTCCTTGTGCGCGGCGAATCGTTCCGCCGGCGTCGGGGGAATCACGAAGGTCCATGCGTGACGGATCGGGTCCTCGTCGCGCGCGTGGTCGGTCTCGATGGCGCCGACGGGATCCTCAGCGAGTGGATCGCGGATCAGCGCCGAAGGGCGCGCACGGGACTGTTCAGAGCTGGACCGCATCTTGGCCTCTTTCGTCGAAACGTTCCCGGGCGAATGCCCGCGGACGCGAATTCCCAAGGCGGGGAATTCGTTGGCGGAGGCCAATCGGTCGGCAAAGTCGTCACCGGCTGGGTCGGCTAGTCAGCGACCGTCCATCAGTCACGGTACACCTGTTCGCGCAAAGCCGGTGAGCACAGCAACGAGCCGTTCAATCACTTTGCGTGATCCGCGGAACCCGGCGACACTGCACGTCAGGTGTGACTCTTCGAGTCCCCTCCTCCGATCCCATCCGTCGGACCGGTCGTCTGTACATGGCGGATCGGGAGAACGATGCAACCCTCTGCCGGGAGTCTCCTCGAGGATCCCACTCGAGACTCTCGGGAAGTCCTGCGACCCTCAGCGGTGCTCGATCGCACCGCGTCACGCGATCTGCGCGAAGCAGTGAGCCGGGCGCTGTCACGCGGGCCCGCCGCACTCGTCGTCGATCTGTCGAACGTCAGCGATGTCGACGCCGCGGGGCTCGACGTGCTCGTCTATGCGTGTCATGCCGCGACCGCGGCGCACGTCAAGCTGGTGTTGTGCTCGCTGCCACCGCTCGTCCTCGAGCTCCTCGAACCGACGCGGCTCAGCGAGATGGGCAACGTCGACATCGAGCCCACCATGCCGGTCCCGTTACACGGCAGCGCCGCCTAGCACCACCTCGAGCAACAGCCGGCCGCGAAGCTCACGTGGATCTCGACTCGAGCCAGACCGCGTCGAACACCCGTAGCGTTCGCGTGCGTCAGCGCTCGTAGGTGCCCATGAGCGTCGCCGTTGCCCGGACGTGACCGTCGATCGCGGCGCGAAGCGCCTCGATCGTCGCGCCGGGTTCGAGGTCGATCGACTGGTCCGACGCATACAAGGTGAACTCGTAATGATGCGGACCGTGTCCGGGCGGGGGGCACGGACCGCCGAATCCGTTGTTGCCGAACCCGTTCCGACCTTCCTTGATCCCCGCATCGCCATCGGCACCAAGGCGACCGCTCGACGGCTCGATGCCCCACGCCACCCAGTGGACGAACGTCCCGCCGGGCGCGTCGGGATCCTCACAGGTCAACGCGAGCTCGACCACGCCACTCGGCACACCGCTCCAATTGAGCTCGGGCGGCATGTCCTCACCGTCGCAGGTGTGCACGCGCGGAATCGGGTCACCTTCTTCGAAGTTCGGACTCGTCAGGTCCATCGCCGCCTCGCTGTCATCGCCTCCCGGGATGGGACCCCACGATAGGTGGCTTCCCCGCCGGTCGGCGGCTCGGCCGGTACAGCTAGGTTGGGCAGCGCGTGACCGGCAGACGGCTCTTCGCATGGTTCGTCGTCATTGCACTCGTCCTCGCCGCTTGCTCCTCGGGGAGTGACACGAAGACGAAGTCCGGAGCCGGCAAGACGCCGACTACCGCGCCCAAGGCCGGTGGTGCCCAGCCAAGCGGCGGAGCGTGGCCCACCTACCACCGCGACGCGTTGCGCACCGGTGTCGAACCGAACGGCCCGGCACCGGGCTCACTCCGCCGAGTGTGGGAGTCGCCCGGGCTCGACGGCGCGGTGTACGCCGAACCGCTCTTCGTCGGCAACCAGGTCTTCGTCGCCACCGAGCACAACAACGTGTACGCGCTCGACGCCACCACGGGCAAGGTCCAGTGGCAGAAGCATCTCGGCGATCCGGTCCCACAGTCGCAGCTCCCGTGCGGGAACATCGACCCGACCGGCATCACGAGCACGCCCGTCGCCGACACCGCGCGCGGCGTGCTGTACGTCGTGCCGTTCACGATGCCGCCTCGGCACGATCTCGTCGCGCTCGATCTCTCCTCGGGCGCGCAGCGCTTCCGCCGTCCGGTCGACGCGCCGGGCGCCGACCCGAAGGTCGAGCAGCAACGCAGTGCGCTGGCCCTTGTCGGTGACCAGGTGCTCGTTGCCTACGGCGGATTGTTCGGCGACTGCGGTGACTACCACGGCTACCTGATCGGTGCCCCCGCCGACGGCGGCGGCAGTCTCACCACCTACCAGGTGCCGGCGGCGCGCGCGGCGGCGATCTGGGCCCCGCCCGGCCCGGTGGTCGACAACAACTCCGTCCTGGTGGCCAGCGGCAACTCGGTCGGCGTCGGCGCCAACCCGGACCTGTCGAACTCGGTGCTGCGGCTGTCGCTGCCGGGCCTGCAGCTCCAGGATTCCTGGACGCCGCGCAATCGCGACCAGCTGAGCCAAACCGACCAGGACCTCGGCTCCACGTCACCGGTACCGGTCGGAAACGGGCTCGTCTTCGTGGTGGGCAAGGAAGGCGTCGGCTACCTCATGCGCGCCGACGCGCTGGGCGGCGTCGGCGGCGAGATCTTCTCCGGACAGGTGTGCCGCGGGTTTGGCGGGACGGCGTCGGCGCCGCCGTTGCTGTTCGTGCCGTGTCGCGGTCCCAACGAGCTCGTCGCGCTCCGCATCGAGGGCTCGGGCTTCTCCGTGGCGTGGCGGGTGCCCAACGTCGACGGTTCGCCCATCCTCACCGGTGACACCGTGTGGGCGATCGACCTCGGCGGCGGCCAGCTGCACGCGTACCGCGCGTCCGACGGGCAGGAGCTCGCGAGTATGCCGGTCGGCGACGTCGCCAACTTCGGAACACCCGCGGCCGGGAACGGCCTCGTCGTCGTCGCCGGCGGCGGGCACGTCACCGCCTTCGGGAACTGACGCCGTGCTCCGCGGCCGAGCATTCGGCGTCGGCGCGACGGCCTTGCTCTTCGCCGGCCTCGCATTCCTGATCTCCACGAGAGGGGGCACGCCCGCGGGCACGGTCCGAGTCCCGAGCGGACCGCAAGGGCTCGCAACCGGCGACGGTGCGGTCTGGGTCGCCAGCACCGACGAAGGGCGAGTGTCACGGTTCGACCCCCGCTCCCACCACGTCACCGCCACGATCCACGTCGGCGGTGCGCCGGTCGACGCGGCCTTCGGCGGCGGCGCGGTGTGGGTCACGAAGCCCGGGCGCGACGAGGTGGTGCGCGTCGATCCTTCCACTCGTGTCGCCACGAAGATCCTGGTCGGTGACACCCCGACGGCGATCGCCGCGGACGACAGTTCGGTGTGGGTCGCCAACAACCGGGCGAACACCGTTTCGCGCATCGATCCCGCGACAGGCGCGGTGGCGGACACCATCCGGGTGGGCCGGCGACCGGCCGGCGTCGCCGTGGGCGCAGGCGCGGTCTGGGTGACGAACGCCAAGGACCACACCGTCGCCCGCATCGATCCCGCGACCAACTCGATCGTCGCGACCATTCCGGTCGGTCGTGTCGGTGCGGCGATCTCGGCCAACGACGCCGCGGTGTGGGTCGCCGACATCAATGCGGGGACGGTCGCGCGCATCGATCCCGGGACGAACGCCGTGGTTGCGACAACGCGTGTGGGTACGAGACCGATCGCGATCGTCGCCGATGGCGGTGCGGTCTGGGTCGCGAACGTCGAGGACAACACCGTCTCGCGCATCGACCCGACGAACGACCGGGTCACCGCCACGCTTGACGTCCACAGCGACCCCAGCGCACTCGCGGTCTTCGACGGGAAGGTGTGGGTTGCGAACGAGGGCGACGGGGTCTTGTCGAGCCTCTCGACGACGACGGCGAGCGCGGCGGGACGTCAGTAGAGCCAGGGATCCCGTAGGTCGCTGTACTCGACGTTGGCCATCAGCTTCTCGAAATCGGCCGCCTGCGCGGCAAGCTCCGAGGGTGCCTCCTTCTTCTCGCCCTCGCGCGCATCCGCCTCGCTCGTGAAGTAGTTGGCCTCGGTGTAGCGATCGGGCCCGGTCCACACCCGGAGCCCGCCGATGAGATCGGGCCGCCACGACCCCGCGACCTTCTCGAAGCCCGTGTCGATTGCATGCAACTGGTCGCGATCGGCGCTCCCCCGCATGACCTGCACGAAGCCGGCTTCGTTCGACCCGCCGCCGAGGAACGTCTCGACGTCCTCCGAATCGGTGAACGTGACGCCGCCCGAGTAGCACTTCTCCGTCTCCGCCCACCAGCGGCCCTGCTCGGGGCGCTCGCTGTTGGCCTTCGCGGCTGCGGCCGACTCGAAGCGGGCAAACGCGATCCCGTACCCGTCGTCGGTCACGCCGGCCGTAGATCCCAGGAATCCCGACGCGCCCGGGCGCAGATCGCTCATCCACTTGTCCATCTGCCGGTGCAGGCCCTCACGATCGGACACTCGGCCTTCGATCACCTGCACGAACATCGCGACCACCTCCCAAGTGTTGCCTCCGCGGCGAATGATCGTCCTGTGCCGGAATAACCGCAACCGGCTCGCGGCCGATCGACGTAGCGTGACGGACTCGGGAGGTCCGAGCGATGCAGCAGGCGTTCGTCTTCGAGAAGGTGGCGGTCCTCGTGAGCCCGTGGCACGAGCCGATGGAACCGCCCGAGCGCGGGGCCCGGGTCGAGGTGCGCCTACTCGCCGACGAGCCGCGCCGCGGCTCGCGTTCTGCCGCGCAGCGACTGGTGATCGACCAGCCCGTGTTCCGCGCCGATCTCTTCGATCAGGTCGACGGCCCGCCCGGCAATCTCCGGAGCGCGCACTTCCATCCCCGATTCCACGGTGTCGAGCCGTGCGACCGGCACTGGCGCGACGAGATTCGCGCCGATCCGGCCGGCTGGATCGAAACGCAGCTCGGCGACCTGCGCCGCCTCCTCGAGGAGTCGGGCGTCGACGTCAGCGACGCACCGTGGATCGAAGAGGACGCGGCCGCGCTTCGTGATGCCGTTCCCGGCGTGCTGGCTGCAGTCGAGCGAATCTGGAAGGCGGTTCGCGTCTGACCGCGAACCCGCGGGTCTCAGCCCTCCGCGGTGTCGAGGCGCTCCGGCTCGGTGGCCGGGGGCACCTCGGGAGCCGCGGTCGTGCCACGCGACTCTTCAGGTGACGGCACGCCATCGTGTTGCCGGCGTGCGCGCTTCGCAGCTTGCTTTTCCTGACGCTTTCGCTCGCGCTCGCGTTTCTCGAACGACGTGCGCTGACGACCCGCCATGAGCACTCCTTGTCGCTCCCGAGGTGCCGGGTAACGGCAGTACCGCTACCCGACGCCCCGCGTGAGCCTCGTCAGACGACTCGGACGTTCTGGGCTTCCTCGCCCTTCCGGCCGGGAGCCACGTCGAACTCGACCCTCTGGCCGTCTTCGAGCGACCGGTAGCCGTCGCCCTGAATCGCAGAGAAGTGGACGAAGACATCGTCCCCGCCTTCACGCTGGATGAAGCCGAAGCCCTTCTCCGAGTTGAACCATTTCACAGTGCCTTGCGTTGCCATTCGTTGTTTCCTTAGCAGTTGTTATCCCGCCGAACCGGTGTCAGCAGCCGGTCAACGGGACACGTGTTCAGTGTCCATTCGGAGGCTTGAAGGGAGCGAAGCGGACAGGTATCTCACTGGGGCGAACCGAATCCCCGGGACACTGCCCGCCAGGCGGGAGCGACGAGAGAGAAGGTCGGACCGGTGTTGTCGCTCGCGCCGCAACGTGGCGACCGAAGCTGACCCGGTCAGTGTACCCGACCCACGCCCACGGGCAGATCATGGCGGGTGGGGTCGGCGCTAGCGTCGGCGCGACCATTGGTGCCGGGATTCAGCTCGCCAGAAAGGGTCAGGGAATCCGGATGCCCGTTTCCTCCGCCGACCTCGGTCCCGTGCTCGTCACGGGCGCGTCGGGATTCATCGGCTCCTCGGTGGTCCGCGCCCTGCTGGATCGGGGTGCGAACGTCCGTGCCCTCATCGAGCCCGGACGGGATGACGACAACATCGACGGACTGGCCGTCGAGCGGGTCGTCGGCGACATTCGTCACAGCGCCACGGTCGACGAGGCGGTGGAGGGGATCTCGACGGTCTTTCACCTGGCCGCGATCTACCGCTTCTGGGCCGCCGATCCGGACCTGTTCTACGACGTGAACGTCGGCGGCACGATGAACGTCCTGCGCGCCGCCACGCGATCGAAGATCCGCCGGCTGGTGTACACGAGCACGGTCGCGACACTCGGTGTCGCCGAGAACGGGCGGCCCGCCTCCGAGCAGTCGCTCGTGCACTTCGAGCACCTCTTCGGTCACTACAAGCGGTCGAAGTACCTCGCCGAGCACGAAGTCCTGCGGGCCGGAGCGACCGGCCTTCCCGTCGTGCTCGTGCATCCCACGTTCCCCGTCGGCGAAGGCGACGCCGCACCCACGCCGACCGGTCGCACCATCGTCGAGTTCCTGAACGGCCGCATTCCCGCCTTCGTCGACACGGCACTCAACGTCGTGCACGTCGACGACGTCGCCCGCGGCCACGCGCTCGCCGCCGAGTCCGGCCATCTCGGCCGCAGCTACATCCTGGGAGGCGAGAACATGTCGCTGCAGGAGATGCTGTCGACGTTGGCGGAGATCTGCGGTTTGGCGGCGCCCCGCGTCCGGTTGCATCCTCGTGTCGTGCTGCCGATCGTGCGCACCGCCGAATGGGCCGAAGCCACCGTGCTCCGGCGGGAGCCCACCCTCCCGTCCGAGCCGGTGCGTATGGCGACGACCCGCATGGAGTACGACGACAGCCGGGCACGCACCGAGCTCGGCTACTCGAGCATTCCTGCCCGCGAGGCCCTCGTGCGCGCGGTGCGGTGGTACCTCGAGCACGGATTCGTCAAGCCGGCTCGCGCCGAGCGCATTCGCCAGGCGCTCGACCTCGCGCCCGAGCGTGACCGGTCCGACGACGCCGACGACTCGTACGCCCGGGAGCGCCTCGCGCAATGACAGCACTGAGACGCGAGCTCGACGACTCCTCCTCGCGCGCTCCGGCCGCGCCGAGCACACCGCCGACGCCGACGGCGCCCCACGACGACCGCTTCGACCTCGGCGCCCTGCTCGCCGCGCGGGGGCACGAAGGGTTCGCGCTGCACGCGCGCTACCTCAACCCGCAGATGCCACGCGTGCTGCGCACGCTCGGCTTCGACCGCGAGTGGGCCCGGGCCGAGGGCCCGTATCTCTTCGATCGCGACGGCAACGCGTACCTCGACTTCCTCGCAGGTTTCGGCGTATTCGCCCTCGGCC
>DASYFC010000193.1:0-1625 GCA_036498645.1 Acidimicrobiia bacterium | reverse complement strand
GGGATCACCGCCTCCGACCACTCGAAGAAGCGCTGCCAGTCCTCGTCGGGCATCCCGAGGAGCGCGCTGATGATGTACAGGGGGAAGGGCACCGCCACGCTCTCGACGAAGTCGAACGCCCGGCCTGCCTCGATCTCGTCGACGAGCAGCTTCGCCCGGCGCCGCACGTCCGCCTCGAGGGCGCGCATGCGCCCGGGCGCGAAACCGGGCTGCACGAGCTTGCGGTAGACGGTGTGCTCGGGCGGGTCGGTGTGCATCATCGTCGGCGGCGAGTCGTAGCTGGCGCCGATCTCCATGACGAGGATCCCATGCCCCGAGCAGAACGTCTCCGGATCGGTGGACACCGCCATCACGTCGTCCCACCGGCTGACGGCCCAGAAACCCTTCGTCTGGTTCCACGCCACCGGCGCTTCGTCGCGTAGCCGCGCGTACTGCGGGAACGCGTCGCCGGCGTAGAACGCGTCCTCGATCAGCGGATCGGTGAGCGACTCGTGGGCGGGCATCGACCGGCTACTGGCGCGTGAACGCGGGGCTGTTGGAGTCGGCGGGGATGATGTCGAGCGGCTTTGCGACCTCGTCGACGGTCGGCCCGACGCCCGCGGCGATCGGCGCGAGCGCGTCGAGATCGAAGTCGTAGACGCGAGCGGCGTTGCCTGCCAGCAGCTGTTGCAGCTCGACGGGATCGGTGCCGGCGAACGACCGCCGCAGGCTCATCGTCGTGTACGGGTGCGTGCCCTCGTCGTGGGGGTAGTCGCTGCCCCACATGAACTTGTCGATGCCGACTGCGTGACGCGTCTCCGCCTCGCGGGGGCTCGGGAAGCTGGCCGCGATCCAGCAGTTGCGGGTGAAGTACTCGCTCGGCTTGAGCGGCAGCCGCTGGTCGTCGGAGTACTTGATCTCGCCGACCCGGCCCGATGCCATCTGAGCGTGGTAGCCGTCGATCATCGCCAGCGTGCTCGGGACCCATGACGCGCCCTGCTCGGTGACCACGAACTTCAGGTTCGGATGCCGCTCGAACGCGCCGGCGAGGATGAGGTGCCACAGGGCCCGGTGCGAGTACCACGACGTCTCGACCAGCCAGAGCACGTTCGACACCTCGTACTTGCCGTAGTTCGGCGAACCGCTGCCCGAGTGGTGGTTGAGCGTGACCTCGAGGTCCTCGCACGCCGACCACAGCGGCTCGTACACGGGGTCGTAGAGCGGCGCGATCTCGGAGTCGTCGGGACGGCCGGGCAGGAGGACGCCGCCGCGCAGCCCGGACTCCTTGATGAAGCGCACGTCCTGCACGGCCTCGTCGACGTCGTTGAGGAAGATCTGCCCGACGCCCGCCCGCCGCTGGGGCGCCTGCGAACACCACTCGGCGAGCCAGCGGTTGTGGGCGCGGATGCCGGCGAGGCGGCGCTCGAAGTCACGGGCCGACGGTGGCCGGGCGACCAGCGAGGCGGTCGGGAAGAACGGTGGCACCGTGTTCGGAAAGATCACCTCGCCGACGATCCCGTCGGCCTCGAGCTCCGAGATTCTCAGGTCGTGGTCCCAGTTGCGCGTGCGCCCGTCACGCTGCAGGTCGCCGAACGGGTTCTTGTACGCGCCGCGCCAGGCGTCGAACTCGTCGTGGTACTCGGGCG
>DASYFC010000192.1:0-4078 GCA_036498645.1 Acidimicrobiia bacterium | reverse complement strand
GCGCCCCGGGTCGGTACCCGAGTGGCCAAAGGGGGCAGTCTGTAAAACTGCTGCGAAAGCTACGCTGGTTCGAATCCAGCCCGGCCCACTCGTGCGCCCGGCGTGCAGGTCCGCCCCGAGGGCGGACCGCTTCGCGCCGGGCCCGAATCCGGCCCGCCGCCCGCCGTATTCCTTGGTCAGTGGCCGCGGCGCCGGAACGAGATTCCTTCGGACGGCGATCCGGACGATACTGACGGGTCGTATGGCCGCTCCCAGGGTGGCGGGATGCACGGCGAGGCGCGGCGGGGCGCTTCTCCTCCTCTGCGCAGCTGCGTTCGGCCTCGCGGCTTGCACCGGGTCCGGCTACCAGTACGTCAAGAACGGAAGCAACGGGTCGGGGACGTACTTCAAGGTTCCGAATGCCTGGCACGTCTACGACGAGAACGCGTTCCTCAGGTCCCGGCACCTTTCGCCGACGAAGGCGAAGGCCGCCAAAGCCGACAGCTGGACGATCGCCTTCGACGCCAGCTCGAGACCCACGCTGAAGCACTTCAACCAGCTGGCTACCAAAGAGCCGTTCGGTATCGCCGAGGTGCGCAAGCTGGCTCCGGAAGAGCGCGACTCGTTCTCGCTGATGGCGATGCGGAACTACTTCGTGCCCGTCGACGACATCGCCCAGTCCGGCGGCGACGTGACCCCGCTCCGCCTCGACGACTTCACCCGCGACGGCGGGTTCCACGGATTGCGCTTCACGTTCGAGTTGACACTTCCGACGGACAAGGAGTCGGTCACCATCGACCAGGTGTCGATCGTCGACGCGGGGACCAAAGAGGTCCACTTCCTGGCCGTCAGCTGCAGCTCGTCGTGCTACGACAGGAAGAAGGACATGATCAACAAGATTGTCGACTCGTGGACCGTGAAGGAACGATGACATGACCCCGACCGCCAGTCCCACCCGCGGGCCGCAGTTCACCAGCCGCCCCCGCGACGACGACCGTCCGACCCGCAAGCCGTTGACGGTCTGGGACCGGGTCAAGTACCTGCTGCTGCTCGCCGGGCTGTTCTGGTTCTTCGTCTGGGCGGCGATCGCCGACAACCCGCTGCTGCCGTTCAACGACGCGGTCAACGACACCGTGAGCCAGAAACGGTGGATCTTCGTGCTCGCCGCCCTCGAGCTGATCCGGCAGGTCCACTACTTCATCAGCGAGCGCTCGGCGGCCTACCACCGGTTCTGGACGGAGCGTGTCTTCGGCGGGTTCAACCGCCGGAGCGCCCGCATGAGCGACTGGAATCGCTACCGGCTGGCGCGGCTGGCGAAGATCCTCATCTTCCTCGTGATCCTCTCGATCGTGCTCGGGACGATCTTCGACACCTCACCCGCGCTCGCGCTCGTCGAGCTTCCCTCGCGGATCGTCGACGCGCTGCCGTTCGTCTTCCAGCTGATGTTCGGCGCGCTGTTCATCATCATCGAGTTCGGTGCGCTGTTCTGGCTGCTGACGCGGGGCGGCGTCGACGTCTACTACCCCGACGACATCAAGACCCGGTTCACCGACGTGTGGGGCCAGGACAACGTCCTGGCCCGGGTCAGGGAGAACATGGTCTTCCTCGAGGACCCGGAGGCGATCGAGGAGAAGGGCGGCTACGTCCCCGGCGGCATCCTGCTGTGGGGCCCGCCCGGCACCGGCAAGACGCTCATGGCCGAGGCGGTGGCGGGCGAGACGGGCAAGCCCTACGTGTTCGTCGACCCCGGCGCGTTCATCAACATGTTCATGGGCGTCGGCGTCCTCAAGGTCAAGAGCCTGTTCCGCAAGCTCCGGCGCCTCGCGCTCCGCTACGGCGGCGTCATCGTCTTCTTCGACGAGGCCGACTCGTTGGGGAACCGCGGCCAGCTCATGCCGGGACCGTGGGGTGGCGCGGCGCGCGCCCAGGGCGGGCCCGGCCCGTGGTCCGTCACGCCTTCGTGCAACTGCGTCTCGTATCTGTCGGAGCCGTCGACGTCGCTCCTGATGCAGTCCGCGCTCAACAGCGAGGTGGAGGAGCCGCCGCGCCGCCGGCGCGACCGCCAGATCATGGGGATGGGAATGGCCGGAGGCGGCGGGGGGATGGGAACGCTCCAGGCGTTGCTGACCGAGCTCTCCGGTCTCAAGAAGCCGCGCGGAATCCTGAACCGCTTCGCACGGCGCGCGCTCGGCATGCGGCCGAAGGCCCCGCCCAAGTACCGCATCCTCGTGATGATGGCCACGAACATGCCTCAGGCCCTCGATGAGGCGCTGCTGCGCCCCGGCCGCATCGATCGGATCTACAAGGTCGGCTACCCGTCGAAGGCGGGCCGGATCCGGACGTACGAGGGCTACCTCGCGAAGGTGCAGCACCAGCTCACCGCCGAGGACGTCGACAAGCTCGCCACGATCACGCCCTACGCCACGGGCGCCACCATCAAGGACATCGTCAACGAGGCACTGATCGTCGCCATTCGCGACGGACGCGACTCGATCACCTGGCGCGACGTCGTCGAGGCGAAGCAGCTGAAGGACCTCGGGCCTCCCGAGGACGTCGAGTACATCGAGCGCGAGCGCCACGCGACCGCGTTGCACGAGGCCTGCCACGCGGTCGTCGCGTACCGCGCCCGGCACCACCTCGTGATCGACATCGCCACGATCGAGAAGGGAGGCACGTACCTGGGCATGGTCAGCTCGATCAAGCCCGACGACCTCTTCACCCAGTGGAGATCCGAGTACGAGGCCGACGTCATGGTGAGCCTCGCGTCACTGGCGGGCGAGAAGATGTTCTTCGACGGTGACAGCTCGTCGGGCGTCTCCTCGGACCTCGAGGGCGCGACGCAGATCGCCACCTTCATGGAGGGCTACTGGGGAATGGGCTCGACGGTGTCTTCCCACGGGGTGACGCATCGAGTCGGCATCGGCGGCGGTGGCCGCCCCGGCGCCGGAGACCAGAAGGAGCGGGAGCTGCTGAAGGGCGGGCTCGGCGAGCGCATCGAGGAGAACCTCGAAGTGTTGTTCCAGCGCACCGAGGCGCTCCTTGCGCAGAACTGGCTCGAGGTGCTCGCGGTCACCCACGCGCTCGAGACGAACAAGACCCTTACCGGCGACGACATCAAGGCGGTCGTCGACGGCTCGCCCGGACCGCTCGTCGACGGGACCGAGTACCACTCGCCCGAGTTCGCCGAGCAGGCCAAGGAGTACCACCAGCGCGTGCTCATCGCGCACAAGGAGCACGCCGCGGTGGAGGTCCCGCTGCCGACGCTCAACGGCCAGACCTCGTCGCCGGCGGAGCTCGTGGCCGCCGAGAAGCCGCCGACAGGGCCTCCGCCCGGTCCCGGGCGGGCCGACGGCCGCCGCGCTCCCGGGAACAGCCGGCGGAAGAAGAAGACCTAGACAGACGAGATCAGAGCATGCGCTGCATCTCGACCACGTCGAGCCAGCGGCCGAACTTGCGACCGACCTCCCGCTCGGTCCCGACGAGCTCGAAGGCGCAAGC
This sequence comes from Acidimicrobiia bacterium, assembly GCA_036498645.1. Classification (GTDB taxonomy): domain Bacteria; phylum Actinomycetota; class Acidimicrobiia; order IMCC26256; family JACDBD01; genus JALZAA01. The sequence goes on along the minus strand of DASYFC010000192.1, from coordinate 601 downwards.
CACGTGCAACGCGATCGATGCCTCGTGGTTCCCGACGATGCGGGCCATCACCGAATGGAACCCGTGGTCGACGGCGAGGTGGAGCAGCCGGTCGAGCAGCAGCCGGCCGATGCCCTGGCCACGCCGGTCGCGGCGCACGTAGACGGAGTCCTCGACGGTCGGGGAGTAGGCGGGACGCTCCTTGAACGGCGACAAGGACCCGAACCCGACGACCTCGCCGGCCTCGTCGGCGGCGACGACCGCCGGGTGGGCCCCCGAGTGCGCATCGATCCAGTCGACCTGCTCGTCGAGCGTGCGGGGAACGAGGTCGAACGTGACGGTGGACTCGGCGACCTCGAGGTTGTAGATGGCCCGGATCGCCCCGGCGTCGCGCCGTTCGGCCAGGCGAACGGTGAAGGCCACGACCGCGGACGCTATCGCGGGGTCTTCTCCGCCGACCCGTTGCTATCCTCGAAGGCTCCGCCCCCTTAGCTCAGTCGGCAGAGCACTTCCATGGTAAGGAAGGGGTCTACGGTTCGAGTCCGTAAGGGGGCTCGGCGGTGTAGCTCAGTTGGCAGAGCACGCGGCTCATAATCGCGGCGTCGCGGGTTCGAGTCCCGCC
>DASYFC010000191.1:0-2730 GCA_036498645.1 Acidimicrobiia bacterium | reverse complement strand
AAGGTGGACGGAACGTTCACGCTTGCGTATCTCGTGCGAAACACGATCATGAACTTGACGACCCAAGACGAACAGGTCGAGTGCTTCTGCAACGTCGCCGCGCACCTCGAACCGGGCGGGTGCTTCGTGATCGAGGTCATCGTTCCTACGCTCCGCCAGCTCCCGCCGGGCGAAACCGTGCGGGCGTTCACGTTGACCCCGACGCACCTCGGCTTCGACGAATACGTTGACCTTGTTGCGCAGAACTCGGTTTCTCACCACTACTGGGTGGTCGACGGCCGACTCGAGACCTTCTCGGCGCCGTTTCGCTACGTGTGGCCTTCGGAGCTGGACCTGATGGCGCGCCTCGCGGGAATGGCCTTGCGCGAGCGCTGGAGCGACTGGAACCGTGAACCCTTCACGAGTGACAGCCCGAGCCACATCTCGGTCTGGGAGAAGGCCGCCTAGCTTGTCGCTGGTCACGGCTGATTCGCGGACGGGGTGATCGCGACGCCGTAATCTCGTCGCATTCTGGCTGCCGATCCCGTCACGTACCGCGAGGGGAGCCCGCCAACGGAGCTCCGCGACCACGTCGCCGCGGTGTGGGTGCGCCACGGTGCCCCGAACGACAGCCCGCCGTTGCGTGTCGTACCGGACGGGAGCGCCGACATCATCTGGCGCGACGACGGACGGTCGGTCACCACCTTTTCCGCCGGTCCCGACACCGAGGCGCAGCTCGCGCTGCTCCCCGAGGGGAGCCGCATGGTCGGGATCCGCTTCGTCCCGGGCGCCGCCGACGCAGTCCTCGGGGTCCCGCTCGACGCGCTGTGCGACCTGCGGGTGCCGTTGGCCGAGCTGTGGGGGCCGGTCGCCGACGAGCTGGCCGAGCGGGTGGCGCTGTCCGACCGGCCCGGGCAGACCCTGGCCGCCCTGGTCCGAGAGCGCATCGACGCGCCGCCCGACCCCACCGCCTCGGAGATCGCCCGCCGGCTCGAGCTCTCCGCCGGGCCGGGCGTCGTCTCCGCGGTGGCCGCCGACGTCGGTGTGTCGGAGCGGCACCTACAGCGACGCTGCCGAACCGCCTTCGGCTACGGGCCGAAGACGCTCCATCAGGTTCTCCGCTTCCAGCGGGCGTTGCGCTTCGCGCGCGCCGGCGGGCGTCTGTCCGACGTGGCCGCGGTCGTCGGTTACGCGGACCAGGCCCACATGGCTCGCGACACCCGTCGCCTCGCCGGCGTCCCGATCACCGAGCTGCTCTGAAACGTGGCGTCGTCACGGATATCCGGCCGGCTCCAATGTGTCCGATCTGTTCAAGACGCGCGGGGGTGCCCTCGCGCATCATCCAGTGAGATCAGCCGTCCACCCACGGAGACGCCATCACATGCCTGTTCAACTCGCCGCCGTCGGAATCGTCGTCGACAACATGCCTGGCGCCCTCGCCTTCTACCGAGAGCTCGGAGTCGACCTGCCTCCCGACGCCGACGAGCAGCCGCACGCGCAGGCAGCGCTGCCGAGTGGGTTGCAGCTGATGTTCGACACCGTTGACGAGATCCGGTCGTTCGACCCCGACTGGCAGCCGCCGCGCAACGGCCTCCACCGCACGGAGCTGGCGTTCCAGCTCGACCCTCCCGCCGACGTCGACGATCTCTACGGCAGGCTCACTTCGCTCGGCTACCACGGGTACAAGCAGCCATGGGACGCCTTCTGGGGCCAGCGCTATGCGATCGTGCACGACCCCGACGGCAACCGCGCCTCCCTGTTCAGCCCGAACACTTGAGCCCGATCGGTGCGCCGAGTCGGCTGCACCGTTGGTCTGTTCGGGCCATTCGATCCGAGACTTCGGGATGCCCATTCATCGTGCCGGGTCCCGGCCTGCGATCGATCGACCCGGTCGGCCTCGCCGTGCGAGGCTCTGAACCGATGCCGAACGAGCCCGAAGATCTCGCGGACGTCCCGCCCGAGGAGTTCGTGGCCGCGCGCGACGAGTTGGCGAAGCGCCTGAAGGCCGACGGCAACGCCACCGAAGCGGCGGAGGTGAAGAAGCTCCGCAAGCCCACGGTCACGCGGTGGGTTGCGGATCAGGTCCGCCGGCACCACGCCGAGGACATCGAGGCGTTGCGGACCGCGCTCAGCAACGTGGCGGCGGCGCAGGAAACCGCGATCACCCGAGGTGATCGCGGCGCGTTGGCGGAAGCGACCGCGCAACGGCGGGACGCGATGACGGCGTTGGGACGGGCGGTCGAAGACGTCCTCGGGGCCAACGAGCGTCCTGGACACCATCGCGACGAGGTGGTCGGCGCCATCGAGGCCGATGTCACGACCGAAGTCGCGTCCCGCGGCACCTTTGGGGTGCGCGACGACCTCGAGCTTCCCGAGCGAGCGGCCAAGAAGCCCGCGCGCGACCGCGTGTCGGAGCGACGCGAGGCGCAGGCGCAGGCGGCGATCGAGGCAGCGGAGGCCCGCGTCGCCCGAGCGCGAGAGGAGCTCGAGAGCGCCGAGGCGGCGCTGGAAGGGCTGCGTCACCGCCGCCGCTGAGGCGCACCGCCGGGGCGGCAACTTGACCGACCACCGGCCGCCGGTGTAATCAACCATCCGGTTCATCAACCCTTAGGGTGAACAGCGATGGCAGTCGACCAGCTCAGCAGCACCTTCTCGGCCCTCGCCGATCCCACGCGCCGGGCGATCCTCGAGCGCCTCGTCGAGGGGGAGGCGACGGTCAACGAGCTCGCCGACCCGTTCCCGGTGACCGTG
>DASYFC010000190.1:0-7259 GCA_036498645.1 Acidimicrobiia bacterium | reverse complement strand
GCCTGGGCCGCGCCCTCCAGCACACGCAGTGCGAACTCCGGGTTGCTCCGGTAGCCGTCGAAGAAGTGCTCGGCGTCGAACAGCACCTGGCGGCCGTTGGCCCGCAGGAACTCCACCGAGTCGGCGACCATCGCCGCGCCCTCGTCGAGCGTGGTCTGGAGCGCCTCGGAGACGTGGTAGTCCCACGACTTGCCGACGATGCACACGGCCTCGGTGTTCGCCTCGAGGAGGTGCCGCAAGGTGTCGTCGGAGTCGACCTTCCCCTTCACGCGCCGCGTCGAACCGAACGCGACGACCTTGCTCGTCCCGAGCTTCAGCTCGTGAGGGATCCTGCGGAAGGCCTCGTCGTCCTTGGGATTGGAGCCGGGCCAGCCCGCCTCGATGTAGTGGACGCCCAGCCAGTCGAGCTGCTCGGCGATGCGAAGCTTGTCGTCGACGGTCAGAGAGATGCCTTCGAGCTGCGCGCCGTCGCGCAGCGTGGTGTCGTAGATCTCGACTCGGCTCGGAACGTCATTCTCGGACATATTCCAACCACTCTTTGTATTGCGGCATCTCGCCGTGGACGGTGGCGAAGTAGATCTCCTGGATCTTGCGCGTGATCTCGCCGGGCTCGCCGATCTCGCGATCGTCGACCGACCGCATCGGGACGATCTCGGCCGCGGTACCGGTCAGGAACGCCTCGTCGGCGCTGTAGAGATCGGTCCGGAGCAGGTTCTCCTCCCGCACCTCGTAGCCGAGGTCACGCGCGATCGTCATGACCGAGTCACGCGTGATGCCTTCGAGCGCGCCCGAAGAAAGTGGTGGGGTGATGAGCTTGCCCTCCTTCGCGACGAACACGTTCTCGCCCGTGCACTCGGCGATGAACCCGTGCGTGTTGAGCAGGATCGCCTCGTCGTAACCGGAGTGGAGCGCTTCCACTTTCGCGAGGCTCGAGTTGATGTAGATGCCCGTGCCCTTCGCCGCCACCGGGTTCACGTTGGGATCCATGCGCCGCCACGACGACACCTTCATACGGACGCCGTGCTTGAGCGCCTCGTCGCCGAGATACGTGCCCCACGGCCACACCGCGATCGAAACGTTCACCGGGGACAGCAGCGGGTTGAGGCCCATCTCGCCGTAGCCGAGGAACGCGATCGGGCGGATGTAGCAGGACTCCACCTGGTTGACCCGAATCGTCTCCTTCGTCGCGTCGACGAGCTCCTGGAGCGTGTACGGCACCTCCATCATGAAGAAGTGCGCGGACTGCAACAGCCGGCGCATGTGGTCGGTGAGCCGGAACACCGCCGGTCCGCTGGCCGTCGGGTAGGCGCGGATGCCCTCGAACACGCCCGAGCCGTAGTGCAGCGTGTGGGTGAGGACGTGGATGCGGGCGTCGTCCCAGTCGACGAGCTTCCCGTCCATCCAGATCTTCGCCGTCTTGTCGATTGGCATCCTTCACACCTTTCCGGCGATTGCGTCGCCGATCTCCGACGTGGTCCCGCTCACGTCGTCCGACGCGGCCACCGCCTTGTCGACTCGGGCAGCCGCCTCGATCTCGCCGAGGAACTCCAGCAGCATCGCTACTGAGATGATCGCAGCCCGGGGGTCGGCCTGTCCGGTTCCTGCGATGTCCGGCGCCGAGCCGTGCACCGGCTCGAAGACCGACGGGCCCGTCCGGGCGGGGTTCAGGTTGGCGGAGGCGGCGCGGCCGATCCCGCCGGAGACGGCGCCGGCCAGGTCGGTGAGGATGTCGCCGAAGAGGTTGTCGGTGACGATCACGTCGTAGCGGCCCGGATCCTGGACGAGATGGATGCAGGCGGCGTCGACGTGCTGGTAGCCCGTCAAGACGTCGCCGTATTCGGTCGCGACGTCGTCGAAGGTGCGCTGCCAGAGGTCGCCGGCGAACGTCAGGACATTCGTCTTGTGCACCAGGGTCACGTGCCGGGAAGCACCGGCGGCCGGCTGGCGTGATCGAGCGAGATCGAACGCGAAGCGGACGCACCGCTCGACGCCCAGGCGCGTGTTCACCGAGCCTTGCGTCGCGACCTCGTTCGGAGTGCCCTTGCGCAGGAACCCGCCCTCTCCGGCGTAGACGCCTTCGGTGTTCTCGCGCACGACGACGCAGTCGACCCCGGTGTTCAGCGCGCTGGGCCCGGCCTTGAACGGACGCAGGTTGACGTACAGGTCGAGCTCGAAGCGCAGTCGGAGGAGCAGGCCCCGCTCGAGCACGCCCGGCGGCACGTCGGGCGTCCCCACCGCGCCGAGCAGGACGGCATCGAGGTTGCCGATCTCTCCGAGCACCACATCGGGGAGGACCTCGCCCGTGCGCAGGTAGCGCGCGCCGCCGAGGTCGAACGCCACGGGCTCGTAGGCGACGCCGGTCGCGTCGACGACCTTGAGCGCCTCCGCGACGACCTCGGGGCCGATGCCGTCGCCGCCGATGATCCCGATGCTGTGGGTCACGGTGCTGACCTGCTCCTGCGCTTTTGCTGACAAGCCTGACAAGTTGCCGAGAACGAAAAACCGCCCACCGAAGTGGACGGTCGAGGGCGAACGCCGGTGACGGCGTTCGCTAGCGAATGACGATGACGGTGCTGAGTCGGCTCATCGGGCACGAGGCTAGCCGATCCGCGCCGACGGGCCGTGCGAGAAAAGCGTTCGAACCTCCTTGTATGTGCCTGTTACGTACGCGCTACCGGCGGGTCGTGGAGGGCGCCGTCGTCGGGGCGGGCGGGGACGGTGCCGCAGCTGGCGCCGGGGTGACGTTCACGGGGTAATCGGGCGACGCGGGCACGAACTCGACCCAGGTGCGGCCCGGCTGCAACTTGATCGGCGCGCCCGAGGCGTCGACGTACTGCGTCGCCTGGGAGCGGTCGGACCTCGCCCACTGACCGCGGGCGATCTTCCCGTCGGAGAAGACCCACGCTTGCCCCTGCCCGACGGTCTGGTAGGCGCCACCCTCGGGGCTGGGCACGCAACAGCCGACGAACTGCACGATGACGTTGGTGGGCGCGATCTGCTGTCCGGAGGCGGCCGTGTGGGGCGCGAGGCCGTACGACCGTTTCCACGTATGGGACGCGGCGTCGAATGTGTACGTGACGGCGTACCCCTGCTTGAACCCGACGTCGACCTGCGCGACGGGATCGCCGTTGAAGGCCGCGCCGGCGTCGAGGTACGAGAACAGTGGCCGGACGGGCACCGGCTGACCGCCCTTTGCCAGCAGATCCTGGCCGTGGCCGTACAAGTTGTGCGGCGCCTTCTTGGACTTGTCCCGGAACATGGCCGACCCGGCCTGGGTCTCGTCGAACGAGTTCACTCCCGGGGTCGATCGGATCAGATCGACGGTCTCGGGGATGCCACCCGAGTAGGCGAAGATCCCGCCGAGGGGCGACACGATGTCGGGATCCATGGCGCGCACCGAGCGAATCGGCCCGACGACATCGGGAATCGTCGAATTGAACGCCGCGACGAAACGCGTGATCTCACCCTCGGTGACTTCCTCGAACACGACGTCGGCGGCATCGAGGTTGGTCTGCGGACGAGCCTCGGGTGTGTTCTCGATCTTCACCGACAGCGCCGGGCGCCGAAGGCTCTCCCCGTTGGGGTCCGGCAGACCGGTGAGCGGCGCGACGGTCGGCTTCGCCGCGGTCGTAGGCGTGACGCGCTTCTTCGCCGAGCTGCTGCCGCCACCACAGGCGGCGAGCGCGGCGATCAGGATCACGGCGGCGATTGCGACGATTCGGTTGCGATGCATCGTTAGCCAATCGGTTTGGGTTGTGACGGATGGGTCGTGCCGGCAGGCCCGGCGCCGAAGACGCGCAGGACGTTCTCGGTGACGGCGTTGGCGATCGGGTTGAACGGCGATCCCGGCCCCGGCGGAGTGGACTTGGTGATCCACCAGATCGACCCGGAGGCGAACACCCCGGCGCCGCTCGGCGCGGTGTAGTAGGTCATGTCGGAGAAGCTCGCTTTGCCGTGGCAGTTCACCGGCGAGTGAGCGAGGATCTGGACGTTCCCGGGCGCCGCCGGTCCCGCCATGTACCGGTCGTACTCGGGGCCGACGCCATCGACGATTCGCTGACCCGCGGTGACCCCCGTGCCTTCGAAAACCCACGCGCCCGGGTCGGTGATCACCGTGTCTGCCCTCACCGGGTTGCACTCGTACTGCTGGCCGATCATCGCGGCCTCAGGCCGATTGACCGGCGTGTCGCGCCAGTTCACCGTGACCAATGACGGATTGGTCATGCGCATCGGGTCTTCGTTGGCCGCCTTGTAGCAGACCTCGTGTCGGTCCGGTCCATTGGGCGAGGGCTCGAAGCGGATCTGGCGGTAGGCGGCGTTGGCTCCGAAGAACGCGAGGTTCACGCCATGGTCGCGGGCGGCTTCTGCGCCGTCGCGCATCGGCTTCGACCAGTACTCGTCGTGCCCCGGCGAGAGCAGCGTCCGGTGTTGAAGGACGAGCTCCGGATGGCGGTGAAGGTCGACACTGGTGATGTAGCTGACGTCGTAGCCGAGTCGCTCGAGCGTTTGGACCAGGGGGAACTCGAGCCCTACGAAGTCCCCGGCGCCGCCCGTCTGCGAGTACGGCCGGTCATACGACACGATTCGGCCGCGGTTGGCGTACGTCCTGCCGCCGCGTCCGCGCCCGAAATACAGGGAGTAGCCGCCCCACTCGTTGTACGCCTGCCACTCGGACACCGCGTTCATCATGAGGAACGCGGAGCGGCTCGAATCGTCCCGAACCGTGAGCGGGACCCACCGCTGCACCCCTTCGGCCGGCGCGACGAGCTTCAAGAGGTAGCACCCCGGCGGCCACTCCGTGTCGACGGTGATCCGTACCGACGGTTGCCAGCTTGCCTCGACGACGTTGGTGCCGGGCGTGACGATTGGCGCGGCCTGCCGCGTCCCGGGAATGTCGTCCGACGTCCAGACCAACCGGCCGCCGGCGCCTCCGTACCATCCCATCCGGTACGCCTCGACATGAAACGTCCGAGCGGCGGTTGACACGTGCAAAGTCACGGCGTCTCCCTGGACCGCGCTCACCGTGCTCGCATAGCCCTCGATGGCATCGCCTTCGGCGGGCCCCGTGATGTTCCAGCTCGTGGTGCCCGGCTTGGCGTTTTCCTCCGAGACCCACTTGGCGTGCAGCGAGTCGGCGGGCACGACTCGAGGCGTGGTGGGCGGGATGCTCGACGTGGGCTTGGCTCGAGCGTGGGAGCGTGCATTTCCGTTCCCGTGCAGCTCGTCGAACCCGATCGCAACGCCGGCGATCGCGGCGGCAGCGAACGCGGCCGCGCCGAAGAGGAATTGCCGCCGGTCCACCAGAGGTGTGAATACGGACAACCGGATGAGGTGAGCATGAGAAGGTCGTCGAACCCCTGGCGCCGGTCGCCCGTATACATCCCGTAGCGTGATGCGACTCGGACCTCGGAGGGTGGATGAGGCTGCTGACGAAGATCCTGATCGGCGTGGGCGCCCTGGTCGTGCTGCTCGCCGGGCTCGCCGTCGGGGGCTGGTACTTCTTCCTCAAGAGCGATCCCAAGCCGCCGGCGGCGATCACGAAGACGACCACCGTCGGCGGTGGCTCGCTGGACGGCACCTACCGGGTCGCCGCCGGCGACGCCCAGAACTTCGTCGGGTACCGCGTGCAGGAGCAGCTGGCGGCGGTGGGCGTGGAGAGCACCGCCACGGGCCGCACGAGCGAGGTCACGGGCAGCTTCGCGATCGACGGGATGACCGTGAAGGACGTCACCGTCGACGCCAACCTGCTGAGCCTCAAGTCGGACCGCGACATGCGCGACAACCGCATCAAGACCCTCGGCCTCGAATCGGAGAAGTTCCCGCAGTCGAAGTTCGTGCTCACCCAGCCGATCTCGTTCCAGTCGGTCCCCACAGTGGGCGAGACGGTGCGCGCGACGGCCAAGGGCAATTTCACGCTGCATGGCGTCACGCGGCCGGTGTCGATCCCGCTGGAGGGGCGTTGGGACGGCCGCGACATCCAGGTCGTCGGCAGCCTCGACGTCACGTTCTCGGACTACCAGATCGACCCGCCGAACATCGGCGGCTTCGTCTCGGTGAAGGACCAGGGCGTGATGGAGTTCCAGATCTTCTTCCGCAAGGCATAGCGCCCGTACGGCTGCCGGAGGGTCGGCGGTAGCATCTCCCCCTTATGGACGATCTGCACCTTTCAGCGGACGCGCGCCGACGGCTCGAGGAGGAGCTCGAATGGCGGGCCGGCGAGCGCCGCCGGGAGATCTCGGCATGGATCGAGCGCGCCCGCGAGCACGGCGACATTCGGGAGAACGCCGACTACGACGCGGCGAAGAACGACCAGGGCCACAACGAGGCCCGCGTTCGCCAGCTCGAGGACATGCTGCGGCGCGCCGTGCAGGTCGAGTCGGTCGCCGGCGACGTCGTGGAGCCGGGCACCGTGGTCGAGGTGAAGATCGAGGGTGACGACGAGACGACCCTGTATCTCGTCGGCTCGATCGAGGAACGGCACGAGACCTATGACGTCCTCTCGACCGGTTCGCCGCTCGGCCAGGCCTTACTCGGTCACGGCCCGGGCGAGGTCGTCACGTACGAAGGGCCGCGCCGCGCGTTCCAGGTAGAGGTCGTGAGCGTGCGCCCGGGAATGTGACGTCCGCGCCGCGGCTCGCCACTGCCGCGGTCACGAAGGCGATCGACCGAAACCGCCACCACCTGGCGTGAGCAATCGGATCACGTCGCCTGCGGCGAGCTGCACGGTGCACTTGTCGGGCAGGCGTCGCGCCCGTTGCGCGTCGCCCTCCGGGAGAAACCAGTTCTCCCCGGACGCTCCCGGCTCGCCGCCGTCGAGTCCCCACGGGCGGCTGAGGCGCCGCTCGGTGACGAGAGACACCGTTGCGGGCTCCAGCACCTCGAGCTCGCGCTCGATGCCGTCGCCGCCGCGATGTGCGCCCGCACCGCCGCTGCCGCGCCGCAGACCGTAGCGGCGCACCCGGATCGGGAGCGCCCGCTCGAGCGCTTCGACGGGCGTGTCGCGCGTGTTCGTCATCGCCGTGTGGACGCCGCTCATGCCCGGCTTTCCCGGGCGGCCGCCCTGCCCGCCGCCGACGGTCTCGTAGTAGACCCATCCGTCGCCGCCGACGAGGACGTTGTTCATCGTCCCCTGTCCCGCCGCGCCGAGCCGGCCGGGGACGGCGAGTGCGAGGGCGCCGAGGCACACGTCGGCGACGCGCTGGCTCACCTCGACGTTGCCGGCGCCGACGGCGGCGGGCGGCCGCGCCGCGACCACCGTC
>DASYFC010000189.1:0-4655 GCA_036498645.1 Acidimicrobiia bacterium | reverse complement strand
CGCGCCGCCAACGACACCGAGTTCGGCCTCGTGTCCTACGCCTATACCCGCGATCTCGACCGGGCGTTCCGCGTGATCGAAGGACTGGAGACGGGCATGGTGGGGCTCAACCGCGGGTTGGTCTCGAACCCGGCGGGCCCGTTCGGGGGCGTGAAGCAATCGGGCTTCGGGCGCGAGGGTGGCCACGAGGGCATCGACGAGTACCTCGAGGTGAAGTACGTCGCGGCACAGGTCGGCGGGTAGGTTGCTCGGGCGAGAGGCGCGAGCAGCGTGTTGGAGCAGTGAGATCGGAGGAGCGGGATGGCCGGTTCGAGCGCAACCTTGCACGAGTCCGTCGAAAGGCTTGGGCCGGAGAGGATCGACCGCCATCGGGCGACCGTCTCGATCATGGAGGAGCTCGAGGCGATCGACTGGTACGACCAGCGGGCCGCCGCCAGCGACGACGACGAGCTCCGCGCCGTTCTCGAGCACAACCGGGACGACGAGAAGGAGCACGCGGCGATGGCGCTCGAGTGGTTGCGCCGCCGCGATGCGCACCTCGATGAGCAGCTTCGCAAGTACCTGTTCACCGAAGGCTCGATCACCGCGAAAGAAGACGAAGCCGCCGCCGGCGACGACGTGGACTCCGGTTCGCTCGGTATCGGCAGCCTGCGTACGGGGGTGACGTCATGAACCATCTGCTGCGCGAGCTCGCGCCGGTATCGGGAGAGGCGTGGGGCGCGATCGACGAGGAAGCGTCCCGCACGCTGCGCCACTTCCTCGCTGCCCGCAAGCTGGTGGACTTCTCCGGGCCGCACGGCTGGAGCCACTCCGCCGAGACCCTCGGTCGCGTCGACGCTCTCGGCTCGGCCCCGGCCGCGGGGGTCGACGCCGCCATCCGGCGCATGCAACCGCTGGCCGAGCTCCGCACGCCGTTCGAGCTCTCCCGCCGCGAGCTCGAGGCCATCGACCGCGGCTCCCGTGACTACGACCTCCAGGTCGTGATCGACGCGGCGCGCCAAGCGGCGTCGGCCGAGGACGCCGCCGTCTTCCACGGGTACGACGCCGCCGGCATCGCGGGGATCAGCGACAGCACGCCGCACGCGCCCATCGTCATCGGCGACGATTACAACGACTACCCGGGGACGGTCGCGCGGGCGGTCGCCATGCTCCAGAGCGCCGGCATCGGGGGCCCGTTCGCGATCGCGCTCGGGCCGCGCTGCTACACCGGCGTCATCGAGACGACGGAGCACGGCGGCTACCCGGTGCTCGAGCACATCCGGCTGATCCTCGGCGGCCCGGTCGTGTGGGCACCGGCCGTCGACGGCGCGATCGTCGTGAGCTTGCGTGGCGGCGACTTCCAGCTGACATGCGGGGAGGACTTCTCGATCGGGTACGTCGATCACGACGCCGACACTGTGCGCTTCTACCTCGAGGAGAGCATGACGTTTCGTTCGCTCAGCCCCGAGGCCGGCGTCGCGCTCGTCTACGCCGACTGATCGCGCATGTGGCAACGGGCGGTCCGCATCGGCGGATACGTCCTGATCGGGTTCGTGATCGGATCGCTGATCCTCGGCACGATCAAAGGGAACTCGTTCCTCACGAACGTCGTGTACGGGTTGTGGACGGGTGCAATCGCGGGCGCGATCGTCGGGGTCCTCGTGTTCGGTGTTCAGGCGGTGCGCCGGCGCCCGTAGGCGTCATCCGAGCGGCCGCGGGTCGCTCTCCTGGATCGCGTGGAACACGTCGGGGCCGATCGGCAGTGGGGCGCAGCCGTGGTTCTCCTCGCAGACGCCGTCGAAGCGCGGCGCCGCTCCTTGATGACAGCTGGCGCAGTTGCCGCCGAAGCGGTTGACCACGTCGGCCGTTCCCCGCTTCTCGATGGTGGTCCCCATCGGTGTGACGGAGAGGAAAAAGAACTCCCAGTCACGCGTCGTGGGGCTGAAGCCCTTCTCGCGCTTCACCATCGCCTCCTGCGGGACGAGCTGGATGATCGTGCCCACCGGATAGGTGCCGCCCTTGGGTGAGTTGGCGACGGCAAGCGCCTGGTCGAGGTGGCCGAGGCGGTTGTCGATATAGAAGTTCCGAACCTTGGTCATCGTGTGCAGGTTGCGGAAGTCGCCGGCCTGCGCCACGAAGTCCTGGCGCCGCTTCGGAGCGACGGCGTGATGGCCGGAATCGCCGCCACTGCAGGCGCCGAGCCCCACTGCGACGAAGACCGCGATCGCGATCGCGGGCGTCCAAGTCATCAGGGCGCGCCGGATCGCGCTCGGCAACGGTTTCCTCCCGGTCGTGAGGCTCCGGTGCTAGTACGGCCGCCGGACGCGAGGGGATTGCGCGGTCAGCGCCCGAACTCCTCGGTGGCGTAGAGATCGCCACCGTTGCAGGCCACGCCGATGCCGACGGCGCTGAAGTTGCCCAGGATGTTCGCACGGTGTTCGGGTGAGCTCATCCAGGCCTGATCCATCTGCGCCGCGCTGATCCCGCAACCGCCGTGGAGGATGTTCTCGCCCAGTCCGGAGTAGCCGGCGTACGCCGGGTTCTGAAGGACGGCGTCGAGGTCCTGGTGCGAGTAGTTGCCGGTGACGGCCATGTAGTCGCTCCAGCTCTGGGCGAGCCCCCCGAGCTGGTCATGCCAGGCGACGGGACCGAGCCCGTTCGCGGCCCGTTCGTTGTTCACGATGTAGTAGAGCTCCTGGGCCTGTGGGTTCGCGCTGCCGAACGGGAGCGGGGCGGCGGCAGGGGGGCCGGACTTGAAGGGCGCGCACGCCGCCAGTACGACGATCGCAAGGGTTGCCGCCGGCAACGCGGCTCTGCGGGTCCAACGCATGCCGCGTTCATCGGCAGGACGCGACTGACCCTGAAGCTATTGAAACTGGAAGATTCCCGCAGAAACCGGCACGCGTTACTCGGGGGTGAGAAATGGGCGAAATCGGTCCAAGAGGCCGTCGACGCCCGCGCCGTGGAGGGTCATCCCGCCGTCGACGACGACGTTCTGCCCGGTGACGAAGCGGGCGAGATCGGAGCTGAGGAACACGACGACGTCGGCGATGTCCTCGGGGGTTCCGACCCGAGCCAGCGGCGTCTTTGCCGCCATGTGCTCCGGCATGCCGTCCATCGTGAGCAGCACGTCGGTGAGCCCGGTGTGGATCATTCCGGGCGACACGGCGTTCGCCCTGACGGTCGGGGCGTACTCGTGCGCCGCGTTCGCGGTGAGCGCAACGATCCCCGCCTTCGCCGCCGAGTAGGGGGCTTCACCGGCTGAGGGGCGGGTTCCGCTGATCGATGCGGTGCTCACGATGCTGCCGCCGCCTCCCGCCAGCAGGTGCGGCGCAGTGGCTTTGATGCCGTGGAACACGCCGCCCAGGTTGAGGCGCACGATGCGGTCCCACTCGTCGACCGGCCACTCGTGCACCTGCGAGAGGTTGCTCGCGCCCGCGTTGTTGAACACGGTGCTGAGCCCGTCGAGCTTGTCGGCGACGTCGTCGACGGCTGCACTCAGCGCGTCGTAATCCGTCACATCGACCGCGTACGCGAGCCCGTCGATCTCCGTTGCGACTTGCTCGGCGGCGTCGCCGTTGATGTCGACGACCGCGACGCGGGCGCCCTCCTCGGTCATGCGCCGGCACGTCGCCCGCCCGATGCCCGATCCGCCTCCGGTGACGACTGCACGACGGCTGTCGAGGAGCCCCATGTGCACCTCCTGGGTGAGGTCGCATCGTAGCGACGCGTTCCAACGCGCCGCGACGGCGGGTCCGCAGTCGACCAAGATGGAACGAGATGGGGAAGGCGACGCTCAAGGGCATTCTTGCTCGCAAGCTGCGGCTTGCGTTGACGACACTCGCCGTCCTCCTCGGGGTCGCGTTCGTGAGCGGCACGTACGTGCTGACCGACACCATGGAGCGGTCGTTCGACACGATCTTCCGGCGAACCGTGACGGATGTGGACCTCGTCGTGCGGGCGCGTGACCCGTACACGGGCGGAGGGTCACAACGGACGCGCATCCCGGATGCGACCCTGGCGAGGGTGCGCGCCGTCGAAGGCGTCGCGACCGCCGACGGCACGACGTTCGGGTACGCGCAACTCGTCGGCCACAACGGCGAGTCGATCCAGAACGGGCTCGCGCCCACGATCGGGCTCTCGTGGCCGGAGTCGGACGCAGGCCCGCTCGCCCTTGCGCACGACGGCAGGAGCCGGCCACCTCGCAGTGACCGCGAAGTACTCGTCGACGAAGGAACCGCTCGGGCGAACGGCCTCAAGGTCGGCGACCGCGTCCGCGTGCTCCTCCAAGGGCCGGCCCAGCAGTTCACGATCGTGGGGCTGTTCGCCCTCAAGGGCCAAGCGGATCTCGGAGGAGTGACGGTCGCTGCGTTCGACCTCCCGACGTCGGAACGGGTGCTTGCCTCGCCGGGGGCGCTCGACGCCATCTACGTCACGACCGATGCCGGCGCCGCGGCGGGGACCGTCGCGCGCAATCTCCAGTCGGCGCTCGGCCCGAACAACGAGGTCGTCCCGGCGTCGAAGTTGGCCGAGGAGCGCGCCGAGCCCGTCCGTCAGGGCGTCGGCAACCTTCGCCTGGCATTGGTCGGCTTCGCGGCGGTCGGGCTCGTCGTCGGCTCGTTCATCATCTTCAACACGTTCGCGATCCTCATCGCGCAACGCACGCGCGAGCTCGG
>DASYFC010000188.1:0-6447 GCA_036498645.1 Acidimicrobiia bacterium | reverse complement strand
ATCGCGCTGCGCAACGCCCCCCACCTCGTGCGGGTCCTCCCTTTCCTCATCCCTGTGCTCACCAAGGACGGTGCCATCAGCCGGCGCCTCGCGCGCGCCCTGGGCGGCGCCCTGTGGATGTACGACCTCACCGGTGGGTTGCGCATCGGCAAGCGGCACAGACGCGTCTCGTCCGACCAGGCCGTCAGGCACATGCCGACGCTGCGCGGCGATCGCGTCGCCGGCGGCTACCTCTACTACGACGCGCACACCGACGACGCCCGCCTCACGCTCGCCCTGTGCCGAACTGCAGCCGCGTACGGCGCGGTGGTCGCCAACTACGCCGGCGTGACCTCGCTGCGGAAGGACGACACGGGACGGGTACGCGGGGCGCACGTGCAGGCCGACGGGGACGAGGTCGAGGTGCGGGCGGACGTCGTCGTGAACGCAGCCGGCGTCTGGACCGACGACGTGCGCGCGCTCGACGAACCGAGTCATCCGCACTCCATCCGGCCCGCGAAGGGCATCCACATCACCGTGCCGTGGAGCAAGGTGCAGAACGACATCGCCGTCGTCGTGCCCGTGGCCAAGGACCGGCGTTCGGTGTTCGTCGTGCCGTGGGGCGACCTCACGTACGTCGGCACCACCGACACCGACTACGACGGTCCACTCGACGATCCCGAGTGCACGCCCGACGACGTCGCCTATCTGCTCCGGGCGTTGAACGCCGTGATCACCGAGCCGGTCGGTGCAGACGACGTGCTGGGCACCTGGGCGGGGCTCCGGCCGCTCCTGCGCACCGCCGCCAACGACCGGACCGCCGACCTGTCCCGCCGGCACGCCGTGCGGCGCTCCGACGGCGGCCTCGTGACGGTCACGGGCGGCAAGCTCACGACGTACCGGCGGATGGCCGCCGACACGGTCGACGAGGTCGACGCGATGCTCCGGAAGCGGCGCCGATGCCGCACCAAGCGCCTGCGGCTGCTCGGGGCGGACGGGTACGACGCGCCGCCCGACACCAACGAGCCGAGCCGTCACGTGCACCTCGCCCATCGCTACGGCACCGAGTCGGCCCTGGTCGAGGCGCTCGTCGACGACGACCCCGCGCTGGGTGAGCCGCTCGTCCCCGGCCTGCCGTACCTCAAAGCCGAGGCCGTGCACGCGGTACGCCGCGAGATGGCCCGCACACTCGACGACGTGCTGACGCGGCGGACCCGGGCGCGCCTGCTGGCGCGGGACGACTCGGCGGCGGCGGCCGACGACGCCGCCGCGCTCGTCGGACGCGAGCTGGGCTGGGACGATGCCGAGCGCGCCCGGCAGGTCAAGGAGTACCGGGCGGCGGTGGCGGCCGAGCGCGACGCCGCCGACCTGCCCGAGACCGCGCTGGGGACCTAGCCGGCCGCGATGGGCACGACCGGGCAGCCGACGCCACCGATTGCGTTCGGTGGAACCGCGACCGACGCGCGCGCGCACCTCTCGGCGCCGGCGGTCGCGCTCGATGGCGAGGTGCTCCGGCGGCTGCGCTCGGCGTGCGCGGACGTGACCGTCGACGCCGCGGCCGTCACCGAAGCGAGCCGCGACTGGTGGCCGCTGGCGATGATCTGGGCGCTCGACGGGCAGGTCGCGGCGCGCGCCGGCGCGGTGGCACGGCCGGCAACGGCCGGCGAGGTGGCGGCGGTGCTGCGCGTGTGCAACGACGCGCGGGTTCCGGTGACAGCGGCGGCGGGGCGCAGCGGCGTCTGCGGCGCCAGCGTTCCGGTCCACGGCGGCGTCGTGCTCGACCTCTGCGCGCTCTCCGGGATCGTCGACGTCGACCGCGAGTCGCTCGTGCTGGACGTCCTCCCGGGCACGTTCGGCACCTGGCTCGAGGACACGCTGCGCGACAAGTACCGCGCGACGCTCGGGCACTGGCCGCAGTCGATCGACCTGTCGACGGTCGGAGGGTGGCTCGCATGTCGTAGCGCGGGCCAGTACTCGACGCGTTACGGCAAGATCGAGGACATGGTCGTCGGCCTCGACGTCGCGCTCGCCGACGGGCGCATCGTCCACACCGGCGGCGCCCCGCGCGCCGCCGTCGGTCCCGATCTCACGCAGCTGTTCGTCGGCAGCGAGGGGACACTCGGCGTGATCACGGGCGCGCGGCTGCGGCTGCATCCGGCGCCGCCGGTCGAGCAGCGAGCCGCGTTCGGGTTCGCGTCGTTCGGCGACGGCATCGAGGCGTGCCGGAAGATGCTGCACCGCGGCGCGACGCCGGCCGTGCTGCGCCTCTACGACGCGACCGAGGCGGATCGGAGCTTTCAGACCGGCGACCGCCACGTGCTGCTCGCACTGGACGAAGGCGACAACGAGCTCGTCGAGGGCGTGATGAACGTCGTGCTCGAGGAGTGCGTCAACGCCGGGGCCGAGAGGCTCGACGACGAGCTCGTGGGCCGGTGGCTCGAGCACCGCAACGACGTCGCCGCCCTCGAGGCGCTGATCTCCCGCGGCTACGTCGTCGACACGATGGAGGTCGCCGCCCGGTGGCGCGACCTCCCGAAGATGTACGCCGACGCGGCACGGGCGATCCGGGCGGTAGAGGGAACCTTGGTGGCCTCGGCGCACCTGTCCCATTCCTACCCGGACGGCGCCTGTCTCTATTTCACCTTTGCGGCGCAGATCGAGCCCGACAATCGCGAGGCCTATTACCGGGCGGCGTGGGACGGCGGGACCCGGGCCGTGCTGGCCGCCGGCGGCGCCCTCAGCCACCACCACGGCGTGGGGCTGAACCGGGCCCGCTTCGTGCGGGAGGCGCTCGGCGAGGCGTTCGACGTGCTGGCGGCGGTGAAGACGGCCCTCGACCCGCACGGGATCCTGAACCCGGGCAAGCTCGGCCTGCCCGACCCCTTCGGCGACGTGGGCTGGCCGTGAGCATCCTCGTCGTCGACGTGGGCACCTCGTCGGTGCGGGCGGCCGTCGTCGACGGTGACGCCCGGGTCGTGCACGAGGAGACGCGGCCGCTGCTCCCCTCCTCGCCGGCGCCCGGCCTGGTCGAGTTCGACGCGGTCCGCATGGCGGCGACCGCGCTCGAAGCCGCCCGCGCCGCGCTCGACGCCGCCGGCCCTGTCGACGCCGTCGGCATCGCCAACCAGCGCTGCTCCACCGTCGTCTGGGACCGCGCCACGGGCGAAC
Organism: Acidimicrobiia bacterium; assembly: GCA_036498645.1. Lineage (GTDB taxonomy): Bacteria > Actinomycetota > Acidimicrobiia > IMCC26256 > JACDBD01 > JALZAA01. Next base: position 3,300 of record DASYFC010000188.1, on the reverse strand, counting down.
CGGTCGGCCCCGCGCTGGGCTGGCAGGACCTGCGCACGGTCGGACGTTGCCTCGAGCTGCGCGGGCAGGGCCTTCGGCTGGCTCCCAACGCCTCGGCGACCAAGCTCGAATGGCTGCTGGAGCAGGTCGATCCGGAGCGTGGTCGCGACCTGTGCTTCGGCACCGTCGACACCTGGATGGCGTGGACGTTGTCCGGGGGTGCGCTGCACGTGACCGACGCGACCAACGCCGCCGTTACCGGGCTCCTCGCCACCGACGCGTCCGGATGGGCGGAGGAGGCGCGCGATCCGCTGCGCATCCCGGCGTCGATGCTTCCGACCATCGTGAACTCGTCGGGGATCGTGGGCGAGGCGACGGCACTGCCGGGCGCACCGCCCATCGCCGGGATCGCCGGCGACCAGCAGGCGTCACTCCTCGGCCAAGGTTGTGTTCATTGCGGCGACGCCAAGATCACGTTCGGCACCGGCGGGATGCTCGACCTCGTCCTGGGCGGGAACCGGCCGCCGTTCGAGGCACGCGGACCGGGCGGCACGTTCCCGATCGTCTGCCGGCGCGTGGGCGGCACCGACACGTGGGGCGTCGAGGCGATCATGCTGGCGGCGGGCACGAACATCGAATGGCTGCGCGACGACCTCGGCGTGATCGCGAGCGCGGCCGAGAGCCACGACGTCGCGTCGCAGTGCGAGGACACCGACGATGTCTGGTACGTGCCCGCGTTGCTCGGTGTCGGCACCCCGGCATGGGACTACGGCGCCCGCGGCACCCTCCTCGGCCTTACGCGCGGCACCGGCCGTCCGCAGCTCGTGCGGGCGGTCCTCGAAGGCATCGCGCACCGCGGCGTCGACCTCGTCGAAGCGGCCGAGGGCGACTCGGGCATCGCCGTCCCGCGTCTGCGCATCGACGGGGGCATGAGCGCGAACCCGACCTTCGTGCAGGCGCTCGCCGACGCCGGCCAGCGGATCGTCGAGGTCTCGCCCGTGATCGAGGCGACGACCCTCGGCGCCGCGTTCCTCGCCGGGCTCGCTGTGGGCACGTGGCGGGACGAGGGCGAGGTGGCCGCGACCTGGTCGCCGCGCCAGCGCGTCGAACCGCAACGCAAGCTCGACCGCGACCGTTGGCGCGAGGCGGGCCGCCGTGCCGCCCACTGGATCCCCGACCTCAGTGCGGTCGACTTTTGACGCGGCCCCGGCAACACTGGCGCGCATGACACCGCAACTCGCAACGCTCCTCGAGCAGCTCCTCGGACCCGACCTGCCGATCGCGATCGAGGCGTACGACGGCAGCCGGCTCGGTCCGGCGGACGCACCGGCCACGCTGCTGATCCGCTCCCCCGCCGCGCTGCGCCGCATCGTGCAGGCGCCGGGCGAGCTCGGCTTCGGGCGGGCCTACGTCGCCGGCGACCTCGACCTGGAGGGCGACATCTTCGCCGCCCTCGCGCTGCGCGACCACCTGCCGGACGTGAAGCTCGGACCCGCGCAGTGGATGGCCGCCATCCGGCTCGTCGGGCCGGGCGTGCTCAAGCCGGTGCCGAAGCCGCCCGAGGAGGCGCGACTCCACGGCCGGCGCCATTCGAAGCAGCGCGACGCCGCCGCCATCTCGCACCATTACGACGTCTCGAACGACTTCTACCGCCGCGTGCTCGGCCCGTCCATGACGTACTCGTGCGCGGTGTGGACCGATCCCGCGAACACACTCGAGGAGGCGCAAGCCAACAAGCACGAGCTGATCTGCCGGAAGCTCGGCCTCGAGCCCGGGATGCGCCTGCTCGACATCGGCTGCGGCTGGGGCGGCATGCTCCTCCACGCCGCCGAGCACCACGGCGTGCAGGCGGTCGGCGTGACGTTGTCGAAGCGGCAGGCCGAGCTGGCCGAGAAGCGCGCCGCCGAGGCCGGCCTCGCGGGCAAGGTGGAGGTCCGCTACCAGGACTACCGCGACGTCGACGACGGCCCGTACGACGCCATCAGCTCGATCGGCATGTTCGAGCACGTCGGACTGCGCCAGCTGGCCGTGTACTTCGAGCGGTGCTTCGAGCTCCTGCCTGCCGGGGGCCGGCTCCTGAACCACGCCATCAGCCGCCCGCCCAGCGTGAAGGGCTCGACGGCGGACGGCCGGGCCCGGTTCGCCCGCCGCAGCTTCATCGACCGTTACGTCTTCCCCGACGGCGAGCTCCACGAGGTCGGCAGCGTCGTGTCCGCCATCCAACGCGCCGGGCTCGAGGCCCGGCACATGGAGACGCTGCGCGAGCACTACGCGCTCACGCTGCGGGCATGGGTCGCGAACCTCGAGGCGAACTGGGACGCGTGCGTGGCCGACGCCGGACGAGCCCGGGCGCGCATCTGGCGCCTCTACATGGCCGCGTCGGCGCTCCAGTTCGAGGCGAACCGCACCCAGGTGCACCAGGTGCTGGCGACGAAGACGGACGACGGCCGCAGCGGTCTCCCGCTGCGCCCCCGCTTCGAGTAGCTCGCGCCCGGCGCTACGGCGGCGGGAAGCGCGCCTGCAGCCACGCGACGACCTGCTGCGCGGCCTGCTGCCCGGCGGGTGTGAGCGCGCCCGACGCTTCCTGGTCGAAACCCGACCGCGCGCCCGGGACGAGCGTCAACGTGACGTCTTTCCCCGCGTTCTGCAGCGCGTCGCGGAACGCGGTGGCCGACGCGACGAGATCGGGATTGTCGGCGTCGCCCTGGTACAACAGCGCGGGACCCGCAGCGCCGGCGGCGTGCGCGATGGAGTTGGCCTTGGCGTAGCGCTCCTGCACCTTCGGATCAGGACTGTCTGGAGGTCCGCCGTAGTACTGCGCCGGGTTGTGCTGCGTGCCGTCGTAGAAGCTGTAGAAGCCGATGAATGCGGCGGGTGAGTCACTGACGCCCGGGTGGCGACCAGGCCCGGCGAAGAACGCGTCATCCGGCGTCACCTCCGCCTGGGCGCCGAGCGCCGCGCCGGCGCCGAAACCTTGCACGATGATGCGGTACGGGTTCAGCGCCAGGGAGCCGGCCCGCTGGCGGAGGTACTGGACCGCCGCCTTCACGTCCGTCTCCGGCTTCGGATATACGGGCGCCGGGGTGTTCGGCTTCACCATCAGGTAGTCGATCGCGAACGACGGATAACCGTGCTCGGCGTAGAAGTCGGCCCAGCCGCGCATCTGCTTCCGACTGCCGCTGGTCCCGTCGCCGCCGTGCACGAGCAGGACGATCGTGTCCGCGTGCTGCCGGGGCAGCACCAGGTCACCCTGGCGTCTCGGCGCCGCCGCCGGTGAGTACACGACGGTCTTGCGGGTGACCTTTCCGGGCTTGGTCGTGC
>DASYFC010000187.1:0-3453 GCA_036498645.1 Acidimicrobiia bacterium | reverse complement strand
CTCTCCATCGGCAAGATCGAGCACAAGATGGGGCTGCGGGGCTCGCCCACCGGCGAGGTCGTGCTGGAGGACGTGGCCGTCCCGGCCGAGAACCTCATCGGCGACGAGGGCCGCGGGTTCCACTACGCGCTCCAGGCCCTCGACACCTCCCGGCCCGCCGTCGCCGCGCAGGCACTCGGTCTCGCCCAGGGCGCGCTCGACGTCGCCGGCGCATACGTGCTCGACCGCCGCCAGTTCGACCAGCGCATCGCCGACTTCCAGGGCGTGCAGTTCATGCTCGCCGACATGGCCACCCAGCTCGAAGCCGCCCGCCTGCTGGTGTATGCAGCGTGCGCCCGCGTCGACGCGGGCGCGCCCGGCATCACGAAGGGCTCGTCGATGGCGAAGCTCTTCGCGACCGACACCGCGATGCGCGTCACAACCGACGCCGTCCAGCTCCTCGGGGGCGCAGGCACCACACGCGACTTTCCCGTCGAGCGGATGATGCGTGACGTCAAGATCACCCAGATCTACGAGGGCACGAACCAGATCCAGCGCGTCGTCATCGCCCGCAAGCTCCTCGACGAGATTGCCTCCGGCGCGTAGCCGGTTCTCTCGACCCTCGGCCCTACACTCGGACGGTCATGGCCGACGCGCTGCGGGTGCGGTTCTCACCCGCTCCGACCGGTTCCCTCCACGTCGGCGGCGCCCACACCGCGCTGTTCAACTGGCTGTTCGCCCGCCACGAAGGAGGGACCTTCGCCCTCCGCATCGAGGACACCGACGTCGCCCGGTCGCGCCCGGAGTGGATCGCCACGATCCAGGACACGCTCACGTGGCTGGGACTCGACTGGGACGAAGGCCCGGTCCTCCAGAGCGCCCGCTCCGACCGGTACCACGCCGCCGCCGGTCGGCTCCTCGCCGAGGGCCGCGCCTACGAGTGCTACTGCACAGAAGAAGAGGTGCGAGCGCGCAACGAGGCTGCCCGCGCCGCCGGGCGCGCCCCCGGCTACGACGGCCACTGCCGCGACCTCGATGCCGACCAGCGTGCCGCGCTCGGCGCCGAGGGCCGCCCGCGGTCGCTCCGGTTCCGGACGCCCGACGACGGCACCAGCACCTTCACCGACGTCATCCGGGGAGAGGTCAGCGTCGAGTGGGCGACCATTCCCGACTTCGTGATCGTCCGCTCGGACGGCACGCCGCTGTTCTTCCTCGCCAACGCGGTCGACGACATCGAGATGGCGATCACGCACGTCATCCGCGGAGAGGACCTGCTCGACACCACCCACCGCGTGCTCGCGCTCCGAGAGGCGCTCGGCGTGACGGAGCGCCCGGCGTACGCCCACCTGCCCCTGATCGTGGGCGCCGACCGGGCCAAGCTGTCGAAGCGTCACGGTGCCGTCGCCCTCGAGGAGTTCCGCGACGCCGGCTACCTCCCGGAGGCGGTGCTCAACTATCTGGCGTTGCTCGGTTGGGGGCCCGAAGACGGCCGCGAGATCCTCGATCGGGCCGAGCTCGTCGCCGAGTTCGATCTCGCCCGCGTCGTCCACTCACCCGCCTTCTTCGACCATCAGAAGCTGGACTGGATGAACGGGGAATGGATCCGTCGCCTCGACATCGACGAGCTCGAACGCCGCGTCCTTCCGGCTGCGCAGGCGCGATTCGGGGACCGGCTCGAGACCGACGTCTTCCGCGCAGCGATGCGCCTCGGGCAGGAACGCGCCGTGACCCTCGGCGCGTTGGTGGAGCAGATGGACTTCCTGTTCGTCGACGAGCCGGCGTTCTCGATCGACCCGGCATCGTGGGAGCGCCTCGAGAAAGCCGAGAGGGCGGGCGAGATCCTCGACTCCGTCATCGAGCACGTCGAGGCGTGCCCGTGGGAACGCAGCGAGGACCTCGACATCCGTCCCGTCTTCGAGAAGCTGGGCATCAAGCCCCGGAAGGCCATGCACGTCATCTACACCGCGGTCGAGGGTCGCGCCGCGGGGTTGCCCCTGTTCGACTCGATGTACCTGCTCGGTCGCGAGCGCACGCTTCGACGCCTCCGCGCCGCCCGCGATCGGCTCGAGAGCGGCGCGTGACGGGCTGGAAGCTTGTCCGGCGCGTCGGTCTCGTCGTGCTCCTCGCCGGACTCCTCTACTACGTCGTCACCTTCGTACAGGTGTGGTGGGCCGCCCGACAGGACGACACCCGCCGCTCACAGGCGATCGTCGTGCTCGGTGCCGCGCAGTACAACGGCCGACCGTCGCCGGTGTTCAAGGCGAGGCTCGACCACGCGGCCACGCTGTACGGCGACCGTGTCGCGCCGTTGATCGTCGTGACCGGCGGCAAGCAGACCGGCGACATGTTCACGGAGGCCACATCGGGCGCGAACTACCTCCACGACAAGGGCATCCCCGACAGCGCGATCCTGCGCGAAACCACGAGTCACACGTCCTGGGAGTCACTGTCGGCCGCCGCTCGCGTGCTCCGGCACCGGAGCGAGAAGCGGGTGGTGCTCGTCTCGGACCCGTTCCACGCGCTGCGCATCCGCTCGATCGCGAACGAGCTCGGGCTGGACGCCGTGACGTCCCCGACGCGGACGAGCCCGATCTCCGGTCTCGAGGAGTGGCGCCGCTTCATGAGCGAGGCGCTCCGGGTGGCAGCCGGTCGGATCGTCGGTTTCGGGCGGCTCGCCCGGGGCACGAACCGGGTAGGGAGGCTCGTGCCCGGACTCGGTACCATGACGCTTCCTTCGGGGGTGGTGTAATCGGCAACACAACAGGTTCTGGTCCTGTCGTTGGGGGTTCGAGTCCTCCCCCCCGAGCCCGGAAGAAACGGCCCCGGCCCCGTCGTCTAGTGGCCTAGGACGCCGCCCTCTCAAGGCGGAAGCGGCGGTTCGAATCCGCTCGGGGCTGCAGTGCGAAGACCCGGCCACAACGGCCGGGTCTTTCGCGTTTTCCCTGGTCAAGTGGCCATTTCTTGCGCATGCGCACGCACTACCACTCGACCACCGGCGCACCGTCGCGCACGTTCAGCGTGCACGGCACACCGACGAGATCGATCGCGTCGCGCGGCGCGCTCGTCGCGCGCACGGACACGACATCGCCCTTGCTCGCGCCGGTCGTGATCGTCAGATCGAGCGCGATCGTGCCGTCATCGCGCGTCTCCGCCCACACCACGAACGCGTCGTACACCCCGTCAGCAAGCGGTATATCCACCTTTTGCATCGTCGCGCGGGTTACCGTGGTCGACACGGACTCACATTGCGCGAAGTCTCAGCGCGATCGCGCGTTGTCGCGGCGTCTTCGTGGGTTCGAGGGGCGGTGTTCGCGCTGTCTGAGCTTGCTCTTCGTGCGCGCGTCGTTCACAATTGATGGAAATGCTTGAAATTGTGGTCGGGATGGGTTCAACTTTCTCAGATACCCGGCCGCAAATTCGGAGGTAGGCGTGAACAAGTCAGAGCTCGTCGATGCAGTTCACTCGGCGGCAGGT
>DASYFC010000186.1:0-3659 GCA_036498645.1 Acidimicrobiia bacterium | reverse complement strand
GCGCGAGCTCACTGCACTCGGGCACACGGTCGAGGTGTTCTCGGGTCAGCCGTACCCGGACCTCGTCGACACCGAGCAACTGACACGCGTGCCGAGCCTCGATCTGTACCGACCCGAGAACCCGTTCCGGGTGCCGTGGCCCTGGGAGTTCAAGACGCGCATCGACGTCGCCGAGTTCGCCATCATGTGCGCGGCCGGCTTCCCCGAGCCGTACACGTTCAGCATGCGCGTTCGGAGGTTGCTGCGGGACCGCCGCGCCGACTTCGACGTCGTGCACGACAACCAGTGCCTCGGGTCCGGTGTCGCCAAGATGGCGGACGACGGATGGCCGATGCTCGCGACGCTGCACCATCCGGTCACGGTTGATCGCGACCTCGACCTCGCGCACGCGAAGCGGGCGTGGAAGCGATTCACGCTGCATCGTTGGTACGGCTTCATCGAGATGCAGACGCGGGTCGCCCACCGCCTCCCACGGCTTCTCACCGTCTCGGAGTCGTCACGGCGCGACATCATCGCCGCGATGGGTGTCGATGCTGATCGCCTCCACGTCGTGCCGGTCGGCGCCGACCCGGCCGTGTTCCGTCCCCGCCCCGACGTGCGCCGGGTGCCTGGTCGCATCATGACGACGGCGAGCGCCGACGTCCCCATGAAGGGTCTCGCCCCTCTGCTCGAAGCGGTGGCCAAGCTGCGTACCGAGCGCGACGACGCGCACCTGGTCGTGATCGGAAAACCCAAGGGGAAGAGCGCGATCCCGGCCCTGATCGACCGGCTCGGCCTCGACGGCGCCGTCCAGTTCGTGCACGGGGTGACGACGGACCGGATCGTCGAGCTCTACGCCGAAGCGCAAGTGGCCGCGGTGCCGTCGCTGTACGAGGGCTTCTCGCTCCCGGCGGTCGAAGCGATGGCGTGCGGCGTGCCCATCGTCGCCACCACCGGCGGGGCGCTCCCCGAGGTGATCGGGCGCGACGGCGAGACCGGCCTGCTGGTGCAGCCGGGCGACCCGTCGGCGCTGGCCGCCGCGCTCGGACGTGCGCTCGACGACCCCGCGCTGCGGGAACGCGTCGGCGCCACCGGCCGGGCCCGGGTCCTCGATCGCTTCACGTGGCGCAAGACCGCCGAGGGCACGGTGGAGCAGTACCGCGCCCTGCTCGACGCGCACGACGGGACGGCGCGCTGATGCTGACCGTCGACTTCGAGCGCCTCGACCTCCGCGACCGCGAGCGGCTGCTCGATCTGGGTTGCGGCGGGGGCCGTCACGCGTTCGAGGCGATGCGGCGCGGCGCCGTGGTCGTCGCCCTCGACGCCGACGATGCAGAGCTCAAGGACGCGGCGGCGGTGAGCGGCGGGATGGTCGCCGCCGGCGAGCTGCCGCACGGGCCGGCGGGCGGGATGGTCAACGGCGACGCGCTGACCCTGCCCTTCCCCGACGGGTCGTTCGACCGCATCATCGCCGCCGAGGTGCTCGAGCACATCCCCGGCGACGAGGGCGCGATCGGTGAGCTCGCGCGGGTGTTGCGGCCCGGCGGCCGCCTGGCCGTCACCGTCCCGACGCGATGGCCGGAGCGGATCTGCTGGGCGCTCGACTACCGGTACCACGACACCCCGGGCGGACACGTCCGCATCTACCGGCAGCCCGAGCTGGAGGCCAAGCTCCAACGCGCCGGGCTGCTCCTGCGCGGCTCGCACCACGCGCACGCGCTCCACTCGCCGTACTGGATGCTCAAATGCGCGGTAGGCGTCGACAACGCCGACGCCCTGCCGGTCCGCAAGTACCACGACTTTCTCGTGTGGGAGCTCACGAAGCGCCCGCGCTGGTCCCGGCTCCTCGACCGGACACTGAACCCGGTGTTGGGGAAGAGCCTTGTCGTCTACACGGAGAAGCCGGAATGAACGTGCTCTGCAACGTCGATGGAATCGTGACTGCCGACGAGCTCGCGGCCACGGTCGAAGCCATCGCCGCGGTCCAACTCGCCGACGGCAACATCCCGTGGACCCCCGGCGACCACACTGATCCATGGAACCTGGTCGAGGCGGCCATGGCCCTCGACGTCGGCGGCCGGCACGCCGAGGCCGAGCGCGCGTACGAGTGGCTCCGCACGCGGCAGCGGCCCGACGGTGCCTGGCACGCGTACTACGTCGGCGACGCGGTCAAGGACCCGACCCTCGACACCAACGTGACCTGCTACGTCGCCAACGGCGCGTGGCACCACTACCTCTCGACGTGCGACCGGCGCTTCCTCGAGGACTACTGGCCCGTGGTCGAGCGCGCCATCGACTACACGCTCGACTTCCAGACCGAGACGGGCGAGATCGCGTGGCGGGGCGACGACCCCGACGACGGTGCGCTGCTCACCGGCTCGTCCAGCCTCCACGCGAGCCTGCGGTGCGCGATCGCGATCGCGGAGCACCTCGGCCACGAGCGCCCCGACTGGGAGCTGTCGCTCGGTTCGCTCGCGATCGCCGTCGCGCACCGGCCCGACGTGTTCCTCGACAAGGGGCGGTGGGCGATGGACTGGTACTACCCCGTCCTCGGCGGGGTGCTGCGCGGACACTCCGCTCACGCCCGGGTCGCGGCGGGATGGGACACGTTCGTGGTCGAAGGCCGCGGCGCGCGCTGCGTCTCCGACCGGCCGTGGGTCACGGCCGCCGAGACGTGTGAGCTCGTGATGGCGCTCGACGCCATCGGTGCGCACAACGAGGCTCACGAGCTGCTCGCCTGGGTGCAGTTCCTGCGTGCCGACGGCGGTGGCTACTGGACCGGCGCCAACTTCGAGGGCGCCGCGTTCGATCGCGACGGCCAGCTGTTCCCGGTCGAGCAGCCCACGTGGAACTCGGCCGCCGTCGTCCTCGCCGCGCACGCGCTGTCCGGGCGCGCGCCGACGGCGGGACTGTTCCGCGGCGAGGGCCTGCCGCTCGGCCTCACCCCCGCCGAGCTGCTGGCGGCGGGCGCCGCGATCGAAGCCGAGATGGCCCGCTACAAGCGGGACTAGCGCTCGCTAGCTGCGGCGCAGCACGCGGAGGCTGCCGGTCGCCGAGACCGGGCTGAACATGCCCGAGGCGGCGGCCCGCTTCCACACCTCGAAGGGCGCCTGGCCGCCGTCGCGGGGATCCTCGAACACGTCGTGGAAGACGAGCACGCCGCCGGCGGTGACGTGCGGAGACCAAGCTTCGTAGTCGGCGAGCACCACGTCGAGGGCATGACCGCCGTCGACGAACACGAGCCCGAGCGGTGTGCGCCAGTGCCTCGCGATCGCCGGCGAGTCGCCGACGACCGCGACCACGGCGTCTTCGAGCCCGGCGCGCTCGATCGTGCGGCGGAAGAACGGCAGCGTGTCCATGCGGCCGGTGGCGGGGTCGACGACCTCGGGGTCGTGGTGCTCCCACCCGGCCTGGTTCTCCTCAGAGCCCCGGTGGTGGTCGACGCTGAACAGCACAGTGCCGCCGGCGCGCGCCGCCGCGCCCAGGTACACCGCCGACTTCCCGCAGTAGCTGCCGACCTCGAGCAGAGGCCCGACCGAGGTCGCGTCGCGACCGGCAGCATTGAGGGCGAGCCCCTCGTCGTCGGGCATGAAACCCTTGGCGGCGCGGGCGACCTCGAGGAGGCGTGCGTCCATCCTCAGATGACGGGGTCTTCGCGGTGGCGGCCGAACACGTCGGCG
>DASYFC010000185.1:0-3399 GCA_036498645.1 Acidimicrobiia bacterium | reverse complement strand
GGGCTGCGGGGAGGACGAATGGCCGACAAGTCGCCACATTTCTCGAAGGACAAGAAGAAGGGCAAGTCGCTGCAGGAGAAGCGGGCGGCCAAGCGGCAGAAGCGATCCGAGCGCCGAGCCGCCGACGAAGCGCGGAACCGCACCGAAGGGATCTAGCGGGCTCCGGGAGCATGGGCGTGTGCGCGCTTGGGTAGAGCTAAGCCGTGCCAGGCCCCGAGCACACGCGACTGCAAACCGAACGGTTGGTCCTGCGGTCGTTCCGACCCGACGACGCCGAGGCGATCTCCCGTTACGCCGGCGACGACGACTTTCGGCGCTACCTGAGCCCTCATAAACCAGACGCCGAGGAGGTCGTGGCCCGCAACGTCGGCGTCGACTGGTCGGTTCAATGCTCGTGGGTGATCACGCTCGACGACGAGCTCGTCGGATTGACCTTCCTCGGGATCAACTCCGAGGACGACGCCGCCGAGCTCACGTGCTTGGTGTCACGCCGGTGCTGGGGAAAGGGCATCGGCACCGAAGCCGCCGCCGCCGCCCTGGAGTACGCGTTCGTCGACCTCGAACTGGCCAAGGTCGTTGGCCGCACCGACCCACGACACGTGGCGGCCCTCACTCTGATGAAGAAGCTCGGCATGCAAGACCACGGGTCGACGCACGTCGACGAGGTGATCTACGAGCTCACGCGCGACGACTGGTCGCGCGCTCGATCTGACGCCAGATGAGACCGGGCGCGAACCGGCGGGTCCGCCACGCGGTCTTCGTGCCCTTGCCCGGCAGGACGAACAGCTCGCCCGCCGCGAGCGACGCTTCGATTGCATCGATCACGACGGAAGGATCGATGCCGCGCTGACCGCCCAGGGCGACGTCGTCGCGGGCTTGGATGCCGGCGACCATGGGCGTGTCGACGACCGGGGGACACACGCACGCGAACCGCACACCACTCCCCCGGTTCTCGTACGCCAGCACTTCCATGAACGCGACGACCGCGTGCTTCGACGCCGAGTACGCGCCGAGGCGAGGGCTCGGCAGCCACCCCGCGAGTGAGGCGAACGCGACGACTTCGCCCCGACGCCGGTCGAGCATCCCGGGCAGCACCGCCTTCACCGTGTGGGCGGTGCCGAGGAAGTTGACGGCGACCGTGCGGTCGATCTCGTCGACCGGTTGCTCGGCGAGCAGCGACGGCAGGCAGATGCCGGCCGCGTGAACGAGCCGGTCAATCGGGCCCAGCGCCGATTCGACCTCCTTCACGACGCGCGCGACGGCGTCCGGGTCGGAGACGTCGCAGGTCCACGAGCGCATGGTCGGCGCCCGTCCGACGGTGGCGGCGAGGCCGTCGTCGTCGACGTCGACGGCGGCAACCGACGCGCCGGCCGCGGCTAGGCGGCGCGCCGCCAACTGGCCCATACCGCTCCCGGCCCCGGTGACCAGCGCGACCGCCGGCGCCGACGGCATCAAAGCTCGTCCGGGGCCTGGAACTGCATGCGCACGTGGTCGATCGTGCTGCTGAAGACAGCGCGCCCGGGCAGGCCGAGGCCGCGTAGCTCCTTGGCGATCGGGTGGTCGCCGAGCGACAACAACGCGCCCGTCGGACGGCCGCGCACCCCGGTGGGCTCCATCGACCACGCCGTGCGGCGCAGCACGCCGTCCGCGTGTGAGTACGCATCCACGCTCGAACCACGCGCCGGGAGGGTGATGCCGGGACGGATCGCCAGCGAGAGCACGAACTCGCCGTCGTGGCGCAGCTCGCAGCGGGCGACCGGCCCGGCGAGGTCTAGGTCGATGTCGGCGAGGAACTTCGGGAAGCCCCAGATGCTGCGGCCCGCCTCGAGTGTGAACTCCTGGTTCACCGGCAGCTGGTGGATGAACGCCCCGAGGAATCCGCGGGCGACCTCGGCGCTCTTGGTGATCGACGACGCCGGTTCCATCCCCTTGTGGCGAACGAGGAACGCCACTGCGACCTCGTGGTACGGGCCCAGGTCGCCGTCGAGGTAGCGCATGAAGGCGAGCGAGCACACCGCTCGACCCGGGAGCGGCTCGGCGACCTCGAGCCCCGAATACGAGATGAGGTCCTGCGCCGCGGCCGCCGGCACCAGGAACGAGGCCATGTGCGCACTCGCGTCGCGCACCTCGACCGGGATCGTCACCTCGTGACCCTGGATCGTGTAGCGCGACGCGCGGCTCATGCCTCTCCTCCCGACTCGATCCAGAGCGCCGCCACCGCCGCGGGCGTGAGCGCCGGCAGCTCCAGCTGCCTCGCCTCGGCCAGGCGTTCCATCGCCTCGAATCGACGACGAAACCGTACCGCCCAGCCGCGGAGGACCGACTCGGCGTCGGCGCCGCCCGACCGGGCGAGGACGATCGCCGCCGCCAGCAGGTCGCCGAGCCGGGCTTCGAGGTCCTGGTCGTCGCCGGTGTGGAGCTCGGCGAGGACGGCATCGAGCCGGCGCAGCGCGTCGTCCCGGCCGCCCGGGTCGAGACCGACCGACGCCGCCTTTCGCATCAGCTTGTGCGCGTAGAGCAGCGACGGCAGGCCGGGCGTGATCCCGGCGACGATCGAGGTGGCGCCCTTCTCGTCCTTCTTGATCTGCTCCCAGTTCCGCGTCACGTCGGACGACGTCAGAGCTCCGCCCGCCGCATCGGTGTCGCCGAACACGTGCGGATGGCGGCGGACGAGCTTGTCGTGGATGCCCCGCGCGACGCCGGCCATATCGAAGGCGCCCGCCTCCTCTGCGAGCACGGCGTGGAAGATCACCTGGTACAGCAGATCGCCGAGCTCGTCCTCGAGCGCTCGGTACGCGCCCTCGGGAACGTCGCCCGCGGGCGCGTCGGTCGGCAACGCCTCGACCGCCTCCACCACCTCGTAGGCCTCCTCGAGCAAGTAGCGCGTCAGCGAGTGGTACGTCTGGTCGGCGTCCCAGGGGCATCCGCCCGGCCGGCGCAGCCGCTCGGCCAGTCCGAGAAGACGAGCGAGCTCTCGGGCGGCCGCGCTCACACCGCTGTCGACGAGCAGGGCGGTGAGGTGGTCGGAGTCGACGTCCCGGTCGAGGTCGGCGAGCGCGACCGTGCGCACCTCCTCGTCGTCGAGACCGAGATGGCGCAACACCGTCACGGGCTCGTCGGCGGGAAGGACCTCGAGGAGCACGAGCTTCACGTCCGAGAGCAGCAGGCGCGTGTCGCACTGCGCCACGAGGACCGGCCCTCCGCCGACCGCGTCTTCTGCGGTGAGGTGACGGGCGTCGGCGAGACGGGCGCCGGCCATCGGGTCGACGCCGAGCCGCGCCCACGCCAGCTCGGCGAACGAGAGGCCGGGTACGAGCTCGAGCACGATGTCGCCGCGCTCGGCGGCGCTTCGCAGGAGCTCGACACTGCGCTCGGCGACGGCCGGGTTGCCGGGCACGG
>DASYFC010000184.1:0-41863 GCA_036498645.1 Acidimicrobiia bacterium | reverse complement strand
ACGAGTGGGTGGTGTTCGACCGGCCCGCGGGCTCCGAAAGGGATCTCGTGGTGGTGTCCGGCGCTTTCGATGCCACGATCGTCCAGCGACACCCCTCGGGCTCGGTTCGTGTCGTGGGGAGCTTCGGCGTCCTGCGTTGGGTCGAGCTTGCATGGCATTACGAGCCTCCCGTCGCGACGTGGATCGACAGCGTCACCGCGTCCCCGTTCGTCGGCGAGCGTGACGTGCTCGAGGCGATGTTGGAGTTCGCCGTTCACGACCTCGGTTCGTGGGGCATCGGGTCGCTCCTGGTTTACCGGCCCGGCCCGGACCCCAGTCCGGCCGTCGAGGAGCGGCTCCCGACGCCGCCGCCGCTACGGATCCGCACGGCCTCGCACCTCGCTCCGCTGCGGCACGCGCTCGCCCAAGTGGACGGCGCGGCCGTGTTCGACGGCGACGGCGTCCTCCGACAACTCGGCGTGCGGCTGGTGCCGAGCCAAACCGCTGAGGACGCGGTCGAAGCGTTGGGGGGTACCCGCCACACCTCCGGGCGTCGCTACAGCTTCGACGACCCGTCAGCCACGGTCATCGCGGTGAGCGCCGATGGTCCCGTGACGGTGTTGCGCGACGGTGCCGTCCTCGGCCGGTCACCCGACGGGACGACCGTGCCGTGAGCGATCTGCAGTCAGGTAGTTTGATGAGGAAGATGCGCGGAGCTCGATGGTGCGGCTGACCGACCGATGAGCGCGGGACCCGGAAGTGCGCTCGACACGGTGCGGACCGAGTCGGTGCAGATCGCGCACTCCGCGGTGGTGCTCGGAACGGCGCGCCTCGGTGAAGGATCGCTGCTCGCTCAAGGTGCGGTCATCCGCTCCTCGGGCGCAGGTGTCGAAGTCGGGACCGGATCGGCCGTGATCGAGAACTCGGTGGTCGTCGGCACCTCTGCGATCCCGACCGTCATCGGCCGTCGCACGACGTTCGGGCACCGCTGCAAGGTGATCGGTGCAACCGTGGGTGACCTGTGCGAGATCGGGAACGCCTCGATCCTCATGCCCGGCGCCCGGGTCGGCGACCGAGTGTTTCTCGGCGAAGGCACCCTCGTCCCGGGGGGTACGACGTTGCCGAGCGACGTCGTCGCGGTCGGCCGGCCGGCGCGCGTCGTCCGATCCGCTTCCGCCGACGACATCCGTCGCCTCACCGCGCTCCGCGAGGGCGACCTCTCTCTCCCTCCGCCGACGGCCATCACGATCGAGAACCGACAGGAGGCCATTCCGATGGGCCAGCTGTACGCGTACCGCGACATCCTGCCGACCATCGCCGCGTCGGCGACCCTGTTCCCCACCGCCGAGATCACCGGCGACGTCGTGATCGGTGACCGCACCATCATCGGCGCCGGCGTGAAGATCATCGGCGATTCCCACGGCCCCGTCCGCATCGGCAACGACGTCCAGATCCTCGAGAACACCGTCTTGCACCTGCTGCCCGACAACGACCTCATCATCCACGACGGCGCGATCGTCGGCCCCGGGGCGATGATCCACGGCTGCCGGATCGGCGCCGGGTCCGTCGTCGAACCGGGCGCGATCGTGTGTGACACCAGCGTCCTCGGCGCCGGCTGTGTCGTGCGCGCCGGAGCGGTCGTCAAGCAGCGGTCGCAGTTCGCAGACGGGACGGACATCGACGGCTTCCCGGCCGTCGACGTCGGGCGCATCCCCGAGCCGCCCCCGATCCCGACGTGGGCGCTACGGCCGGGCGATCTTCCCGTTCCCGCCGCGGGCGGGCCGGTCCAATGACGACCGTCCGCGACGACCGTCCGCACCACCGCTTCCTGTTCGAAGGCGACGACGCGATGGGCGAGCTCACGTACGAGGTCGACGGCGACCGCATGTTCCTGCTGCACACCGAGGTCGCCGACGCTCTCCAGGGTCAAGGAGTCGGCGGCCAGCTGGTCACAGCGGCCGTCTCGCGGGCGATCGACGACGGTCTCACGGTGGTGCCATGGTGTCCGTACGCCCGGCGGTGGTTGCGAAAGCATCCCGACGTCGCCGAGACCGTCGGCGTCGACTGGGCGACACCACCGCCGAACATCGAGCGCTGACGAAGCGGAGGTCTACTCCCTCCTGCGGTCGCAGCTCACGGGCCGCCCTGGATCTCGTCGACGAGGCCCCACTCGAGCGCGGTCACGGCGTCGACCGGTGTCCCGAGGAGCGTGAGGGACGCGGCGCGGTGGCGACCGATGCGGCGCGGGATGCTCGCGGTGCCGCCGGCGCCGGGAACGAGGCCCATCGAGATCTCCGGCAACATGAAGGTGGTCGAAGGGTCGGCGATCACCCGTCCGGCGAACGCGGGCAGCTCGACGCCGGCGCCGACACACGCCCCGTGCACGCGCGCGGTCACCTTCGGGCCGAGCTCGGCCAGCCACCAGCCCGCGTTGCGCGTGGCGCGGACGAAATGCCCCGTGACCGGATCGGGCGCGGCCCCGAACTCGCTGAGGTCGCCGCCACTGCAGAACGTCGGGCCCGCGCCCTCGAGCCGGATCGACTCGACCGAGGGATCGGCGTGCACAACGGCCAACGCGTCGACGAGCGCGTCGCGCATGGAGACGTCATACGCGTTGCGCACCTCCGGACGGTGCAACTCGACAACGACCTCGCTGCCCTTCCGCTCGACCCGCAGCGGAGGCTGATCAGTCTCACGATGCCGGCGGTCCGGTTGGCGCTCGAGCCAGCACCGGAACTCGTCTCCCGATTGGAGGAGGCCGTAGGTCAGCGACTCGGCCACGAGCGAATCGCGAAGGTCGAGGCGCTCGCCGAGGCGCAGCAGCTGAACCAAAGAGACCGACGCGAAAGGCGAGACCTCGATCGTGCTGCGGAGCTCGTCGATCATGGCCTCGACGCCGTCGGAACCCTCCGTCCACGGTCGCGGTGGATCGCGTCGCGCCGTGAACAGGACGTCGAAGTCGTCGAGGCCCGACGGGGTCGCACCGGTGTCGTCCACCGCGACTGCGACGCAGGGCAACCGCCGTAGCAATGCCGCGCATCTCGCGGCCATCCCGGGGTCGTTGGTGCGCACGAACAGAGCCGGTACTCCGCTGAAGGGACCGAGCTCCTCCGGTGCCAATCCCCCGCCGACGAGATCGAGCGCGTCTGCGACGTCGATCACCTCCATGGGTGGCACCGTAACGTGGCGAGCATGGCAGCCGAAGCGGACCACCCGGCCCTGGCGTGGGCGGCATCGGGCGGCATGTGGCTCACCGGCTGGCCCGACGAGGCTCCCGTCGCACCGGACGCGCCGGTGCTCGCACGCGTCGGCGCCACGGCTCACGAGCTCGCCGAGCTCACCGCCGAGCTCCACGCGCGCGTCGTCGTCGACCCGGCGGTCCTCCTGTTCGGTCGGGCCGCGCTCCTCGGGCTCGGGCGAAAAGGACGCACGTCGCCGAGTGGGTCGTGCCGTCTCCTGCGTGCCGTCGACGGTTGGGTCGCGGTGACTCTCGCACGCGACGACGACATCGACGCCGTTCCGGCCATCACCTGGATCCGTGACTCGGACGATCCCTGGCGCGCGTTGGAGACGTTCGCGAACACGACGACAGCCACCTCGGTCGCCGAACGAGCGCAGCTCGTGGGGGTGCCCGCGGCCGTGCTCGGTGCATCGGCCGTCAGCGAGGGCGGCGATCCGATCCGGGAGCTGCCGATCGGGTCGCCGGGCGACACCCGTGGCGCGGCACCCGTTGTCGTGGATCTCTCCTCCCTCTGGGCCGGACCGCTGTGCTCGCATCTGCTCGGGCAGGCGGGAGCGCACGTGATCAAGGTCGAGAGCGCGCACCGACCCGACGGCGCCCGGAGCGGGAACCAGACGTTCTGGAAGTGGCTCCATGCGCAGGACCGCGAGGCACGCGTGGTCGACTTCCGGAGCGAAGCGGGAAGGGCGGAGTTGCGCACGATCGTCGAACGAGCGGACGTGGTCATCGAGGGTTCGCGCCCCCGGGCGTTGCGCCAGCTCGGCCTCGTCGCCGAGGAGATCGTGGCGGCGACGCCCGGCAAGGTCTGGGCGTCGATCACGGGGTACGGCCGGGACGACACGGCCGCGGAGCGGGTCGCGTTCGGTGACGACGCCGCGGTCGCAGGCGGGCTCGTCGCGTGGGATGCATCCGGCGCACCGGTGTTCTGCGGCGACGCGATCGCCGATCCCCTCACCGGGCTCTGCGCCGCGGCCGGCGTTGCCGGTGCGCTCGCACGCGGCGGCGGCGTGCTTCTCGACGTCTCGATGGCGGACGTCAGCGCGTTCTTCGCCGCGCCGTCGGGATCGCTCTCGGCTGCTGATGTGGAGCGCGCCGACGGCGGGTGGGAGGTCCGCGTCGACAGTGCACGCCAGCCTGTCCTCCCGCCGCGCGCGCCCGCGGTCGGCGTCACGTGAGCGTGATCGTCCGGAACGCGGAGGTGGCCGGTCACCCGCGACCGATAGACGTCCGCATCGACCAGGGCACAGTGGTGGCAATCGGGTCAGCGCTGTCCACGGAACGCGCCGACCGCGTGCTCGACGCGCGGCATGGCGCGCTGCTCCCCGGCCTGCACGACCACCACGTCCACCTCCGTGCGTCGGCCGCGGCCGTGGCGTCCCTCCCCGTCGGACCGCCGGCAGTGCACAGCTTGGGAGACCTGCACGACGCGCTGGCATCCGCGCCCGAAGGCCCGGAGGGTTGGATCCGCGCGGTCGGGTACCACGAGTCGGTGGCGGGACCCCTCGATGCGTCGGTGCTCGACGAGGTCGAAGCTGCCCGCCCCGTCCGGGTCCAGCACCGCAGCGGCACGCTCTGGATCCTGAACGGCGAAGCGCTCCGGCGTACCGGCGCCGCCCGGCACGACGCTCCCGGCATCGAGCGCGCACCCGGTGGCGCCCCGACCGGCCGCCTCTGGAGGATGGACGCGTGGCTCGCAAACGTGACGCCGCGGGTGGCGCTCGACTTCGCGGCGGTCGGACGCCTCGCCGCGGCGCGGGGCGTCACCGGGTTCACCGACGCCGATCCGCGTCGCACGCCGGGCGATGTCGACGATCTGATCGGCGCGCTGTTCGACGGCCGTCTGCCGCAACGCGTGCACGCGATGGCGCCCGAAGGGGTGGGCGTCTCCGGCCTCCGATTGACCCGCGGCCCGGTCAAGATGCTCCTCGACGACGACGACCTCCCCGCGCTGGCGGACTTCGAAGCGCGAATCGCGGAAGCGCATCGCGCACACCGCAACGTCGCCGTCCACTGCGTCACGCGTACGCAGCTCGTCCTGACCGTGGCCGCGCTCGAGAGCGCCGGGGCGCGAGGCGGCGACCGCATCGAGCACGGCGCCGTGATCCCGCACGAGCTCATCGGGATGCTGCACGCGATGGGCGTCACGATCGTGACCCAGCCGAACTTCGTCGCCGACCGCGGCGACGAGTACATCTCCGCCGTCGATCCCGCGGATATCGCCGACCTCTATCGCTGCCGGTCACTGATCGATTCAGGCGTCCCCGTCGCGTTCGGTACCGACGCCCCGTACGGCGAGGCCGATCCGTGGCACACGATCACCGCCGCCGTCGAGCGCCGGACCCGGAGCGGAGCGCACCTGAACGCGGAGGAAGCCATCGATCCACCGGCCGCCGTGCGCCACTTCCTGGGGCGCGGCGACGCGCCAGCCCAGCTTCGGCGCGTGGAGGTCGGCTGTGTCGCCGACTTGTGCCTGTTGAAGGCCCCGCTCGCCGAGGCGATTGCGACCCCGTCCCCCGACCTCGTCGAAGCGACGATCGTCGGCGGCGAGCTCGTGTGGCCCGCGTGAGCGACGCCGCGGCTCAATATCATGACGGGTCCGTGACCACATCCGACGCGAAACCTCGCCTCCCTCGTCTGGGGAATGCAGCGCTGAAGCGGCCGACGAGCGCCGACCAGGTGGCGGCGTACGTGCGGCAGCAGATCCTCGCCGGTGTGCTGAAACCGGGGACCCATGTTCCACAGGACGAGATCGCAACCGCGCTGAACGTGAGCCGGATCCCGGTGCGCGAAGCGATCATCGCGCTCGAACGAGAGGGCTGGGTGACCCACCTCGTACACCGAGGTGCGTTCGTCAACCGCGTCGACGAGGACCTGATCCGCGATCACTACGCGCTCTTCGGTCTGCTGTACGGCTATGCCGCCCGGAAGGTCGGCGCCGCGCCCGACGTGGCGTTGCTCGCAGAGCTCGCCGAGTTGGAGCGCGCATTGGCCGATTGCGATGACGCGGCCGAAGCCGAGTCGATTGCCATCGCCTTCCATGCCGCGATCGTCACCGGTTCGAACACACCCCGCCTGAAGGTCCTGCTCCGCGCGATGTCGAGCATCTTCCCGGGCAACCTCTTCGAGGACGTCCTCGGAACTCTCGACGACGAGCGGCGGGGGCAAGCCGCCATCGTCCGTGCCCTCCGCCGCGGCGATGGTGACCGGGCCGCGAATGAGTACGCGAAGACGATGGAGAGCATCGGCGCCCGGGTGACGAAGTACTTCTACGAGCGAGGCATCTTCGCCGCCACCGCCGCCGACGACTGAGCCAGGCCATTCCATTCAGGCGTGATCGCGGTCACCGGGTGCCGGTATGGAACGCGTCGGCGATACCGCGGAGAGAGTCGACCGCCGCCTCGTACCCGCTCGGCACGGGCACGTGGGCCCGGAAGTCCGTGACGCCCGCCTCGACGAGCGGGAGAACGCGCTCCATCGTGGCATCGAGATCGGTGCTGCGGTCTTCCCGCCGTACCGTTGGAAGAGTGCCGGCGACCTGAAGGGCCTCGCCGTCGCTACCCGCTCTCGCCACGGCTTCGCGCATGCGCGGGATGCTGGCCGCGAGATCGTCGGCGTCCTCGCCCCATGGGATCCAGCCCGAGCCGAAGCGCGCCAGACGGCGCGCCACTCGCTCGTTGAGGCGGCCGCTCACCCAGATCGGCACACCGCCCGGTTGCCGCGGCTTCGGCATCATGTGGATCCCGTCGAAGGCAAGGCCGGGGAGGTCGACGCCGGCGCGCGGCGCGCGCCAGAGCGTCTGACACACCTCGAGGGTGAGGTCGAGCTGTTGGCCTCGAGCCCCGAAGTCGAGGCCGGCGGCCTCGTACTCCTCACGCTGCCAGCCGATGCCGACACCCAGATCGAGCCGGCCGCTCGACAGCACGTCGAGCGTCGCCGCGGCTTTCGCGAGCACGACCGGTCGGCGGAGCGCGGCGATGAGAATGTTCGTGCCGAGGCGGACGCGGGACGTCATGCCGCACAGCACCGAGAGCGTCGTGAGAGGCTCGAGCCAGTGGCCGTCGGGGCCGGTGGGCTGCTTGCCACCCTCCACGCCGCCGGTCTCGGGCCGGCCGTACGCCTCCAGATGCTCACCGAACACCACGTGATCCGAGATCACCACCCGGTCGACGCCGGCGGCGTCCGCCGCGCGCGCGACGTCGAGCACCGGCTGCCACGTTCCGGGATCCTCGGCTGCGTACGTGCGCAGCATGATCGAGAGCTGGGGACGGCTGGTCACGCGAAGCCCTCAGGGGTGCCGTCGAGGATCACCGCCTTCGTCTCGAGGAACGGCAGCAACCCCTCCTTGCCGCCTTCGCGACCGATGCCCGACTGCTTGAAGCCGCCGAACGCCATCCCGAAGTCGGTGCGGAAGGCGTTGTGCCCCACGGTGCCCGACCGGAGCTCGCTCGCCACTGCGCGCGCACGCTCCACGTCGTTCGTGAACACCGACGCGTTGAGCCCGTAGATCGTGTCGTTGGCGACCCGCACCGCATCGCGCTCGTCGTCTGCGGCGATCACGCTGAGCACGGGACCGAAGATCTCTTCGCGACCGATCGTCGAACCGTTGTCGACGTTGCCGAAGACGGTCGGCTCGACGTAGTACCCGCGGTCGAGGTCCTCGGGTCGTCCACCACCGGCCGCGAGCATCGCGCCGTCGGACACGCCCTTGGCGATGTAGCCCTCGACGCGGTCGCGCTGTCGTTCGGAGACCAGCGGGCCGAGCTGGGTCTGCTCGTCGAACGGATCGCCCACCCGCGTCTGCGAGAACCTCGACGCCAGGGCCTCGACCAGGGCGTCGTGTCGACTCTTCGTCACGACGATCCGTGTCAGCGAGGAGCACACCTGGCCGTTGAGCGCGCACTCCGCGCGGGCGATCGTCTTCGCCGCCGTGTCGAGGTCCACGTCGTCGAGGATCACGGCTGCCGACTTCCCGCCGAGCTCGAGCGTGCACCGTGCGATGCGCTCGCCGCACAACGACGCGATGCGCCGCCCGGCGGCCGTCGATCCGGTGAAGGTGATCTTGTCGACGCCGGGGTCACGAACGAGCAGCTCCGACACCTCGCGGTCCGCGGTGACGACGTTGAGGACGCCGGGTGGAAGCCCGATCTCCTCGGCGACCTCGGAGAACACGTATCCCTCGCCCGGCGCCTCCGGTGCGGACTTGAGCACCACGGTGCACCCGGCGAGGAGCGCCGGCCCGATCTTGTGGCAGATCAGCGCCACGGGGGCGTTCCAGGGGATGATCGCCCCCACGACCCCGACCGGCTCGCGCACGAGCAGCCCGAACTCCCCGCCGGCCGTCGGCTGGCACTGCTCCTCCCAAGGGAACTTGTCGGCCAGGGCGGCGTACTGCGCCATCGCACCGGACCCGATCCTCCCCGCGTACTGCGCGTTCTTGTAGATGGTGCCGGTCTCACGGGGCCACAGCTGCCCCAGCACGTCGCCGCGCTCCTGGATCCCGGCTGCGAAGGCGCGGAGCACCTCGGCCCGCTCCGAATGCGTCGAACGGGGCCACGGGCCCTCGTCGAAGGCCCGCCGGGCGGCGGCGACGGCGCGTGACACGTCGTCGGGACCCGCGGCCGCGACGCGGTAGTACAGCTCTTCGGTCCCGGAGTCGATCACCTCGATCGTCGCGTCGGACGACGGCTCGACCCATGCGCCGTCGATGAAGAGGCGATCTGCGTGACGCACCGGTGCGGTCGTGGTTCGGACGACGCTCATCTCAACTCTCCTTGGTGCTGAGGCGGATCGGCAGGTGCTTGAGGCTGCCGTTGGTGATCGAGCTCAGGCGCTCGATGGTCCCTGACACTTCGAACGACTCCAGCCGTGCGAGGAGGTGGCGGAAGATCGTCTCGAGCTCGACCCGGGCGACGTGCGCCCCCATGCAGAAGTGCTCACCGAAGCCGAACGCCAGATGCGGGTTCGGGCGGCGATCGACGCGGAACGCGAACGGGTCCTCGAACACCTCCTCGTCGCGGTTGGCCGACGCGAAGTACAGGGCGACCATCTCGCCGGCGCGGATCTTGGTTCCTCCCACCTCGCAGCTCTCGGTGGCGGTGCGCGTGAAGTGGCTGATCGGACTGGTCCAGCGCAGGATCTCCTCCACCGCGTCGGACATGAGCTCGGGGTGGCGGCGCAGCTTCTCCCACTCGTCGCAATGCTCGCTGAAGGCGAGGAGGCCGCCGCTGATCGCGTTGCGCGTGGTCTCGTTGCCGGCTTCCACCAGGAGCTCGCAGTAGGAGACGAGCTGCTCCTCGTCGAGCGACCTCCCCTCGATCTCGCCCCGGATCAGCTCGCTCACCAGGTCGTCGCGGGGTTGGCGCCGGCGCTCGTCGATCAGGCTTTGGAAGTACGCATGCAACTCGCCGCGGGCGCGCTTGGCCGTCTGACCCGGGGACTCGCCGGGCTGGCGGTACTCGGGGTCCTCCTTGCCGATCACCTCGTTGGTCCAGCGGAACAGCAGTCCCCAGTCGTCGCTGGGAACCCCGAGGACCCATGCGATCACCGCCAGCGGAAAAGGCGCCGCGACGCGCTCGACGAAGTCGAGCTCGCCCGAGGCGCCCGCGGGCGTCGCCTCGCCCAGGATGTCGACCGCGATCCGGTCGATGTCGGCGCTGGTCTCACGAACCGCACGCGGTGTGAAGCGCTTGTTCGCCACGCGGCGCACGAGACCGTGCTTCGGGGGATCGAGCATCACGACCATTTCCGACGGCGGGAACACGACCCCGGCGGGGCGGAGCGTGATCCCTTGCGCGCTCGAGAAGCGCTGGGGATCCCTCGCGATCTGCAGGACGTCGGCGTGCTTCGTGACCGCCCAGAACGGCTCGAGGCCCTCCGGAGCGAAGTACGCCACCGGAGCCTCCGCCCGCAGGCGCGTCCAGACTTCGTGCGGGTAGCCGTCGCGCGCGTAGCGCTCGGGGTCGACGAGGTCGAGCGGATCGACGTCGGCGGTCATCGACACGGTGTCACCTCACGACCGAAGGCTCGCGCGGGAGGCCGAGCAGGCGCTCACCGATGACGTTGCGCTGGATCTCGTTCGTCCCGCCCATGATCGAGTTGGCACGCGTCGCCAGCAGCTCCCGCACCCACCGTCCACGGTCGATTGCATACTCGTCGCCGCCCACGACGAGCGCGTCGGGGCCGAGGACAGCCACGGCCGTGTCGTGCAGCCGTTGGCTCATGCCCGCCCAGAACAGCTTCACGAGGCTCGACTCCGAGCCGACCTCTTCGCCCCGGGCGAGTCGATCGAGCGTGCGCTCGTTGTGCAAGCGGAAGATCTCGACCTCGATCCGCGCCTGTGCCAGGCGCTGGCGCACGACCGGGTCCCCGAGGCGGCCGGCTCGTGCGCACGCGTTCACCAGCCGGTCGAGGGCCACCTCCTGCAATACCTGCTCCTTCCACACGAACGACGCGCCGCGCTCGTTGGCAAGCGTCGTGTTGGCGACACGCCAGCCCTCGTGCTCGGGACCGATCAGGTTCTCGACCGGAACCTCCACGCCGTCCAGGAAGACCTCGTTGAACTCGCTCTCACCGGTGATCTGGCGCAGGGGCCGGACTTCGACGCCCTTCGCGGTCATTGGGATCGCGAGCATCGAGATGCCGGAATGCCGGGGCGCATCCGAATCGGTCCGCACGAGTCCGATGCCCCAGTCGGCGAACCGCGCGTACGACGACCACAGCTTCTGACCGGTCACCACGTAGACGCCGCCGCGCTTGTCCGCGCGTGTCGAGAGAGCGGCGAGATCGCTCCCTGCGTCGGGCTCGCTGAACAGCTGACACCAGATGTCCTCGCCGGAGAGGATCCTCGCCATCCACTGCCGCCGCTGCGTCTCGGTGCCGTGCGCCATCAACGTCGGCCCCACCAGGCTCACGCCGGCGCGCCCGAGGATCTGCGGCGCCTGCGCCCGGGCGAGCTCCTCGTTGTACGCGGCCACCTCCGTCAGCGATGCGCCCCGTCCCCCGTATTCGACCGGCCAGTGGATCCCGACCCACCGCCCGGCGGCGAGCGCCCCCTGCCACGCCCGCAGCGCGCCGGCCTCCTCGGCCGTCGCCGCGATGTCGATGTCGGGCGGCGGGTGCTCCCGTAGCCACGATCGCAGCTCCTCGCGGAAGTCGGCGAGAGAGGTCACGGCATCGCGCGTCAGTCGGTGGGCGTGAACTCGAGGTGGAGCTGCTCCAAGCCGCGGAGCAGGTAGATCGGCGAGTACTCGTAGCGGCGGGCGCCGTCGGGGCCGTGCGCAGACTCCGAGATCCTGATGTCAGCCATGCGGTCCAGGAGACGCTCGGCGCTGACGCGGGCTTCGGCCCGGGCGAGGGGCGCGCCGGCGCAGGTGTGGATGCCGAAACCGAACCCGAGGTGGTGGCGCCCGTTCGGCCGGTCGAGGCGGAACTCGTCGGGGTCGCCGAACTGGCGCGGGTCATGGTTCGCGGCGCCGTTGAGCAGCATCACGGTGGTGCCGGCGGGGAGATCGACGCCGCCGACCGTTGCGGGGACGCGCGCCAATCGGAACTGCGCGTGGAGCGGGGTCTCGAGCCGGAGGGACTCCTCGACGAAGCTCGGGATCTGGTCGCGCTCGTCGCGCAGGCGCTGCTGGAGCGCGGGGCGCTCGCCGATCAGCCGCAGCATCGTGCCCAAGAGGCGGGCCGTGGTCTCCTGACCGGCCGCGAACAGGTTGGCGGCGATCAGCATGACGTCCTCGACCTCGGGCAAGGACCCGTCGGGGAACGGAGCCGTGGCCAGACTCGTCATGACGTCGTCGCGCGGCTCGCGCCGGCGCTCCTCGATGTACTTCGTGAACCGGTCGTAGAGAAACTCCAGGGGCTTGTGCACGGGCGGCCCGCCGGAGGCCGTCGGGCGTCGGTCGCCTTGCAGCTCCTCGCGGAACGTCTCGTGATCGGCCTCGGGGACGCCGAGCAGGTCGGCGATGACCAGCAGGGTGAAGGGGTTCGCGTATTCGTGGATGAACTCGCACTCACCCCGGGCGAGGAACTCGTCGATCTGGCGATCGGCGAGCCGCCACATGAACTCCTCGTTCTCCTTGAGGCGCTTCGGCGTGATCAGCCGCATCAACAACCCGCGGTGGGCGGTGTGCCTCGGAGGGTCGAACGAGGGCAGCTGATCGCTGAACGGCAGCCCCGCGCGGTACTCCTCGATGATCTCGCCGATGTCGTCGCCCTCGAGCGGCACCGGCCACTCGGCGAACGGTCCGGCGACCGTGTTGCAGCTCGAGAACGTCGCCGGGTCGTTGTACACGGCCATCGCTTCGTCGAACCCCGTGATCATGACCACACCGCGATGGGGCTCGCGCCAGACGGGACCGTGTGCACGGAGGTACTCGAAGTACGGGTACGGGTCTTGATAGAGCGGCCGGGCGCGGAAGAAATCGACTGTGTCGAAGTCGGTGCTGCTCACAGATCCTCCAGTCCGAGGGTCAGCGGCCCAGAAGCCCCCGCTCGATGACGTGAGCGGCCGCTTCGATCTCGGCGGCGGTTCGTTGCCGAGCGCCGAACACACCGAAGAGCGCGACCATGACGACGGCCTCCATGTCGACGTCGCCGAAATCCCGCGGGCGCAGGTAGCGCGACATCCGCCTGCGTCCCCAATCAAGAGGCGGAGCGGAGTCCGACCTCAGGGCGGGGTCCTGGAGCGCGGCGTCGACCCAGACGCGCAGCAGGGCAGCCTCGGTGGCGTGGGCGGCGTGGTAGCGGCGAAGCCACCGGCGGAGGACCCCCTTCGCCGCTGAACCGTCGTCGGCGAGAACGTCGGGAATCTCCATCAGCGTGGTGCCGAGGGTGCGGTACGCGCGCGCGACGAGGATGCGCGCGAGCTCGTCCTTGTTCCCGAAGTACCGGTAGAAGGTGCCGTGGGAGACGCCGGCCGCCGCGACGAGATCATCGACGCGGGTGTTGTGGTAGCCGCGGGTGATGAACACGTCCCGTCCGGTGTCCAACAGCGCCGTGAGCACCCGGTTCCCAGAAGCGCTCGATTCCCGCGTCGCATCGTGCTCCCGGAGCCACTCCAGCATCGCGGGGTTGAACTCGAGCGCGGGCGGAGGGGAACCATGGGGCGCGCGCACGTTTACATCGGCGCGCAGGCCGAACAACGTCCGGTGCAGGACATCGGTGATCGCGTCTTCGACGTGCTCGGGCGGATAGGCGTCCGGGACGGCGCTGCGGAGGATGCCCGTGACGTCGAGGGTGTGATTCACGCACTCCAGGAGCAGCCTGATCACCGGGTCGAGCTGTCGCGGAGGCAGCATCGTCGTCACCAACCGTGAGTGGATCCTCGCGATGTTCTGCGCGCCCGTGCGCGCGGCCATCGCGGCAAGCACCTCGTCCGTCGCCACGGCGTGGAAGACCGGTTCGTAGCGGGTGTAGATCTCGGCGTAACGGGCAACCCATGCCCGCATCGCCGTCCAGCCCGCGAGCTCGGGGGTGAGCGGGTCCAACATCTCGGTCGACGCGTTCAGTTGCCGGGCGACCTGCTCCGCGAGATGCCGGAAGACGTCCTCCTTGCTGGAGAAGTACTGGTAGAAGGAGACTCGCGAGCATCGAGCGAGCTTCGTGATCCGATCGATGCTGCAGGCGTGGTATCCCTCCTCACCAAAGGCCCGCAAGGCCGCGTCGAGGATGCGCTGCTGCGTCCGCTGCCCCCGTGCACCAACCTGGGGGTTCCCGGAGAACGGCGCGCGGCGGACCACCGCGACGGCACCGTCGGGGCGCCGGTCTCGCTCGTCGTCCGCCATCTGGGCTCCTCGCGCCGATCGCGATGTCGCGGTCGTCGAGATGACACTACCGTTAGTCGACCGCCCGGAGTGATGACCCGAATGGAGCGCCCTTGTACCGCTCGGTCCAGGGTGCGATGACACAATTGTTAGTTTAAGCTGCCGCTGATCGGCGCGACGAGGGGACGAACGATGGAGCATCGGCCATTCGGAACGACGGGGCTCCAGGTCTCGGCGGTCGGCTTCGGCTGCTGGGAGGTCGGCGGCGGGTACGGCCACGTCGAGGAGGCGGAGTTCGCACGCTCCGTCGGGCGGGCGCTCGACCTCGGCATCAACTGCTTCGACACCGCCGAGGGCTACGGCATGGGCGCCTCCGAGCGCGCCCTCGGGCAGGCGCTCGGCCGGCGCCGCGAAGAAGCGATCGTCGTCACCAAGTTCGGGATGAACTACCGCGACATGCCGAACCTTCGCGACAGCAGCCGCGAGCGCGTCATGACCTCGATCGACAAGAGCCTGAAGAACCTCGGCACCGACTGGGTCGACGTCTATCTCGTGCACTGGCCCGACCGCCTGACGCCGTTCGAGGAGACGATGCAGGCACTCGAGGACGTCGTCCACGACGGCAAGGCCCGGTTCGTCGGCGTCTCGAACTTCAAGCGCGAGGAGATCGAGGCCTGCATGAGGGTGCGCCCCGTCGACGTCGCCCAGTACGGCTGGAACATGTTCGACCGGCGCATGCAACGCGAGATCTTCCCGTACTGCCAAGAGCACGGCATCGGCGTGATGGCGTATGGCTCGCTCGCCTTCGGGCTGCTCACGGGAACCTTCACCGAGGATATGGACTTCGGCTCCGAGGACTGGCGCGCCCGGCAGGGCAAGATGGGCTCGATCAGGCTCTTCGACGCGCTGTTCGGCCCGGAGGCGTTTCCCCGGAACGTCCGGGCGGTCGAAGAGTTGAAGGAGATTGCCGCCCGCTACGACAAGAGCCTCCCGCAGGTCGCTCTCCGCTGGGCGATCTCGCACCCGGCGGTCAGCACGGCGCTCGTCGGCTGTCGCACGGTCGCCGAGGTGGAGGACAACGCCGGCGCCGTCGGCTGGTCGATCGCCGACGCCGACCGGGCCGAGATCGATGCGATCTTCGCGCGCCATGACATCAACCCGGTCCCGGACTACTGGATCGAGGACGACTGACAGGCCGAGAGGCAACGGTCATGGGTGAAGAGCTCTCGGGGAAGGTGGCGATCGTCACGGGTGGCGCGAGCGGACTGGGCCGCGCCATCGTCGAGGTCTTCGCAGAGGAAGGCGCCCGTGTCGTCATCGCCGACGTGGACGCCGACGGCGCCAAGGCGCTGGCCGGCGAGCTGGGCTCTACCGCGGCATTCAAGGCGACCGACGTCGCCGAGGCCGACGAGGTTCAGGAGCTCGTCGATTTCGCGGTGGACCAGTTCGGTGGGCTCCACGTCATGGTGAACAACGCCGGCATCGGCGGATCGCACAAGCGCTTCCTCGAAGACGACTTCGAGGACTTCTCGCGCACCATGGGAGTCAACATCTTCGGCGTGATGGTGGGATGCCAACGGGCGGCTCGGCACATGGCTCAGCACGGCGGCGGCGTCATCACGAACATCACCTCCATCGGCGGGATCAACGCCGGTCCGGGTGTGATGGCCTATCGCGCGTCAAAGGCCGCAGTGATCCACTTGACCAGGTCGATCGCGATCGAGCTGGCGCAACAAAGCATCCGCGTGAACTGCATCGCCCCTGCCCACATCCCGACGGCGATGAACGCGACCTTCGACCAGGAGGCGATCGTGCGTGCCATGCAGCCGCTCCAGCGTCTCGGATCGCCGCGCGACGTCGCGGAGGCCGTGCTCTACCTGTCGAGCGACCGGGCGGCGCAGATCACGGGCATCGTCCTACCCGTCGACGGGGGAACAACAGCAGGCCCGCCGCCGCGGCCGATGAAGGACCTCCTGGCCAGGCGCCCGACCCGTAGCCGGGCGGAGTGAACAACGTGGATGCCGCGACCAGCGTCTACTCCTGCGACGACCACCTGGACCTCTACGCGGTCCCGCCCGACGTGTGGCAGTCGCGGCTGCCACGGGAGAAGGCCGAGCGCGGGCCGCACGTGGTGACACGGGACGGGAAGTCCGTCTGGGTATGCGAAGACCGGGTGATGAGTCGCAGCGGCATCTCACCGAAGAGCGAAATCGCGAAGAAGCTGAGCGCGATCGGGCGAGCCGGTATCGAGGACGACGGCTTTCGTGCCGGCACCCCCAAGCTGCGGCTCGAGGACATGGACCGCGACGGGCTGTGGGTCTCGGTGATCTACGGACCGCTCTCGCTCGGCTTTCCGATTGCCGACCCCGAGCTGCAGAGCGCCTGCTACGCGGCGTGGAACGACTGGGCCGTCGAGGAGTTCAACGCCGCGGATCCCGGTCGGCTGTGCGTCCTTGCGTTCCTGCCCGGCCACTCGCCGGAGGCCGCGGCCGCGGAGCTGGAGCGATGTGCGGAACGCGGACATCGCGGTGCGATCATCGGCGCGTTCGACATCGACCTCGGCGACGCCGCCTGGGACCGGCTGTGGGCCGCCGGAGAGCACACCGGCCTCCCGATCAGCTTCCACATCAAAGGTGGCACCTCGTCGAAGCTCAGCTACCAGATGGGCAAGTGGCCCTCGGCTGCATACGCCAGTGTCCTGCCGCTCCAGCTCGACGAGCCACTGGCGACGATGGTGTTCTGCGGGGCGCTCGAGCGGCACCCCGGCCTCCAGCTCGTGCTGGCGGAGTCGGGCGTCGGGTGGCTGCCGTACTTCCTGGCCCGCATGGACCTCGAGTGGGAGAGCTTGCGCGACAAGCTCGACTACGCGACCGAGACCAGGCCGAGCGAGCTGTTCCGGCGCCAGGTGCTCGCCACCTTCGAGGAGGACGCGCTGGGCGCGACGCTCATCCCGCTCCTCGGCGCCGACTCGTGCATGTGGGCATCCGACTACCCGCACACCGACAGCACCTTCCCCAACTCGCAACAGGCGATCGACGAGACACTCGGTACGTTGCCCGCGGCGGACCGCCGCAAGATCATCGCGACCAACTGCGCACGGTTGTACGGCTTCGCGCATGAGTCCTGACGAATCCGGCGGTATCGATGGCTTCGACCATGTCTCGCTTCCGATGCGGGACACCGACGCCATGGTCGCGTTCTACCGATCGCTCGGGTTGGACGTCGCCGAGCATCCCCACGTGGTCTCCATCTACGTCGGCGATCAGATGATCAACCTTCATCGTCCGTCGATCTGGCAGCGCGGAGACTTCACGCTGCGGGCGCCGGCTGCGACGCCGCCGTGCGGTGACCTCTGCTTCGTGTGGGAGGGGTCGGCGGAATCGCTGCACGCGCTGCTCGGACGCGCGGGCGCCGAGATCGAGGAGGGTCCGGTGGCACGCGAGGGCGGTCGCCGGACGCCCGCGTCGAGCGTGTACGTACGCGACCCGGACGGCAACCTCCTGGAGTTCATGATCTACGGGGAGGACGGTCGAGATGCCGGCTGACCTCGTCATCCGCGGAGGAACCGTCGTCGACGGGAGTGGCGAGCCCGGTCGCGCCGCCGACGTGGCGATCGCCGACGGCGTGATCCGCGAGATCGGTCCGAACCTGTCCGGCGAGCGCGAGCTCGACGCGTCGGGGTGCGCGGTGACACCCGGCTTCATCGACATCCACACCCACTACGACGCGCAGGTCTTCTGGGACCCGGCGCTCCGACCGTCGTCGTATCACGGCGTCACGACCGTCGTTGCCGGCAACTGCGGCTTCACGATCGCGCCCACTCGCCCGGAGCATCACGACGTGATCGTGCGCACGCTCGAGAACGTCGAGGACATGGATCCCGCCACGCTCGCGGCCGGGGTTTCGTGGGACTTCGAGACCTTCCCCGAGTACCTGGAGTCGATCCGGCGGCGCGGCACGGCGCTCAACTTCACGGCCTACATCGGGCACTCCGCATTGCGGCTCTACGTGATGGGAGACGCGGCCTACGAACGCCCCGCGACGGCCGAAGAGATCGAGCGCATGGGCGGGCTCGTGCGCGAGGCGATCAGCGTGGGAGCGGCCGGGTTCTCGACCAGCTTCTCGTACGCCCACCGCGGCGTCGACGGCAAGCCCGTTCCGAGCCGCTTCGCCGACGACGACGAGGTCGGGGCGCTGTTCCTCGCCGCCGGTGAGGCGGGCAAGGGCATGGTGCTCATCACGCCGGGCGAGCAGTGCAGCTACGCCGACGTCTACGAGTGGCAGCCGCGCGTCCGGCGGCCGTTCACCTATCCGCTGTTCGCGGCACCGGGCGGGAGGCACCTGGAGCCGGTCGGGCTGCACGAGCAGGGGCTGGCGCGCGGGGCGGACGTCTGGCCGCAGGTGACGCCGCGGCCGCTCACGATGCAGTTCACGATGGCCGACGCGTACAGCCTCAACACCGGCGCGGTGTTCGGAGAGTTGATGAAGGTGAGCCGTGCCGTTCGACTCGCGGCGTACCGCGATCCGGCGTGGCGCGCGCTGGCTTCGGCGGATCTCGAGAACTCACCCATGAAGCCGCGCTGGGAGACCTTCGAGGTCTCCGAGTCGGAGCGGTTCCCGGAGCTCGTGGGGCGGCGCGTCACCGACATCGGACGTGAGCGCCAGTTGAGCCCCCTCGACGTCATGTGCGAGCTGGCGGTCGCCGAGGATCTCACGACGCGCTTTCGCGCCTACATCGCCAACGACGACGTCGAGGAGGTCGGGCGCCTGCTCACACACGACCACGTGACTCTGGGTCTCTCGGACGCAGGGGCGCACGTCGACCAGCTCTGCGACGCACCGCTGCCCACCGACCTGCTCGGCACCTGGGTCCGGGAGCGCCGGCTGATGCCGCTCGAGCGCGCGGTACGCAAGCTGACGGGCGAGCCGGCCGACATCTTCGGCTTCACAGGTCGTGGCTACCTCCGTCGCGGCTTCTGGGCCGACGTGTGCGTGTTCGACCCGCAGACCGTGAGCCCCGGACCCACGCGCCGCGTACGGGATTTCCCCGCCGACGCCGAACGCCTGACGGCCGAGCAGCCCGCCGGCGTGCGGCACGTGCTGGTCAACGGCGTGCCGATCCGCCGCGACGGGTCGCAGGTCGACTCGCTCGCGGAGTGGCCCGGCATGCATCCCGAGATCGCCTGAGCTCCCGCGAGGAGGTTGGAGATGACCACGACGACGGGGAGCGGTGTCTATTACGACCCCTACGACGTCGAGATCGACGCCGATCCCTATCCGGTGTTCCGGCGACTCCGGGAGGAGGCGCCCCTGTACCACAACGACAAGTTCGACTTCTACGCGCTCAGCCGGTTCGACGACGTCGAGCGCGGCCTCGTCGACCGGGAGACCTACATCTCGGGACGAGGCGCGATCCTCGAGCTGATCAAGGCGGACATCGAGATGCCGCCGGGCGTCATCCTCTTCGAGGACCCGCCGATCCACACCATGCACCGCGGCCTGCTGTCGCGGGTGTTCACCCCGAAGAAGATGAACGCGCTGGAGCCGAAGATCCGCGAGCTCTGCGCGCAGAGCCTGGATCCCCTGGTCGGAGCGGGGCGCTTCGACTTCATTCGTGACCTCGGTGCCCAGATGCCGATGCGGGTCATCGGCATGCTGCTCGGGATCCCCGAGCAGGACCAGGAAGCCATCCGCGACCGGACCGACGCCGAGCTGCGAACGAAGCCGGGACAGCCCATGAAGTACTCGCAGGACCGGTTCGTGACCGGTGAGGCCTTCGCCGAGTACGTCGACTGGCGCGCCGAGCACCCCTCCGACGACCTGATGACGGAGATGCTGCACGCCGAGTTCGAGGACGAGACGGGCACGACCCGTCGGCTGACACGCGACGAGGTGCTCACGTACGTCAACGTCGTGGCCGGGGCCGGCAACGAGACGACGACGCGACTGATCGGATGGGCCGGCAAGGTCCTCGCCGATCACCCCGACCAGCGCCGGGAGCTCGCGGAGGACCGTTCACTGGTCCCGAACGCGATCGAGGAGCTCCTCCGGTACGAGCCGCCCGCGCCCCACGTCGCGCGCTATGTCAGCCGGGACGTCACGCACTACGGCCGGACGGTGCCGGAGGGAAGCGTCATGGTCTTTCTCGTCGGGGCGGCGAACCGCGACGAGCGGCGCCACCCCGACGGCGACCACTTCGACATCCACCGCGACGTCGGTCAACACCTCACGTTCGGGTACGGCATCCACTTCTGCCTCGGCGCCGCCCTCGCCCGCCTCGAAGGGCGGATCGCGCTCGACGAGGTGTTGCAGCGCTTCCCGCAATGGGAGGTCGACGCGGACAACGCCCGGTTGTCACCGACGTCGACCGTCCGGGGGTGGGAGACCCTGCCCGTCGTCACGTCGTGACCGAACCCTTCGAGATCCGGGTCGACGACTCGGTACTGGACGACCTTCGCGACCGGCTCGCGTCGACGCGCCTGCCGGACCAGATCGATGGCACCGGCTGGGAGTACGGGATCCCGGTGGACTACGTGCGGGAGCTGGTGGAGTACTGGCGCGACACGTACGACTGGCGGGCGGAGGAGGCGCGCCTGAACGAGCTCGCGCACTTCCGCACCTCGATCGACGGCCAGTCGATCCACTTCATCCACGCGCGCTCCCCTCACGCCGAAGCCTTCCCTCTGCTCCTCACCCACGGCTGGCCGGGCTCCGTCGTGGAGTTCCTCGACGTCATCCCCCGACTCACGGACCCGGAGGCTCACGACGGCAGCGCCACCGACGCCTTTCACGTCGTCGTACCGTCGCTTCCGGGCTACGGCTTCTCCGAGCCGACCCGGACGCGGGGCTGGGACGTCCGGCGCATCGCAAGCGCGTTCACCGAGTTGATGCGTCGCCTCGGCTACGAGCGCTACGGCGCGCAGGGCGGCGACTGGGGCGCCCAGGTCGCGACGAGGATCGGCCCGCTCGATCCGGAGCACTGCGCCGCGATCCATCTCAACATGCCGCTCGCCGAGCGACCCGACGAACCGGTGCCGCTTTCCGAAGCCGAGCAGGCGGATCTCGCAGTCATGGCCCACTTCCGCCGCGAGGAATCCGGCTACGCGCAGGAGCAGGGGACCAAGCCGCAAACGCTGGGCGTCGCGCTCAACGACTCGCCGGCCGGGCTGCTCGCCTGGATCGTCGAGAAGTTCCGTGCCTGGAGCGACTGCGACGGCCACCCCGAGAACGCCTTCACCCGGGACCAGTTGATCACGAACGTGATGACGTACTGGGTGACACAGACCATCACCTCGTCGACGCGGCTCTACTGGGAGCGCAGGCACATCGACACGCCGGAGGACGCGCCCGGGTTCGTCGGCGTGCCCACCGGCATCGCCCGCTATCCGAAGGAGCCGCTCCGCATCCCCCGGGCCTGGGTCGAACGCCGGTACAACGTGACGCACTGGGTCGAGATGCCGCGCGGCGGGCACTTCGCCGCCATGGAGCAGCCCACCCTGTTCGCGGACGACCTGCGGAGCTTCTTCCGAACGGTCAGGTGATGCCGTCTCGCATCGAGGCGGCGGCGCGCTCGACGGCGCGCACGATGCCCTGGTAGCCGGTGCACCGGCAGAGGTTCCCGGAGAGCGCTTCGAGGATCTCGTCGCGCGTCGGGTCGGGGTGCTCGGCGAGGAATGCGTGCACCGTGACGACGAACCCGGGTGTGCAGAATCCGCACTGCAGCCCGTGCTCGTCGCGAAAGGCTTGCTGCACGGGGCCGAGCTCGCCGTCGGACGCGAGTCCCTCGACCGTCGTGACGTCGGCCCCCTCCGCCTGCACCGCGAACATCAGGCACGACCGCACCGCGACACCGTCGAGGAGCACCGTGCACGCGCCACACACGCCGTGTTCGCATCCGAGGTGCGTACCCGTGAGCCCGCAGTCCTCGCGCAGGCAGTCGGCGAGCGTCTTGCGCGGCTCGACGAGCGTCCGGTAGGGCATGCCGTTCGCGACGAACGAGACCGGCAGCTCGTTCACGCGGCCGTCCTTGCCAGAGCGGCGGCGAGACCGCGCGCCACGACGTGCGCCCCGACCGCGCGCCGGTACTCCCCCGACCCGTGGATGTCGGTCGGCGGCTCGACGTCCTCCATCGCGAGCCGGCCGATCTCGGTGAGGTCATCGGCCGACGGCGCGCGACTTACGATCGCGTCCTCGGCCGCGCTCGCCCGCAACGGCATGCTGCCGAGCCCGAGGAGCGCGACGGCAGCACGTACCACCCGGCCGTCCGCGTCCAGCTCGACGCCGCACGCGACGCCGGCGAGCGCGAAGTCGCCATAGCGGCGCGCCACTTCGTCGACCGCGAACCCGCAGCGACCCGGCCACACCGGGAAGCGGACCTGCGTCAGCAGCTCCTCCGGCGCGAGTGTCGTCTCCCACGTACCGGCGAAGAGCTCCGATGCGGCGACAGTGCGCGTGCCGGCGGTCGACACGACGTCGAGCTCGGCATCCAGCGCCAGGGCGACAGTCGGCAGCTCGCCCGCGGGGTCGGCGTGCGCGATCGAGCCGCCCACCGTGCCGCGGTTGCGGATCTGGAAGTGCCCGATCAGCGGCGCCGCGAGACCGAGCAGCGGGACGGCGGCCGCGGCGTCACTGCGCTCGAGCTCGGCCTGGCGCGTCATCGCCCCGACCGCGACCGCACCGTCGGCCCGCTCGATGCCGGCGAGCGCCGGCACCCGGTTGAGGTCCACGACCTGTTCGAAGCGCGCGAGCCGCAGCGCCAGCATCGGGACGAGGCTCTGCCCCCCGGCGAGTGGCTTCGCCTCGTCACCGTGCTCCGCGAGCAGACGGACCACGTCGTCGATCGACTCGGGCGCGTGGTACTCGAACGCCGCCGGCTTCACGCTTGCCGACCTCCTCCCGGTGGTGACACGGATGTTAGATAGTGTCAGACCCTTGACGCGGCTTGCGAAGGAAGCACCCGACGGCGGGACGGAGGGGCGGCAGTGACGGCGCCGACGTCGCCGTCAGTGCCCTCCGGCGCCGGGCGCTACGCGGGTGCCCGCATCGGCCGGGTGGAGGACGCCCGGCTCCTCGCCGGCACGGGCACGTTCGTCGACGACGTCACCCGCCCGGAGATGCTCCACGCCTGCTTCGTACGCAGCCCCTTCGCGCGGGCCCGCATCGGGGGCATCGACACGAGCGAGGCGCGGGCCATCCCCGGCGTGCACGCCGTCCTCGTCGCCGCCGACGTGAATCCGGGGGCTCGGGAGCAGTGGCACACGGCGATGGGCCCCGACGTCCCCGAGGTCCCGCGTCCACCTCTGGCCGAGGGCGAGGTGCGTTTCGCCGGCGACCCCGTCGCGCTCGTCGTGGCCGAGAGCCGTTACGTCGCCGAGGACGCCGCCGACCTGGTCGTCGTCGACTACGAGCCGCTGCCGGCCCTCGTCGACTACGCGGCAGCCGAAGGCAGTGAGGTCTCCGTCCACGAGACGGTTCCCGGGAACGTCGTCGGCGAGCTGGCCGGGCCGCCGGCCGCCGACGTCGAGGAGGCGTTCGCCGCGGCGCCGCACGTCGTCACCGAGACGTTTCGTCAGCACGCCTACGCCCCGGTGCCGATGGAGACGCGCGGATTCGTCGTGGAATGGTCGGGCGCGAGCGGCGAGATGACGATCTGGGCTTCGACGCAGGTGCCGCACGAGCTCAAGCTGTTCTGCTCCCGTCTCCTCGGCGTCCCCGAGGATCGCATCAGGGTCGTCATGCGCGACACCGGCGGCGGGTTCGGGCAGAAGGCGCTCGTCCTGCGCGAAGAGATGTGCCTCATGCTGGCGGCGCGGGCGATCCCGGCACCCATCAAGTGGATCGAGGACCGGCGGGAGAACCTCATGTCTGCGGGTCAGTCCCGCCACGACCACGCAACGGCGCGCGTGGCCCTCGATCGGGACGGGTCCCTCTTGGCCGCGGCCGTCGACCACGTGCAGGACGCAGGGGCCTACCCCACTCCTTGGCCGGTGGGGACGGCGGCCGCCGTCGGCATGCTGTTCCCCGGGCCCTACCGGATCCCGCGCGCCACCTTCAGGTCGAAGGTGGTGCTCTCGAACACGGTCGGGCGGACGGCGTACCGAGGTCCGTGGCAGTTCGAGTCTGTGGTCCGCGAGGTGCTCCTCGACATCGCAGCCCGGCAGCTGTCGATCGACCCCATCGAGTTGCGCCGCCGAAACCTCCTGCGGCGCGACGAGCTGCCGTACTCGAGTGCGACCGGGTTCACGTACGACCACGTCACGCCCCTGGAGACATTCGAGCAGGCGATCGCGATGCTCGACCACGAGGCGTTCCGCCGCGAGCAGGAAGACGCTCGCACGGACGGCCGGTACCTCGGCGTCGGGACTTGTACGTTCGTCGAGCCGACCGCGCCCGGCTACGGGGTCTACGGCACAGAGGGCGCGACGATCCGCATCGAACCATCGGGCAAGGTCAACGTGTACGTCGCCGGCGGATCGTCCGGCAACAGCGTCGAGACCACCGTCGTGCAGCTGGTGGCCGACGAGCTCGGCGTCGAGATCGACGACGTGGCCACGATCCAGGGGGACACCGCCGTCACCCCGTTCGGGGCGGGCGCGGTCGGGAGCAGGAGCGCGTCGATGACGGCCGGGGCGGTGGCCGAGACCGCCGCCGTACTGCGGGAACGCATCCTCGCCATCGCGGCGCACAGGTTGGAGGCGGCCGTCGAAGACCTCGAGCTCGGAGGGGGGCGGGTCAGCGTGCGGGGCGCGGCGTCGTACGGCGTCGACTACGAGGAGATCGCGCGCATCGCATACGGCGCGCCCGATGAGCTCCCGCCCGGCACACCCGCGGGGCTCGAGGAGACCGGCCGGTACACCGCGGCGTCGCCGCAGGTGTGGACGAACGCGACGCACGTGTGCACGTGCGCGGTCGATGTGGTGACGGGGCAGGTGGAGCTGCTGCGGTACATCGTGAGCGAGGACTGCGGCCCGATGATCAACCCGTCCGTCGTCGAGGGTCAGATCGACGGTGGGACGGTCCAAGGCATCGGCGGGGCCCTGTACGAGCACCTCGTGTACGACGAGGACGGGAACCCGCTGACGACCACCTTCCTGGACTATCTGCTCCCCACCGCCGTCGAGATCCCCGTGATCGAGCACGGGCACGTGGAGACACCCGGCCCCGGGCCGGGCGGATACAAGGGCGTCGGCGAAGGTGGTGCCATCGGCGCCCCGCCGGCAGTGGTCAACGCGGTCGCCGACGCGCTCGCACCCCTCGGAGTCGTCATCACCGACCAGCCGCTCACGCCTTCGAGGATCGTCGCGCTGCTCGAGTCGGCGCCCCGGGAGAGCGTCCCGTGAGCGCGTCGAACGAGGGCTCCCGTGCCGTCCGGATGCTCGACGACGCGACCGTGGAGACGCTTGCGCGTCATTGGCAGGACGGATGGAACCGGGGCGATCTCGAGACGATCATGGCCCCGTTCGCCCCCGACGTGGTGTTCAGCTCACCCGGCATCTCGATGATGACGGGCGACCCCGCGAAGACGACCATCGAGGGCGCCGACGCGTTGCGCGCCTACGTCGACGCCGCGCTGCGCCGGACGCGCGGAATCCGTTACACCTTGCAGGCCAAGTACGCCGGCGTCGACAGCGTCGTCCTCGTCTACACGTGCAGTCTCCCCGACGGCGCGCAGACGCCGGGCGCGGACCTGATGCGGATCGACAGCGACGGCAGCGTCGTCGAGTGGCGCTGCCACTACTGAACGACGTCACGCGATCTGGGCAACCCAACCGCCGTCGACCGGGATGGCCGCTCCCGTGACGAACGAAGCACGGTCGGATGCGAGGAACGCGGCTACCTCGGCGACCTCGTGCGGCTGGCCGGCGCGTCTCATCGCCGCCTTCTTCGTGATCTCGGGAAATGTCTCGAGGCCCGCCGCGCCCATGATCTCGGTCAGGATGAAGCCCGGGCAGATCGCGTTGACCCGGATGCCCTTGGAGCCGTACTCCACCGCCGCCACCTTGGTGACGGCGATGACACCGGCCTTGGCCGCCGAGTACACGCTCGTCGCGGGCGATGCGTTGAGCCCTCCGATCGACGACCAGTTGATGATCGACCCGCCGCCGGCCTCGAGCATGGCCCGTATCCCGTGCTTCATCCCGAGCACGACGCCCCGGAGGTCGACGTCGAGCGTTCGGTCGTAGTCCTCCATGGTCACGTCGGTGGCGAGCTGACCGGTGCCGATCCCCGCGACGTTGCACAGGATGTCGAGTTGCCCGAACTCCGAGACCGCTCGCCCGATCATCGCCGCGACGTCGGACTCGCTGGTGACGTCGGCGTGGAATGGGACCACCGCGCCCCCCGCCTCACTGGCGGTGTCCTTCTCGGCGCCGCTGATGTCGGCCGCGAGCACCTTGGCACCTTCACGCACGAAGGCCATCGTCGACGCCTTCGCCATCCCGGAGCCGGCACCCGTGATCACGGCCACCTTCCCGTCGAGCAGCCCCATTGCATCTCCTCCGGCCCGGGTTCACAGGGCCTCGGCAGGCTATCTAACATCTGCGTCACTGCGTCGGGAAGGGGTCGGCAAGGTGCGAACGGTGGTGGTCGGCGCGTCGAGCGGGCTCGGACGCTGCATCGCGATCGGGCTCGCCCAGCGAGGTGCGCACGTGGCGATGCTGGCGCGTCGCCGGGAGCGCCTCGAGGCGGCCGCGCGCGAAGCCGGCGCGGAGAGTCTGGCGATCGAGTGCGACGTCACGGACCAGGCGTCGTGCCGAGCGGCACTCGACGACGCGGCGTCCGGGCTCGGCGGGATCGATGCGCTCGTGTACACGCCGGCCATCGGGCCGCTGGCCCGCCTCGTCGACACCGACGCCGAGACCTGGCGCCGGGTGTTCGACACGAACGTCACCGGCGCGGCACTCATCACGGCGGCGGCGATCCCCCACCTCGCCGACACGGCCGGAACCGCTGCGTACCTGTCGTCGGTCAGCGCGTCACGAACGCCGCCCTGGCCGGGGCTCGGTGCGTACATCGTGAGCAAGGCGGCCCTCGACAAGCTCGTGGAGGCGTGGCGGGCGGAGCATCCCGGCATCGGTTTCACGCGCCTCGTCGTGGGCGATTGCGCCGGCGGCGAAGGCGACTCGCGCACGGAGTTCATCAAGGATTGGGACGGCGAGCTCGCCGCCGAGCTGGCGCCCGGCTGGCTGGAGCGCGGCTACCTGAGCGGCAGCCTCATCGCCGTCGACGAGCTGGTGTCGGTGGTCGACGCCGTGCTTCGAGGTGGAGCGAGCCTGTCGATGCCGTCGGTGACCGTTACCCCTCGCGCTGACGCCAAGGAGCGCTCATGAGCATCTCGACGACCCCCGTCGAGTTCGACCCGTTCTCGGAGGAGTTCTTCAACGACCCCACCGACGTGTACCGGCGTCTCCGCGACGAGGCGCCGGTGTACTACAGCGAGCGATACGGGTTCTACGCGCTGTCGCGCTTCGCCGACGTCCTGGCCGCGCACCGCGACTGGGAGGCGTTCTCGAGCGCGCACGGCATCGAGCTCTTCTTGCTCTCGAAGGACCCGGAGGAGGTCCGCAGCTACCGGAGCATCATCATGATGGATCCTCCGGAGCATGACCGCTTCCGGGCGCTCGTCAGTCGTGTGTTCACGCCCCGTGCAGTCATGGCACTGGAGCCGATGATCCGAGAGGTCATCCGCGACTTCCTCGATCCACAGAACGACGCACGCGAGTTCGACGCGGTGGCCGACTTCGCCGCCCCGTTCCCGGTCGAGGTGATCTCACGCATGCTCGGTGTGCCCGAGGCCGACCGTCAGGACATCCGTCACCGCATCGACGTCGGGCTGCATCGCGAGGCGGGACAGATGGCGCCGAGCCCCGAGAACGAGCAGGCGGTCCTCGAGAACGGGATCTACTTCCACGAGCTCACCGTCGAGAAGCGCAAGCATCCGGGCGACGACATGCTCTCGCGCCTCACGCAGGTCACCGTCGACCGCGGCGACGGCGAGGAGACCGGGCTCGACGACACCGAGATCACCGGCTTCGCCACACTGCTCGGAGGGGCGGGCGCCGAGACGGTCACGAAGCTCGTCGGCAACGCGGTGGTGCTGTTCTGGCAGCACCCCGACCAGTGGCAGAAGATCGTCGACGACCACGAGAAGATCCCGCGTGCGGTCGAGGAGATCCTCCGCTACTGGCCGCCGTCCCAGTACCAGGGCCGGTATAGCGAGCAGGAGAGCGAACTCGAGGGCGGGACCGTGCCCGCCGGCTTCCCCGTGCTCTTGATCACGGGGGCGGCGACGCGCGACCCGCGCGCCTTCGAGCGCCCCGACGAGTTCGACATCGAACGCCAGCCGGGGATCACGATCGGGTTCGGCCATGGCGTGCACAGCTGCCTCGGAGCGGCGCTGGCCCGCATGGAGAGCCGAATCGCGATCGAGGAGCTGGCGACGCGATGGCGGCGGCTCGAGGTCGACGAAGCGGGGCTGCGCCGGGTGCAGATGGCGAACGTCGCGGGGTACTCGAACGTGCCGGTGCGGGCGGTTCGCTGAGCGTCAGACGGAGATGGCACGGATGGCGTGACCCCAAAGAGGTCACGCCATCCGCGTCTCTCCGCCCTTCGACGCAGAACTCGCCGGAAGTCGCTAACCGGAGGTTTGAGGGTTCGTGGGAATCGACGTGAGATCGGCCGGGAAGCACAAGAACGGTTTGCCGGCCTGCCCGAAGACGGGATTGAACTTGCCGTTCTCGACCTTCAGCCATGCGAAGCAGCTGGGGGCCGTCTGGTGCGCCTTCGTCCAGTCGACGGTGGGGACGAGCCCATCGCCGGTGTAGTTGGTCATCTGGTTGACGGCGTCGACGACCTTCTGGCGCGTGAAGTCACATCCCGCGGCCTTCAGGCCTCTGACGAACAGATCTGCGTTCAACCACCCGTAGACCGAGTTCTCGGTCTTCGCGCCCCCACTCTTCTTGATCCACTTCTCGTAGAGCTTGAGCCCTGCGGGCTTGGACTTGCTCTCGAACGGCGCGAAGCCAACGAACACGTAGTTGCCGTTCGCTACGTCGGCGTTCTTCGAGATGCGATCCTGGTTGTATGCGTTCGGCAGGATCATCGGGGCGTTGAGGCCCTGCTTCTTCATCTCGCGGGCGAGGGTGAACGCGCCGTTCG
This sequence comes from Acidimicrobiia bacterium, assembly GCA_036498645.1. Taxonomy (GTDB): domain Bacteria; phylum Actinomycetota; class Acidimicrobiia; order IMCC26256; family JACDBD01; genus JALZAA01. The sequence goes on along the minus strand of DASYFC010000184.1, from coordinate 12,724 downwards.
CGTCGATGGACGGGATCACCAGGTTGACCTTGGCGTCCTTCATCTTGGAGACCTGGACGCTGTAGTCCACCGCGCCGAACGCGAGGCTCGTGTCCTTGAACGCCACCTTTCCCGACTTCGGGAACTTCTGGAAGGTCGCATCGATGGCGTCGGCAGATCCCGAGGACTGGGGCACGTTGTACGCGATCAACCCGATGTTCTTCTTGTTGAGCTTCTGCGCCAGCCAGGCGTCGGCGTAGTAGCTGGGGCCCGGAGAGTTGAGGTTGAGGAACGAACCGTTCTGACCGAACAGGTTGGGCGGCCCGGGGTTAACGGCCTCGGACCCCCATTCGGCGTTGATGAGCCACCCGAAGGTGGGGACCCCATCCCGGACGAGCAGATCGGCGCCCGTGAACAGGGACGTCGCCATGGGCAGCGCGGCGAAGACGTTGTCGTCGAGCAGCCCCTGAACCTCTTGCCGGTTGTTGGCGAGGGCATCGTCGCGCTTCGAAGAGAGGACGAGCTTGCGGCCGCACACGCCCTTGTCCTTCGACGCGTTGATGTAGTCGAAATACGCCTGAGTGCCGTCGAAGGCGGGACCCCCGGGATTGTTGCCGGTCGGGTCGCCGGTAACGGTCCCGACTCCGCCGACGCGGATCTCGGTGGCGGTGACACCCGGCTGGTTGACCGGTGGGTTCTGCTGCGCACCCGCGGCCGAGACACCCAGCGCGCCTACGAGTGAGATGACCGCGAGCACCGCCACCCAACGCCCGATGCGGACCCGAGAACGTGACATTCGTACTCCCCCCGTGACGACCCTGAACGGGCCGGCCGCGCCGACCAGGCCTCGGCTTGGTCTCTTGCGGGCGCCATATATAACACCCGCGTCGAGGGCGTGCCAGGCACCCTGTTGGCCTAGCTGTTCAGCCGCCAGTGCAGCCTCGGGCCATTGCCGGACGTCTAACAGGGGCGTCATACTGCAGGCGAGTCATGACAGCAGTGGGGATCGTGACGGGCGCGGGGCGCGGAATGGGCGCGGCCTGCGCCACCCGGCTGGTCGACACGGTCGACGTGATGCTCCTCGTCGACCGAGACGAGCCGGCGGTCGCCGGGGCGGCGAAGACCCTCTCGGGCGAGGATCATCGAGCTGACGTCGAGCCGTTCTGCCTCGACATCACCGACGGCGAAGGTCTGCAACGACTTGCTGCGCGCGTCTCCGAGCTGGGGACCCTGGGTGCGGTCGCGCACGCGGCCGGCGTCTCACCGACGATGGCGGACTGGCGCACGGTCGTCACCGTCGACCTCGTGGGCACAGCCATGCTCGTCGACGCGCTCTTCCCCCTCGCGAGCACCGGCGCAGCCATCGTGTGCTTCGCGTCGATGGCGCCGCTGCTCGCCGCGATGGACGTGGATCCGGCCGTCGATGCGGCGCTCGACGACCCGCTCGATCCACGCCTCCTCGATCGGCTGCAAGCTGCGCCCGGGACCGACATCGAGGACCCCGGGATGGCCTACGTGTGGGCCAAGCGGGGTGTCCACCGGCTCGTGCAGCGCGAGGCGGTGCGGCTCGGCCGGCTCGGCGCTCGCATCTGCTCCGTCTCGCCCGGCATCATCGACACGCCGATGAACCGTCAGGAGGCCGACGCTCGCGAGACCAACGACCTGCTCGTGCAGCACACGCCACTGGGCCGAGAGGGCCGCCCCGAGGAGGTGGCAGCCACCGTTGCGTTCCTACTTTCCGACGAAGCGAGCTTCGTCAACGGGATCGACGTTCCCGTCGACGGTGGCGTGGTGGCTGCGATCCGGACTGCACCGGGCGGGGTGCAGTTGACGTGACGCTCTTCGGTGCCACGGGGTCCCCGAGAGCCGTCGTGATCGGCGCCGGGTTCGGCGGGATCGCGGCGGGCGTGAAGATGAAGCTGGCCGGCATCGACACCTTCACGATCTACGAGTCGTCGCTCGGGATCGGCGGCACGTGGTGGGACAACACCTACCCCGGCGCCGAGGTCGACGTGGGCTCGCACCTGTACTGCTACTCGTTCAAGCGCCACGACTGGACCAGCACGCACGCCACGCAGCCGGAGTTGCAGAAGTACCTCGAGGAGACGGTCGACGAGTTCGGCCTCCGCCCGCACCTGCAGCTCGGTGTCGGCGTGGAATCCGCCACGTGGGACGACGACCGGCACGTCTGGACGATTCGGCTCGACGACGGGACCGTCGACGAGTGCCACGTGCTCGTGAGCGGCGTCGGCTTCCTCAACGTGCCCCGCTATCCCGATTGGCCCGGGCTCGACGACTTCGCGGGGCCCGCGTTCCACACCGCGCGCTGGGAGCACCAGCACGACCTGACCGGCAAGGTCGTCGCCGTGGTCGGAACCGGGTCGTCGGCCACCCAGGTCGTGCCGGCGATCCAGCCGATCGTCCAAAAGCTCTACATGTTCCAGCGGGAGCCGGGGTGGATCATGCCCAAGGGCGAGCGCGACTTCACCGACGAGGAGCGCGCCCTTCTCGCCAAGCCGTGGCGGAGCGTCTGGGAGCGCTGGCGGCTGAAGTACATGCTCGAGAAGACCCTGTGGCGCGGGCAGCTCTACCGGCCGGGGACCAAGATCAACGAGGCCCGCAAGCAGTTCTGCCTCGACTACATCGCCCGCAAGTTCGCCGACCGGCCCGACCTGCGCGAGGCAGTGACGCCGAAGTACCCCTATCCCGGCAAGCGGCCGGTCATCGCCAGCACCTTCTATTCCGCGCTCAAGAGGGAGAACGTCGAGCTGGTACCTCTGGCAGTCGCGTCGGTGACCCCAACCGGTATCGTCGACGCGAACGGCGTGGAGCGAGCCGTCGACGTCATCGTCATGGCCACCGGCTTCCAACCCGCGAACTACCTCGCCCGACTCCGGGTCGTGGGCCGCGACGGGCGGACCCTCCAGGAGCACTGGGCCGACGAGCCGCGCGCCTACCTCGGCATCACGGTGCCGGGATTCCCCAACTTCTTCATGCTGTACGGGCCGGGCACGAACGGTGGCGAGCTCGTGGTGATGCTCGAGAGCCAGGCGGAGTACGCGGTCCGCGCCATGAGGCGCATGATGCGGGAGCGCGTCACCGCCGTCGAGGTCAAACCCAGCTTCGAGGCGAGGTGGTACCGGTGGCTCCAGTCCAGGATGGAGGGCACCTCCTGGACCATGACCAACAACTACTTCAAGTCGCCCACCGGGAAGATCGTGACGCAGTGGCCCTACAGCAACATGGAGTACCGCGCGCTCACGAAGCTGCTCGGCCGCGTGTCGGAGACCACTCGCCGGCGCGTCGACTGAGCCCCGGAGCGCACGTCACGGCCCTGCCGGGAGGACGACGTCCGGGACCGGGTGGCGGTACAGCGCAGCGGCGTTCCCACTGCACATGGCACGCAGTTCGTCGGCCGGCACGTGTCCCCACGCCTTCTCGATCACGAGCTGGGTGTCGGGCCAGGTGCTGTCGCCGTGGGGATAGTCGACCTCGACCATGATGTTCTCGACACCGATGCGGGAGCGCGTGTCGATCGTCGACGGGTCGTCGAGGGTGCAGAACCAGAAGTTGCGCTTGAGCACGTCGGCGGGTCGCTCTTCCCATCCGAGCCCGTAGCTGGAGCGGTCGACGATGGAGTCGAGCCGGTCGAGCAGCATCGCGACCCAGCCGATCCCACCTTCGCTCATCGCGATCTTGAGACTCGGATGCTTCACGGCATAGCCCGACCACAGCCACTCGGCGCACGCGGTCAGCGCCAGCTGGCTGAACAGCGTGGCGCTGATCTGCTGAGTCGGCGCACCGGGCGGTGACTCGTGTATCCCCGAACTGCCGACGTGCAACGAGATCACCGTGTCGGTCTCCGCGCACGCCTCGACGATCGGGTCCCAGTGGTCGCGCTCCCACAGCGAGGGCAGGCCGATCGCGTGCGGCCGTTCGGGGAGGGTCACCGACGTGAACCCGCGCTCGGCGTTGCGGCGGATCTCGGCGGCGGCGACCGCGGGATCGGCGACATACGTGATCGCGAGCGGGACGATGCGGTCGGGGTATTGCTGGAACCACTCCTCGAACAACCAGTCGTTCCACGCGCGGATGCACGCCAAGCCGAGCTCACGGTCGGGGATGGCGAAGAACACGCGACCGCAGAACCCGGTGATCTGTGACGGGAAGCTCACCGACGCCCACACGCCGTTGATGTCCATGTCGCGAACGCGGGCGTCGACGTCGTAGCAACCGGGGCGCATCTGGTCGAAGCGGAACGGCTCGAGCTTCACCGATTCGGGGCGCCGTCCGGCCACCGCGTTCATCCCGACCTGGGTGTAGCGCTCGCCCTCGAACTCCCAGACCTGATGTCCCTTGCGCGTCTCGACGATCCTGGGCGCCCGCTCCTGGAGTGCGGCGGGGAGCCGCCCTTCGAACGTATGCGGCGGCTCGACGACGTGGTCGTCGACCGAGATCACCGTGTACCTCGTCTCGCGGGGTGCCGGTTCCGGCAGGAACAACTCGTCGGTGGACGTCATCTGCGGCGTGGAAGTTGCCGGCTCAGCCAGTCCTCCTGGTCGCGCAGGCACTGCTTCGCGACGGGAGCGTCGGGCGCGAAGTGGTGGAACCCGTGGCACGCGCCGGGGTAGACGTGCAGCTCGGCCGGAACGCCCGCTTGGTTCAGGCGTAGGGCGTAGTCGACGTCCTCGTCACGGAAGCCGTCGACGGCACCGACGGAAACGAACGCGGGTGGCAGGCCCGAGAGGTCGGTGGCCCGCGCCGGCGCCGCGGTGTCCGGCACGTCGTCGCGGCCGTAGAGGTCGCCCAGGTACGACCGCCAGCCGAACGTGTTGGAGTTGCGGTTCCATACCGGGAGGCCGTCCTGTCGACTCGACGGCGTGATCTGCCGGTCGTCGAGCATCGCCGAGTCGAGGAGCTGGAACGCCACCGGCAGCTCGGCGCGGTCGCGCGCGAGGAGGGCGAGCGCGGCCGCCAGGCCCCCGCCTGCGCTCACGCCCATGACGCCGATGCATTCCGGGTCGATGCCCAGCTCGCCCGCGTGCTGGTACGTCCATCGCAATCCCTGGTAGCAGTCGAGCAGCGGCCCCGGGTAGGTCGTCTCGGGGGCCAGCCGGTACTCGACCGACACGCCCACCACGCCGAGCTTCGGGCACAGCTTGTCGAAGAGCGGGTCGTCGGTGGCGTTGGTGCCGATCACGTAGCCACCCCCGTGCATCGAGTACACGCCGGGCTGCGCAGCGGCGGCCCCCTTGGCGCGATGGACACGCACGCGCACTTCGGGATCGCCGGGCACTATGTGGTCGATCCGTGCGACTGCGTCCGAGAGCGGAGGCGCCACCCCGATACCCCCGCGCAGCGAGGGAAGGATCTCGGCAGTCACCTCGTCGAACGGGACGACCTCGATCGCCTTGGCGATCTCCGGATCGAGCAGGTCACGCGGCGTCACGGCTGAACGATAGGAGCTTGATCGGATGCCACCCGCAGGAGCAGGTCGGCCACGGCCTCTGGCTCGGTGATCATCAGGTCGTGGCCGGTGTCGATGTCCCAGAGGCGACCTTCGGCGCGCGCGTTCGCCACGAGCTCGGGATCGCGGCTGGCCAGCGTCGAGGTGCAGACGATGTGGTAGCGCGGGATCGCCGACGTCGCCGCCTCGTTCGTGAGCTCGAGCGGTTGCTCGAAGCATCCCCAGGGATGCCCGGTGAGCCGCTCGGCCATCCACGCCATGTCGTCGGGGTCGGTCACCCCGTAGAGCAGGGCGGCGTCGGGCGTCGGCAGCAGAACGGTTTCGACGCCGTCGATCACCTTGCCATCGGGCCGGACGGCTTCGATGATCGGTCCCGCCACGTCGACGAGGGACTGTCCGTTCACCGGCGTGGCGGCATCGAGGTACACGAGCCGTCCGATCCGGTCGGTGGCGCGATCGGCGACGCCGGTGATCACCATGCCCCCGTAGCTGTGGCCGACGAGGATCACGTCGCGCAGATCCTCATAGTGCAGCACCGCGGCGACGTCGCGGATGTGCAGGTCGAGGTTGACGTCGGCGCTGACGAGGTGAGAGCGCTCCCCCACGCCGGTCATCGTCGGCGTGTACACGTCGTGCCCCGCGGTCCTGAGGATGCCCGCCACCCGCTGGTAGCACCAACCGCCGTGCGCGCCGCCGTGGACAAGGACGTAGGTCGCCATGTTCTTCGTGCTCCTTCCCTGCCGCGGTCTCAGCTTCGCAGGTTCTCTCGTGCGTCCTCACCCGCCGGGTCGAGCGCGCTGGCGGGGCCGTACATGTCGGCGGGATGATCTGCGCCTGGCCCGCGACCCTCGACAAGCTGATAGGAACGTGACATGACCCTCTTCGACGCTTTTCGGTACGACGGCAAGCGCGCCCTCGTCGTGGGCGGTGCGAGCGGTATGGGCGCGGCTACGGCCGAGCTCCTCCAGGACGCGGGTGCCGAGGTCGTGGTGATGGACTACGCCGACATCACGCTGCCCGGCGCGAAGGCCGTCCACGTCAACCTCGCCGACGCCGCGTCGATCGACGCCGCCGTCGACGAGTGCGGGGGGCAGGTGAACGCGCTGTTCTCGTGCGCCGGGGTCGCCGACGGCACGCCCGGCATCGAGAGGATCAACTTCATCGGCCACCGGCACATGATCGATCGGTTGCTGGCCAAGGGCATGCTGCCAACCGGCTCGGCCATCGGGTTCATCTCCTCGGCCGCCGGTCTCGGTTGGGAACCGAACCTCGCCGAGCTCAACGAGCTTCTCGACACGCCCGACTTCGACTCGGCGACACGCTGGGTGCAGGAACACGGCAAGGCCGACTACATGTCGATGAAGCAGGCGATCTGCGCGTACGTCGCCCGCCAGGCATTCCCCCTCCTGAAGGAGGGGATCCGGATCAACGCCATCTGCCCCGGTCCGACGGACACGCCGCTCGCGCAGGCCAACAAGGAGATCTGGCTCGGGTTCGGGTCCGACTACCGCGGTGAGGCCGGAGTCGAGGCATCGACCCCGCTCGAGCAGGCCTATCCCCTCGTGTTCCTGTGCAGCGACGCGGCGAGGGCGATCACGGGGATCACGCTGATCTCGGACGCCGGCTACATGAGCGCGGGCATCACGGGATCGTTCCCCGAGGCGACGGCCATCGCCAACCTGCTCCTCAACCGGTAGCGGCTCCGGTGACCGACGAGCTCGTGCGCGACCGACGGGGAGCCGTCCTCGTCGCCCGCCTCAACCGGCCCGACGCGCGGAACGCGCTGACCCCGGAACTGCTCCGCGGCATCAGCGCCGCGATCGTCGACGCCGAAGCCGATCCGGAGATCCGTGCCGTCGTCCTCACCGGCACCGGCGACCGCGCCTTCTGCGCGGGCATGGACCTTCGGGCCTTCGCCGCCGGCGAGCAGGCGGGCCTCGGCGACGACGAGGCGATGCGCGGGTTCTTCCGGCTGGTCGAAGGTGAGACGACGATCCCGGTCGTCGGCGCGGCGAACGGCACCGCCGTCGCCGGCGGCTTCGAGCTGCTGCTCGGGTGCGACGTGATCGTCGCCTCGTCCGAGGCGGAGTTCGGTCTCCCCGAGGTGAAGCGCGGCCTGTTTCCCGCCGGCGGGGGGACGTTCCTCGGCACTCGCGTCGCGCTCGGAATCGCGTTGGAGATGGCCCTCACCGGGGACGCGATCTCCGCCGAGCGCGCCTACGACCTCGGGTTGGTCAACGCAATCGTGACACCCGACGAGGTGATCGGGACCGCCGTGGCGTTCGCCGAGCGGATCGCCGCCAACGGGCCCCTCGGGGTGGCGGCGGTGAAGGAGCTCGTGCGGCTGGGCGTCTCCGACGCCGTGCGCGCGCGACAACGCCGCGACGAGTGGCGACGCGTGGTGTTCAGCAGTGAAGACGCCAAGGAAGGTGCCATGGCGTTCGTCGAGAAGCGGGCGCCGGTTTGGCACGGCCGGTGAGCTGAGGTGCGCGCCGCGCTCTGCCGCACCTACGGGCCGCCGGAAGTCGTCCAGGTGGAAGAGGTTCCCTCGCCGGTGCTCGCCACGGGCCAGGTGCGCATCCGAGTGGGCGCGGCGGCGGTCAACTTCCCCGACGTGTTGCTCGTCGCGAACGAGTACCAGATCGAGGCACCGACGCCGTTCGTCCCCGGGAGCGAGTTCGCCGGTGTCGTCACGGAGGTTGCGGACGGGCTGAGCGGCATCGTCGTCGGCGACCGCGTCAGCGGCACCGGATTCGTCGGCGCATTTGCCGAGGAGGCGGCGATCTCGGTCGACGCGGTCACCCGCATCCCGGCCGGGGTCGACGAGCCCCACGCCGCCGCCTTCGGCGTGGCCCACCGCACCGCGTACCACGTGCTCCGCTCGGTCGCCCGGCTGCAGCCGGGAGACGAGCTCGTCGTCCTCGGCGCGGGGGGCGGTGTCGGCCTCGCCGCGGTGCAGCTCGGCGCGCTGCTCGGCGCGTCCGTGACGGCGGTGGCGTCGTCCCGCGAGAAGCTCGACGTCGCCGCGTCCTACGGCGCCCGCAACGTCATCGACCATCGCTCCCGTGACCTCCGGCAAGCGCTCCGGGAAGTGCTGCCCGACGGCGCCGACGTGGTCGTCGACCCGGTGGGAGGAAGCCTCTCCGAGCCCGCGCTCCGGGCGTTGCGCCGGGGCGGCCGTTTCGTGACCGTCGGCTACGCGTCCGGGGTGATCCCCAAGATTCCGCTCAACCTCGTGCTCCTCAAAGGCGTCCAGATCCTGGGCTTCGAGTTCCTCGCCTTCTCCACGACGGCCGCCGGCGAGTTCCGTCGCAACGAGGGCGAGCTGCTCGACCTCCTGGGCTCGGGCCGCGTGGTTGCACACATCGGCGCCACGTTCCCGCTCGGCGAGACCGCCGCCGCGCTGCGCTACGTCGCCGACGGCCGCGCGATCGGGAAGGTCGTCATCGACGTGGCCGGGGCGGCGTGATGCGCAACGGCGCCGGCGCCGCTGTCACCCCCGCGACCGGTGGCGGCGGGAAGGCGGTGGTCCCCGGGTTCACGGCGTTCGATCCGGCGGTCGTCGGTTACGAGCAGTCCGAGGTCTTCCTCTCGGGGGTGGCGAGCGCGTATGAACCGACCGCGCCGCTCGGCACCGATGGCAAGTACGGCGCCGCGCCGGCGAGCACCCAGCCGTACACGACGCGAGCCGTCGTGATGCGACCCGTGGACGCGAACCGCTTCAACGGAACGGTCGTTGTCGAGTGGCTGAACGTCTCGGGAGGGGTCGACGCCGGCCCGGACTGGATCCTCGCGCACAACGAGCTGGTGCGCGAAGGGTTCGCGTGGGTCGGCGTGTCAGCGCAAGAGGTGGGTGTGGGCGCGCTCGAGTCGTCCGATCCTCAGCGCGGCGATGCCGTTCGCTATACCGGCCTGTCACACCCCGGTGACAGCTTCTCGTACGACATCTTCTCCCAGGCGGGGCAGGCCATTCGTGACAACCCCGGCGCGATGCTCGGCGGCCTGACAGCTGCGCATGTCATCGGGGTCGGTGAGTCGCAGTCCGCGGGTCGCCTGGTCACGTACATCGACGCCGTCCACCCACTCGTCCACGTCTACGACGGCTTCCTCGTGCACAGCCGCCGTGAGGAGGGCGCCGCGTTGTCGCAGGCTCCGCAGCCGAGCGTGCCGGTGCCGACGCCGGCACCCATCCGCGACGACCTCGGCGTTCCGGTGCTCGTGTTCCAGACCGAGACCGACGTCTTCAACAGCAACCTCAACGCCCGCCAGCCGGACACCGACACGTACCGGCTGTGGGAGGTCGCGGGAACTTCACACTTCGACTTCTACGGCCTCAGCATCGGGGTGACAGACATCGGCGGCGGCCAGGGAGCTGTCGCGATGCTGGAGTCGATGCAGCACCCCACGAATCGGCCGAACCCCAACTTCACGTGCGAGTCCCCGATCAACACCGGACCGGCTCACTTCGCACTCGATGCCGCGTTCTTCAGCCTCAACCGGTGGGTCGCAAACGGCGTCCTGCCGCCGGTCGCACCTCGCCTCCAGACCACCGGGCTGAGCCCCGTGGTCTTCGCGACCGATGCCAACGGCAACGTGGTGGGCGGTGTCCGCACGCCCGCCGTGGATGCGCCCGTCGCGACGTTGAGCGGTCTTCCGCAGCCGGGCAGCGAGTTCTGCTTCCTGTTCGGGACGACGGTGCCGTTCACCCCCTCCCAGCTGGCGGCGCTCTACGAGAACCACGGACGGTTCGTGTCCGCATCGGTCGAAGCGACCGAGTCCGCTCGCAACGCAGGTTTCCTCGTCGAGGCGGACGCCGAGGAGATCCAATCCGCGGCGGTGCACTCCGATATCGGGAAGTAAACCCGTTACCGCGGGCCGGCGGGCACGATCGGAGGGAGATCCTCGGTCGCGAGTATCCCCGGTGGCGCGGCGCAGACGTACGCAATGGCGTTGACCGGCCGGTTGGCGGTGTACGCCGGGGTGAACGACCCGAGGTCCTCGAGCGCGATCGGGAACTCGAGTTGAACGTCGAGTGGCGCATCGCCACGCACGCGCACGCGCCAGCCCGTCGGGAGGAGATCCCACGCCGGATCCAGGTCGGTGGTGCAGTACCAGCTCGCTGTGAACCGCACGACGTCGGTGCCGCCTCGACGGCCGGTGATCGTCGTCCGTTGCGCGGCAACTGCGCCGGCGTCGATGTCACCGGCGACGATCGAAGTGGCATGGCGCGCCGCAGCAACCTCGCCGGCGCATTGCCACTCCTCGACCGGGGTACCGGCGGCCTCCATGAGCATGCCGAGTGGCGGCCCGAACTCGCCGAGCAGGTACGACGAACGGCGGGCGTCGAACGACTCGAGCGGGCGGCCGAACCCCATCAGCTCGAACAGCAACGCGGGCGAGTCCCGTCGCGACAGGTTCGCGAACTCCTCGATCTCCACCAGCTCCACGCGACGCTGCAATGAGAGCAGCGCGAACGGGAGCGCGTCGGTGATGAACCCGGGACTGCTCCCGGTGGCGTAGATCGACGATCCGCCGCGCTCACATGCCTCGACGACGCGTGTCCTCACCTCCTCGTCGAGCCGCCGCCCTCCCGCGAAGAGCTCGCCGCGCGTCGTCACGACGTTCGTTCCCGACTCGAGCAGCGCGACGACATGATCGAGATCCAGCGCACTCGGCATGTAGAGCGCGCAGTCCGCTTCGACAGACCGGATCGCCGCCGGATCATTGGTGGCGACCACACCGACTGGCGCTTCCCCACACAGCACGCCGGCGTCGACGCCGTCCTTCGCCGGGTCGTACACCTGCACCCCGACGAGCTCCAGCTCCGGGTGAAGGATCACTTCCCGGAGCGCGCGCAGACCGATGTTGCCAGTGCCGCACTGCACGACACGGAGTCGCGTGGTGCTCGCGCCGTTCATGTGCTCCGCGGCCCCCGCTGGTTCCGTCGCGGTAATGGCGTTACGGTGCAAGAGAATGCCATTTCCCGCCGGCGGCTGACCAGGCCGATGGACATCGCCGAGTTTCGGTCCGGACTCACGGCGTGGCTCGACGCACACCACGACGAGCTCGCGCCCACCTTCTCTCCACCCGGAACGCTGGACGACCACGTCGCGCAGATGCAGCGGGTGAAGGCCAAGGTGTTCGACGCGGGATGGATGCGCTGGGGCTGGCCCGAGCACGTCGGCGGGCTCGGCGGCTCCCCGATGCTGCGTACCGAGCTCGGCGCCGCCCTCGCGGCGCGGGACCTCACCGACCCGGGTCTCTACTCGCTCGTCGAGGTGCTCGCGCCGACCGTGATCGACTTCGCCTCGCCCGGCCTCGCCGTCAAGGTGGTCCCGCGACTGCTCGCGGGAGACGAGGTGTGGTGCCAGGGGTTCTCGGAGCCGGAGTCCGGCAGCGACTTGGCGTCGCTCGCGTGCCGCGCCGTACCGGATGGACCGGAGGAGTCGGGACGAAGCTGGGTCGTCAACGGTCAGAAGGTCTGGACCAGCCTGGCGCAGTACGCCGACCGCTGCGTCCTCCTGGCGCGAACCGGATCGACGGAGTCCCGCCACCGCGGCATCACCGCCTTCTTCGTCGACATGGACACCCCGGGCATCACCGTCGCGCCGATCGAGATGATCAACGGGGTGGCCGAGTTCGCCCAGGTCTTCTTCGACGACGTCGCGGTGCCCGCCGACCGCGTGCTCGGCCAGGTCGGCGGCGGCTGGACCGTGGCGATGAGCATCCTCCCCTACGAGCGCTCCTCGTGCTTCTGGCAGCGCACCGCGTATCTGGCTCGACGACTGGAGCTGCTCGTCGAGGCGGCGGCCGACGACGACCGCGCCGCCGCCATCGTCGGCCACGCGTTCCTGCAGCTGCACGAGCTCCGCGCCCGTTCACGCGCGACCCAGCACCGGCTGGCCGCCGGCGACACGCTGGGCGCGGAGACGTCGATCGACAAGGTGCTGGTCGCGGCGGGGGAGCAGGCGACCTACGACGCGGTGTTGCGCCTATTGCCGGGCGTCGTGGAGACCGACGACACCGCGGCGGGCGAGGCGTGGCGCGCCGAGTACCTCTACTCGCGCGCCGCGACGATCTACGGCGGCACCGCCGAGGTGCAGCGCAACATCATCGCGAAGCGGCTCCTCGACCTCGGGCCGGAGTTGTGAGCCAGGCGCAGATCCGGAGGCCCGGTTGGTCGACGCGATCCCGCACGGGCGGCCGAGGGCCGGAGGTCGCAGCCGCATGAGCATGCAGGCGGCCGAGCGCGCGCTGCTCGACGAGACGGTACGCGCC
>DASYFC010000183.1:0-10793 GCA_036498645.1 Acidimicrobiia bacterium | reverse complement strand
TCGACGTCCGATTCGCCGACGACGACCTGGTCGTGGTGAGCAAGCCGGCCGGGCTCGTCGTCCATCCGGGGGCCGGACACCCGGGCGGCACGCTCGTGAACGGGCTGCTCGAACGGTTCCCCGAGCTCTCCGATGTCGGCGACCCCGCTCGGCCCGGGATCGTCCACCGCCTCGATCGCGACACGAGCGGGCTGATGCTCGTCGCCCGGTCGCCGCGGGCGTACGACGTGCTCGTCGCCGCGCTCGCCCGACGCGACATCGACCGTCGTTACCTCGCGCTGGTCTGGGGCCGTTTCGAGGCGCCGCGAGGGGTCATCGACGCCCCGATCGGCCGCTCGCCGACCCGGCGCACCCGGATGGCGGTCCGCGACGAGGGTCGGGCGGCGCGCACCGCCTACGAAGTCCGCGGGGAGTACGACACACCCGTCGTGAGCCTCGTCGAGTGTCGACTCGAGAGTGGACGCACGCACCAGCTGCGCGTCCACCTCAGCGCCGTCGGGCACGCCGTCGTCGGCGACGCCGCGTACCGCGGCGATCGTCCGTCCCTCCGGCCCGGCCGCCCGTTCCTGCACGCGCACCGGCTCGCCCTCGATCACCCGACCACCGGGCAGCGCCTCAGCTTCGAGGATCCGCTCCCGTCCGAGCTCGCGTCGGTGCTCGACGGGCTTGGCGCAGCGTCAGACTGACGTCTTCGCGGCCGCGTCGGGGTGGCCGACACGGGTGCGCTCGACGAGCTGGGCGAGCGTGAAGCCGTCGAGGAGGTGGCCCATCTCCTCGGAGACGCAGACCCAGACCTCCTGCAGGATGCAGTGGCCTTCGCAGTGGTCGTGCTCACCCATGACCGTCGTGAGCGGTCCTTCGACGGCGGCGACGATCTCGGCCAGCGTGATGTCCTCGGGGGCGCGGGCGAGCACGTACCCGCCGCCGACCCCCCGCTTCGACCGGACCAGCCCCGCGCCCTTCACGGCGAGGAGGATCTGCTCGAGGTACGGCTGGGGCAGGCTCGTGCGCTCGGCGATCTCCTTCACCGACGTCGGCCGGTCCTGGCCGTGCAAGGCGAGCGACAGGAGAGCCCGAGCGGCATAGTCGCCCCTGGTCGAGACCTTCACGCCCACCATGGTCGCGCGTCCGAGAGCCCCGCCGGGGCGCCTGGCGCCGCATAGATTCGAGCGCATGGACCCGGTGCGACCCGACTACGGCGGCGAGGCGATCACCAGCCTGGTGCCGGCGCTCCTCGGCGGCCACCCGGCGCCGTTCATGCCCACCTGCGTCGACGGCGCCCACGCCGTGGTGCTGCTGCTGCTCGACGGGCTCGGCTGGCAGGCCGTCGAGGCGCACCGCAGCCTGCTGCCGGAGCTCGACGGCCTCGAGGGCGGCCCGATCACCACGGTCGCGCCGTCGACCACCGCCAGCGCGCTCACGTCGCTCGCCACCGGCCTCGCTCCGACGCAGCACGGTCTCGTGGGGTTCCGGATGCGCGTCGACGGGGAGGTGCTCAACATCCTGCGCTGGCAGACCACGGGCAATCGCCGCGCGCCCGACCCGTTCGACATGCAGCGCCACACCGCGTTCCTCGGCCGGCCCGTGCCGGTCGTCACGCGCAGTGAGTTTCGGAACTCGGGGTTCACCGACGCGCAGCTGCGCGGCGCCCGCTTCGTGGGATGGAACGCAGTGTCGACGCTCGTCGAGCAATGCCGTCTCCTCGTCGCCGCCGGCGAGAGCTTCGTGTACGGCTACTACCCGAGCGTCGACACCGTGGCGCACGAGTACGGCCTGCACGACTCGTTCTACGTCGCCGAGTTGCGCGCCGCCGACCGGCTCGTCGGTGACCTGCGCGACGCCCTCCCCGCGACCACCGCGCTGCTCGTGACCTCGGACCACGGGCAGATCCACATCGACCGCGGTGGGTGGATCGATCTGGCCGAGCTGGCCCCCATGATCGCGATGTACGCGGGCGAGGCCCGCTTCCGCTACCTCTACGCCAAGCCCGGCGCCGCCGCCGAGCTCGCCGCCGCCGCCCGCGAGAGCGTGGGCGACCGGGCGTGGGTGCTCACGCGGGAGCAGCTGTTCGCCGAGGGCTGGATCGGGCCCGCGCCCGAGGGGCCGATCGGCAGCCGGGTGGGCGACGTCGTTCTCGCCGCCCGCGAGCCGGTGGCGTTCGTCGACCCCACGCTGCCCATGGAGACCAAGCTGCTCGGCATGCACGGCTCCCTCACTCCCGACGAGATGTACGTCCCGCTCCTCGGGGGTCGCGGGCGGGCCTGAGCCCCTCACCTCGACGCTTGCCCGGCGGCGACGGCCCCTCTATGGTGAGAGTTACACCAATGTGATTCTCCACAGGGTCATCCACAACCCCTGTGGGACCTGGCCCGGGAGGGGCCAGGGCGGAATGAGGGGGTTGCGGCGCCTTGGGGAACTCGTTCGTGCACCTGCATCTGCACACGGAGTTCTCCATGCTCGACGGGGCCGCCCGGATCCCGGACGTCATCGCCACCGCCGCCGCCGACGGGCAACCCGCGGTCGGGATCACCGACCACGGGAACATGTACGGCGTCCTCGACTTCTACCGGGCGGCGCGCGAAGCGGACCTGACCCCTGTGATCGGCGCTGAGGCGTATTTCGTCGACACCAGCCGGTTCGACCGGCCGAAGCGCGCCGACCACGACATCTACCACCTGACGCTGCTCGCGGAGACGAACGCCGGGTACCGCAACCTGATCAAGGTCGCTTCGAACGCGTACCTCGACGGCTTCTATTACAAGCCGCGCATCGACTTCGAGCTGCTGGAGCAACACGGCTCGGGTCTCATCGCGACGAGCGGCTGCCTCGGCGGGTTGGTGTGTCAGCAGCTCATGGCAGGTGAATACACCGCGGCCCGCGACAACGCAGCGCGGTTCCAGGACATCCTCGGGCGCGACTCCTTCTTCATCGAGCTCCAGGATCACGGCCTGCCGGAGCAGCGCAACGTCAACCCGCAACTCGTGAAGATGGCACGCGAGCTGGAGGCGCCGTTGCTCGCAACGAACGACTCGCACTACACGCACAAGGAGGACGCGGAAGCCCATGCCGCCCTGCTGTGCGTGCAGACCGGCGCCACCCTCGACGACCCGAACCGGTTCAAGTTCGACGCCGACGAGTTCTACCTGAAGACCGCGGCCGAGATGCGAGGACTGTTCGCGGACCACCCCGAGGCGTGTGACAACACGCTGCTGGTCGCCGAGCGCGCCAACGTCGAGATCGAGTTCGGCAAGCCCGAGCTGCCCGCGTTCCCGGTGCCGTCCGGCCACGACGAGGACTCGTACCTGCGCGAGCTCACCTTGGAGGGCGCGAAGGACCGCTACGGCCCGTCACCGGCACTGCACGTGCTCGAACGGCTCGAGTTCGAGCTCGGCGTCATCAAGGACATGGGGTTCTCGGCGTACTTTCTCGTCGTGTGGGACCTCGTGCGGTACGCGCGCTCGCGGAGTATCCGCGTGGGGCCTGGCCGGGGGAGCGCGGCGGGTTCCTGTGTCGCCTACTGCCTGCGCATCGTCGGCAGCGACCCGATCCGGTACGACCTGCTGTTCGAGCGGTTCCTGAACCCGGGCCGCAAGGAGATGCCCGACATCGACCTCGACTTCGACGAGCGCTACCGGGGCGAGATGATCAAGTACGCGGCTCAACGCTACGGCTGGGATCGCGTCGCCCAGATCGTGACGTTCTCGACGATCAAAGCCCGGGCCGCGGTGCGCGACGCCTCCCGGGTGCTCGGCTATCCGTGGGGCGTCGGCGATCGGATCGCCAAGCTCATGCCGCCGCTGATCATGGGGCGCGACACGCCGTTGGGGGCGTGCCTCGAGAAGGTCACCGGCCAGGAGGACGGCTACAAGATGGCCTCCGAGCTGCGCGCCCTGTACGACTCCGATCCCGACGCCAAGCGCGTCATCGATGTCGCCCGCGGCCTCGAGGGCCTTCGGCGCCAGGACGGCATCCACGCCGCTGCCGTGGTGATCACACGGGAGCCGCTGACCGAATACCTGCCGATCCAGCGCAAGCCGGAGCCCGGCGGCGACTTCCAGGACGCGCCGATCGTCACCCAGTACGAGATGCACGGCGTCGAGGACCTCGGGCTGCTGAAGATCGACTTCCTCGGACTGCGCAACCTGTCGGTGATGGAGCGGGCGGTCGAGCTCATCGAGGCGGCGCGCGCCGAGAGGGTCGACATCGACGCCGTGCGGCTCGACGACCCGAAGACCTTCGAGATGCTGCAGCGCGGGGACTCGATCGGCGTGTTCCAGCTCGAGGGCGGGCCGATGCGCACGCTCATGCGCTCGCTGGCGCCGACAACGTTCGAAGACGTCGCCGCGCTGGTGGCGTTGTACAGGCCGGGGCCGATGGCCGCCAACATGCACACCGACTACGCCAACCGCAAGAACGGCCGCAAGCCCGTCACCTACTACCACGACGACGTGCGCGAGATCCTCGAGCCCACGTACGGGCTGATGATCTACCAGGAGCAGCTCATGCGTGTGGCGCAGCGGCTCGCCGGCTACTCGCTCGAGGAGGCCGACAACCTGCGCAAGGCGACGGGGAAGAAGATCCGGTCGCTGATCGCCAAGGAGCGGTCGAAGTTCGTCGAGGGCTGCGTCGCGCAGGGTCACAGTCGTGACTTCGGCGAGGAGATGTTCGACATCATCGAGCCGTTCGCCGACTACTCGTTCAACAAGTCACACTCGGTCGGGTACGGCTTCGTCGCGTATCAGACCGCGTTCCTGAAGGCGAACTACCCGGTCGAATACCTTGCTGCGCTCCTCACGAGCGTCAAGGCCAACAAGGATCAGACCGCGGTCTACCTGAACGAGTGCCGCCAGCTCGGCATCGCGGTGCTCGTTCCCGACGTGAACGAGTCCGAGAGCGACTTCGCCGTGCGCGACGGGTCGATCCGGTTCGGGATGTCGGCGGTGCGCAACGTCGGCGAAGGGCTCGTGACGCACATCGTCGCGGCGCGGGACGAGGGCGGCCCGTTCACGGACTTCTTCGACTACTGCGAGCGCGTCGACCCGCAGGCCCTCAACAAGCGGACGATCGAGTCCCTCATCAAGGCGGGCGGGTTCGACTCCCTCGGGCACCCGAGGAAGGGCCTGTTGCACGTGTACGAGCAGATCGTCGACAACACGCTGGCCCGCCGGCGCGAGCGCGACGCCGGGATCATGAGCCTGTTCGGCGGTGACGGCGGAGCTCCGGGCGGTGACGGCTCGGGGGACGGGTTCGACGAACGGGTCGCGATCCCCGACGCCGAGTTCGACAAGCGAGCACGGCTCGCCCACGAGAAGGAGATGCTGGGGCTGTACGTCAGCGAGCACCCGCTCATGGGCGCCGAGCGCGGGCTGCGCCGCCACATCGAGTGCACGCTCACCGAGCTCAAGGAGCTGCGGGAGGGGGAGATGCGCGTCGTCGGCGGGGTCGTGACCGCGCTCTCGCGCCGGTACACGAAGCGCGGCGACCTCATGGCCACCTTCGTCCTCGAGGATCTCGGGGCTGCGCTGGAGGTGATGGTCTTCCCGAAGACGATGACCTCCTACGGGCACGTCCTCGAAGAGGACGCGATCGTGTGCGTGAAGGGCCGCCTGGACCTGCGCGACGACGATCCCAAGATCATCGCAATGGAGGTCACGCAACCCGAGCTCGTGCTCGATGGGGGACCGCCGGTGCGGATCCGGGTCAAGCGCGCCGCGCTGAACAACGAGAAGGTCGAGAGGCTCAAGGAGATCCTGCGCGTCCACCCGGGCGACAGTGCGGTGTACGTGCACCTCGAGGGCGCCGACCGGACGACCGTGCTGCAGCTCGCCGACGAGTACCTCGTCGACTCGAGCAACGGGCTGTACGCGGACTTACGCGTCCTGCTCGGCGCCGACTGCATCGCGTAGTTCGCCACGCGTGGGCCCCTGGCGCTAGGGCTCGTCGTCGCTTTTGGAGCTGCGTCCGACCCACTTGCCGAACTGGTACGCGAGGAACGCCACGATCACGTAGCCCGCGAAGGCGAGCGCGACTCGCAGCGTCGCGAAGAGAATCCCGACCGCGAGCCACACCCCGATCGCCGCCACGATGACCAGCCCGACCTTGAACCACAACGGGATGCCGGGCGGCCTCGCGTCGTACTCGGATGCCATCGCGTCAACCGGCCTTCTCGATGACCTGCTCGGAGAACCGGCCGAGCTGCTCGCGCAGCGTGTCGAGGTCGAAGCCCAGGGGCGGGAGCACGATGCGGCCGACGCCGTAGTCCGCGAAGCGACGGACGCCGTCGAGGTCCAGCACGCCGCCCGCGGTCACCTCGATCGCGTCGGGATCGCGGCCGGCGTCCTCGGCGCTGACGCGCATCGCGTCGAGCAGCGGGACGAGGTCGTCGTCGGTGGAGCGACCGGGGAAGAACCCGTCGCCGAGACGGCCGGCGCGCCGGGCCGCCGCCTGTGTGTGGCCGCCGACGTGGATCGGGATGGTGCCCTGGGGTGGCTTCGGGTAGCACTTCGCCCGGTCGAAGCGCGCGTACTCACCCTCGAAGCACGGCTCCTCGTCGCGCCACAGGGTTCGCAGCGCCTCGATGTATTCGTCTGTTCGTGCGCCGCGTCCTTCGAAGGGAACGCCGAGCGCGTCGAACTCCTCGCGTAGCCAGCCGACGCCGACGCCGAGCTCGACGCGTCCCTTCGAGAGCACGTCGAGCGTCGCGAGCTCCTTGGCGAGGATCACGGGGTTCCGCTGCGGCAGGATCAGGATGCCGGTCGCGAGGCGGAGCGTCGTAGTGGCGGCCCCGACCCACGTCAGCCAGATCAGCGGATCGGGGATCGGGCTCTCCTCGGGCCCGGGCATGCGACCACTCGGCGAGTACGGATACTGCGACTCGTAGTCGGCGGGGACCACGACGTGCTCGACGGCCCAGAGCGAGTCGATGCCGTGCTCCTCGGCGATGCGCCCGAAGGCGGCAGCCATGTCCGGCTCCACGTAGGGGCCGACGTTGGCGAACATGATCCCGAACTTCATCGCACTCCCGCTCGGTCGTTGGCGGGAAGCCTAGAGCCGATGTGTCAGGCTCTCTTGCATGAAGATCGGTGTGCTGGGGGCTACCGGCCCGGCGGGCGGCGGGCTCGCCGCGCGTCTGGCGAGCGTCGGCTACGACGTGATCGCCGGCTCGCGAGACGCCGCCCGTGCCGAAGCCGCGGTCACGAAGATGCGCGAGCGGTGGGGCGATCGCGTCGGCAGCCTCGAGCCGGGCAGCAACGCGGACGCGGCAACGGCAGAGCTGATCGTCGTCGGAACCCAATGGGAGGCCGCAGTTCCCACGGCCGAGCAGCATGCCGACGCGTTGTCGGGGAAGGTCGTCGTCGCGATGGCCAACGGGCTCAAGAAGGTCGATCGAGAGTTCCAGCCCGTCCTGCCCGCGGAGGGATCCCTGACCATGGCACTGCAGGCGGCCGTGCCGGAGGCGCGCATCGCGGCCGCGCTGCAGCACGTTCCCGCCGCCGCCCTCGGCGACCTCGACCACGCCATCGACAGCGACGTGATCGTGTGCGCCGACGACGACGGCGCCCGATCGACCGTCCTCGAGCTCATTGCGACGATTCCCGACCTGCGCGGCTTCGACGGCGGGTCGCTCGCCAACGCCGTCGGCATCGAGGCGTTCGCGGCCGTGCTGCTCACGATCAATCTTCGCCACAAGGGCAAGGCCAGCCTCCGCCTCGTCGGGGTCGAGCCCCGGCCTCCCTCCGCGCCGTGACACTGCGCATCCACGACACCGCACAGCGAGCGCTCGTCCCGTTCGAGGCCGGGCCCGTCGTGCGCATGTACGTGTGTGGCATCACGCCGTACGACTCGACCCACCTCGGCCACGCGGCGACGTACATCACCTACGACCTCCTCACCCGGCGGCTGGAGGAGCTCGGCCACGAGGTGCGCATGGTGCGCAACGTCACCGACGTCGACGACTCGATCCTGCCCAAGGCGCGCGAGCTGGGCGTCGACTACCTGGAGCTGGCCGACGCCGAGCTCGCCCGCTTTCAGGCCGACATGGACGCGTTGGGCATGCGACCGCCGGCGGCCGAGCCCCGCGCCACCGAGGCCATCGACGGGATGATCCAGATGGTGAGTCGGCTCCTCGATTCCGGCCACGCCTACCTCACACACGGCACCGCCTACTTCGACGTCTCGACGTTCCCGCGCTACGGCGAGCTGTCTCACTACTCCGAGGAGCACATGGTCCGCCTGGCGCGGGCTCGCGGCGGGAACCCGGACGACCCGCACCGGCGCGCGCCGCTCGACTTCATCCTGTGGCAGCCGTCCGAGCCGGGGGAGCCCGCGTGGCGCGCGCCCTTCGGCGTCGGCCGGCCCGGCTGGCATCTCGAGTGCTCGGTGATGTCGACGGACGCGCTGGGCCCCACCCTCGACCTGCACGGCGGCGGTACCGACCTCATCTTTCCGCACCACGAATGCGAGATCGCGCAGAGCGAATCGGTCACGGGGCAGACGTTCTCTCGCCACTGGATGCACTCGGCGATGGTCAGCTACGAGGGCGAGAAGATGTCGAAGTCCCTCGGCAACCTCGTGTTCGTGAGCGACCTCCTGAAGATCGCCGATCCGCGCGCCATCCGCCTCGCGCTCATGCGCCACCACTACCGGGCCGGGTTCGAATGGCACGACACCGACCTCGACGAAGGCAACGCGCTGTTGCACCGTCTGCTTGCGGCCGCAGAGCGTCCGGACGGCGCCGACCCACGCCCGTACGCGGAGCGGGTACGGCACGCGCTCGACGCCGACCTCGACGCGCCGAAGGCGCTCGAGGCGCTCGATGACCTCGCCAGCGCGATCCTGTCCGACGGCTCCGACCCCACCGCTCCCGCCGTCCTCCACGAGCTGGGCAACCTGATCGGCGTCGACCTCACCCAACCCGTCGAGCACCGCTAGCGCGAGCTACGAGCCCTTGTAGTTGAGGATCTCGCGCATCGAGTGCTCCGCCTCGACCAGGTCGGCCTGGTCGGCCATGACCTGCGCCAGGTCCTTGTATGCACCGGGAATCTCGTCGAGCAACGCGGCAGCGCGGTCGCGATTCCACGTTTTGCCCTTCATCTGCGCACGAAGCTCGTCAACGGTAAAACGCTTCTTCGCCTGCCGGCGACTGTGGCGTCGGCCGGCGCCGTGCGCGCACGATTCGTAGCTGGCGGGATTTCCGAGCCCACGGACGATGTGAATGTCGTTTCCCATCGAGCCCGGGATGACGCCCCGGTCGTCCTTCCGGGCGCGGATCGCTCCCTTGCGCGTGATCCAGAGCTCGACCCCTTCGTGGCGCTCGCGGGCGGAATAGTTGTGATGGCAGTTGATGCGATGGCTCTCCGTGCCGGCACCGAGAAACGAGAAGAGCTCCTCCAGGAGGGTGTCCATCATCTGCTCGCGGTTCGCACGGGCGTAATCCTGCGCCCACAGCATGTCGGCGACGTAGGCGTCGAACTCGTCGGTGCCTTCGGAGAAGTACGCAAGATCGCGATCTTCGAGCTGGTGGCCGGCTCGTCCTGCGAGCTTCCGTGCCCGGTCGATGTGAGCGGTCGCCAGCTCGTTGCCGATCCCGCGGCTCCCCGAATGCACCACGGTCCACAACTTGTCGCGTTCATCGAGCGCCGCAGATACGAAGTGGTTCCCGCTGCCGAGCGTTCCGAACTGCGTGACGGTGCGGTCCACTTGCTTCGGCGAGAAATCAGCTCTCGGGGGATGCGCAGCGAGCCATGCGCGTCCCGCGGTGGCGCGTCCGCTGTGTCCCTTCCCGACGCCGGCCGGGATCGCTCGCTCGATCCTCGGGAGCAGCGGATCCAACTCGGCCGGCAGGTCGGAAGCGTCGAGATCCGTCTCGACCGCGATCATTCCGCACCCGATGTCGACGCCGACGGCGGCGGGGATGATCGCGTCCCGAGTCGGGATGACCGAGCCGACGGTGGCGCCGATGCCGAGATGGGCATCGGGCATGAGCGCGACGTGTCCTTCGATGATCGGCAGCCGAGCCGTGCGCCGCGCCTGCGCGAGCGTCTGCTCGTCGAGCTCGGACGCCCACGACAGCAGCTTCGGCGCGATCTGAGTGGGCGGCATGATCCCATTGTCGCGTCGGCCCAAAGATCGGGGAACGAAAAAGGGCTGCTGGTATCGTCGCCAGGGAGATGAGCCCCGCCGACGCGGTCAACGTCAAGCTGCCCGACGGCTCGCAGCGCGAGTACCCGCGGGGCGTCACCGCGGCGGAGGTCGCGGCGTCGATCGGCAAGCGGCTCGCCAAGGACGCGCTCGCCGCCAAGGTCGACGGCGAATGGGTCGACCTCGACCGCCCGATCGACCACGACGCCGCCGTCACGATCGTGACACCCGGCTCGCCCGACGGCCGCGAGGTGCTCCGGCACTCCACCGCGCACGTGATGGCGCAGGCGGTCACCGACCTCTTTCCCGGGGCGCGGTACGCCATCGGCCCCGCCATCGAGGACGGCTTCTACTACGACTTCGAGCTGCCCGACGGCCGGCACTTCACCGAGGACGACCTGGGACGCATCGAGGCCCGCATGCGCGAGATCGTCGCCGCCGACGAGCCCTTCGTCCGCGAGGAGGTCTCTCGGGACGAGGGCCTGCGCCTGTTCGCCGACCAGCCCTACAAGGTCGAGATCATCGAGCGGGTCGACCCGGAGGTCGCCTCGGAAGTGGGTGAGGGCTCCGTGATCTCCGTGTACCGCAACCCGCGCGACGGCGACGGCGCGTTCGTCGACCTGTGCCGCGGCCCGCACGTACCGTCCACCAAG
>DASYFC010000182.1:0-17768 GCA_036498645.1 Acidimicrobiia bacterium | reverse complement strand
TTTGGTGAACCAGCCGGGACGGACATACCGCGACTCCGATTCGCTGCCGGCCACGCTCCCGACCGTATACCGGGGATCAGCCCGGCGGTCCGGCCGGCGGTCCGCTCGGCGGGCCCGACGGTCCCGCGGGTTGACCCGGCGGTTGGGCTGCGGACGAACGGAAGCAGCTCGCCGAGTACGGGAAGTCCTGCGTCATGACGTAGTGGTACGTCTCGAGCTGTCGGCCGTCGAGCGTGATCGTGCTGGTGATGCCGTGGCACTCGTCCAGGTCGCTCGTCGTGAGGATGTTGTTGTCACCGACCTTCGGTCCGGTGATCGGGAACCCGTCCAGGGCGAACCCGATGACGTTGCCGACGCCCGAGTCCTGAATGCAGCTGCTCAGCGTGTGGTAGTGGTACTCGCTCGACATCTGCGGGTGGCCGTTGCAACCGTCCTGGACCTCCCACGCGCCGGCGTCCCGCCCGCCGGCGTCGAAGGCGTCGAACAACGCGACGCCGGTGGTCATGACGCCGACCTCGCCGCCGAGGCAGTTGGACTTTGCGGCGACGGTGGGTGCCGCATTGAGCGTGTAGGTGAGCGACTGCGCCGCGATCTGGTTCGGGTTTCGGTCGTACTGGTACGCGGGATCAGATGGCTGGACCGGGAAGACGCCGGTCGTGTGGTCACGCGGCAGGTCGTTCGTCGTGATCACCCGATTGCCGCCGCTCATCGTCTCCGAGTAGCTCGCGTCCCAGTGGACGGTCCCCTCGACCGACACCTTCTTGTGGATGTCGTACTCGGTGTTGTCGTTCACGAACCACGGCCCACGTTCCTGCGCGCCACCCGCTTGGCCCTGCGGTGTCCGGCACAGATATACGGACCCCTTCTTCGGCGCGCCGGTCACGTACTTGTTGTCGCCGACGGGCAGGATCCCATTTGCGTACTTGTTGCCGTAGTCGTGCTGACGGTCGAGCTTCAGATCGGAGGTCCGCGCGGATCCGGCGGCCGCCTTGCTCGTGGTCGTCGCCGAGGACGAGCTCTTCGAGTTGCCGCCCGACGAGCATGCCGCCGTCAGCCCCAAGACGGCGGCGACGGCGCACACCGCGATCGATCTCGGATGCATCGCTCCCCTGCCCCTTGCCCGCGCCCTCACCGGACGAACGCTCGAGCTTAGATCCGGGTCCGTCCGTACACTGCTTCGCTATGGCGCGCATCGACATCCCCGAGGGGCCCGGCGGCGAAAGCGCCATGGTCTGGACGCTCCGGCCCGAGATGGCCGGCATGGTGAACAAGATGATCACCACTGCGTACGGGTCCAGCAAGCTCCCGGCGGCCGAACGCGAGGTCGCCCGCATGCGTATCGCACAACTCAACGCGTGCGGCGCGTGCGCAACCTTCCGAGCGCCATCAGTCGTCGAGGCCGGTGTCAGCGAAGAGATGTACCAGCATCTCGACGAGTGGCGGACCTTTCCCGAGTACACCGATCGACAACGCTTGGCCATCGAGTACGCAGAGCAATTCGCAGTCGATCATCGTTCGATCGACGACGAGCTGTTCGGCCGGCTGCGTGATCAATTCGCAGACGACGAGATCCTGGATCTCACCTTGTGCCTGGCCGTCTACCTGGGACTCGGCCGCACACTCGAAGTGCTGCAGATCACCGAGCACACAGACCTCGACGTCTGAGCCGTCGGAGGACGCCCTGGCGAGCATGCCTCGACGGGCGTGCCCCGTTCCGGGTTCAAGCCGTCTCTATGCTCTTGTGCGGCTCGACTCGTGCCCGATCTCGAGGAGTACCTCAGTTGAACCGGCTGCGGGTTTTCGCGGTGTTCTTCGTCGTGATCGGCACCGTGAGCGTCTTCGGTGGTGTCGCCGGCGCCGGCTTTGACCCTCAGCCGACAGGCAAGGGAGACGGCACATTGACGATCGGGCAGCTCGCCCCCCAGACGGGCTCGCTCAGCAGCATCGCCCCGTCGCTGACGACGCCGGTCACGACGGCGATCGACGAGATCAACGCCGCCGGCGGAGTGTTCGGCCAACCCGTGAGTTACTCGGTCGCCAACGACGGCGACAAACCCGATATCGCCCTGGGGTCGTTGGAGACGCTGCTCGAAAGCGGCAGGGCCGACGCGATCATCGGTCCGGCGTCGTCGGGAGTGATGCTGGGCATGATCGACGACACGCGCGCGGCCCGTGTGTTCATGTGCTCCGGGTCGAATACGTCGTCCGATCTCTCGACGGCGAACTCGGGGGGCTACTACTTCCGCACCGCGCCGTCCGACCGGCTCCAAGGGCCGGCGCTGGCCAAGCTCGTCCTACGGGACCACCACAAGAGAGTCGCCATCCTCGATCGCAGCGATCCCGAGAATCGCGTGGCGCTCGGGGTGGCGTTGAGGAAGACACTCACCGGCGGCGGCGCCAAGATCGTCGCCGATGTCTCGTTCGATCCCGACGCGCAGAGCTTCGGCTCTTACGTCGCGAAGGTTGCCGCCCAGAAACCCGACGCGGTGGTGGTTCTCGGCGACGAGACGGACAACGACGTCGTCAAAGCGATGATCGACAAAGGTCTCGGACCCCAGCAGGTCCCGATCTACGTGCCCGACGCCATGCGCACGAACTCGTTCGCGACTGCCGTCGACCCGAGCAACCCCGGCGCCGTGGCGGGGATCAAAGGGACCTCACCCGCTGCCGCACCGGCGGGTGTCCACAACCCGTTCCCCGAGACGTTCGCGGCCACCGGCGTCGCGCCGATCTTCTCGGCCTACTACTACGACTGCACGATCCTTACTGCGCTGGCGGCCGAGAAGGCGAAGTCCGACGATCCCGCGAGAATCAAGGACGTCTTCGCCGCCAACACAAGAGGTAAGAACAAGTGCAACACGTACGCGGCCTGCAAGACACTCCTCGACCAAGGCAAGACGATCGAATACCAAGGCGCCTCGGCGGTCTTCCCCCACATGAACAAATTCGGGAGGTTCGAACCAGACGCCGGCGTCTATGAGATCTGGTCGTTCGACGACGCCGGCCACGACATTGTGAAACCGACCGACCCCCAGATCAGGATCGGGTAGCCCGAGGGCGTCTCGTCAGGCGCCTTTGCGGTCGTCCTCGGCGCCGTCCCGGGTTCCTTTGCGGAACTCCCTCATGGACTCGCCCAGCGACCGAGCGAGCTCCGGGACCTTCTTGCTGCCGAACACGAGCAGCACCACGACGAGGACGATGATCAGCTCCGGAGCCCCGATGGTCTCCACGAAGTCAGTATGCACCCTGGCAACCCGGGTCGAGACATCACCGTCGCCGAGTCATGGCGTAGCCTCGCTCCGTGTTCGAGGGTCTCTTTTCGCCTTGGCACCTCCTGATCCTCGGCGTGGTCGTGTTCGTCCTGGTCAGTCCCCGCAAGGTCGCCGCGCGATGGCACGATCTGCGTGACACGGGTCGTCGCCTGACCGGCGAATCCGACCAAGAGGGTTCGCGCTCGGTGGACACACCGGCGAATCGCTCGATCGCGTATCGCCTGGGCCGACTCCTGCGACGCCGCTGACCCACGGCATCGAGCCGTGATACGCGTGTGCGTACAGCACGGGTGTCCGGCTGTTGACGCTCGGTGTCTCTGTGAACCTCAGGCGCCGACACCCGTGGCCGGCTCGAACATCCGAGCTCGTTCTCGGGGCGTGGCCTGGCCCGCGAACACCTGCAGCTTGTCCAGCGCGGGAAACAGCGCAGCGAAGAAACGGCCCTGTAGCTCTCGGACGGCCTCGCCGTCCTCGTTCTCCAAACCGCTCAGGAGGTTGAGTCTCGAGCGGTCGACCCACTCCTGCAACTCCGGCGCTTCTTGCCACCCCATCTCCGTGCTGATACCGGCGAGAACGACGCGCAGGTAGTCGAACGGCGTGTGGGGCATGACGGCCGGCGGGCACAGCACGTTCTTTTCCTCAGTCGACCTGCCCGTAGCTTCGAGGAAGCCCTGCAACGCGCCCGACAACGTGAGGCCCACACGCGTCACGAGCTGGAGGGTGATGGTGTCGTCGGTGAAGATCGCTCGGGGTGGGTTGTCGCTCAGTCCGGCCGCCGCGCAATGCACATGGAGATGATCAGGAGTGGTCGGGATCGAGCCCTGCTCGAGGACGATCTCGTGGGGCTCGATGCGCTCGACGTGACCGAGCCGGACGACATTGCTGACTCGACGGAGTTGGTCGAGCTCCCAGAGGCTCAGAGTCGCGCCCTTCATCATCGTCGGCACGACGGCTCGGTCGGTGCGAAGCATGACCCCGTGCTCTTCGAGGCGTTGGTACACCTCTTCTACCGACTCCGACGCAACGATCGCCTCGAGCTGGAGGACGACCCCCGCAAAGGTGCGCAATTGGCCCGGCTGGAAGAACGCTCGGTTCAGGATCCATAGGTCACGCGGACGGATCCAGGTGATGTCGCCGGGATCGGTACCTCGATCGAGTAACCAGCCGATCGCATCCAACGCGGTCTTGCCGCCACCGATGATCACGTATCCGGCGGCCGGGTCACCGAGCCTGGTCAGCTCGCCGACGGGGACGCAGCGAACACCGTCGGCAACGTCGAACGGGGCAGGATCGGTCGCAGGCACACGCGAGGCCATGTAGGTGGCGTCGACGACGTGGCTTCGAACCGTCACGTCCGTCACCTGGTTGCTCACCCGGGAGCGGAAGCGTCCGTCGCCCAGGTAGTCGCACATCGGGAAGAACCGGACTCGACCCGACGCCAAGAACCGGTAGCGCATGATCTCGTCGAAGTAGCCGCAGATCTCCGCGCCGCTGGCTCGCTCGTAGAAGCCGGTGTCCGTACCTTCAGCCTCCGTGCGGTCCTGTCCGAGCGGGGTCGAGTTGACGCCGTAGAACCGCGACGGCTGGTGGAGCTGCACAAACGGGTACGCGTCGAGCCAGTGCCCGCCGGGGCGATGGCGGCGCTCGACCATCACGACGTCGGCGTCGCTGTGCTCGATCAACGTGTCGACGAAGGCCATCCCGAGCGCGCCGGCACCGACGACGAGATAGTCCGTCTCGAGCTTCGAGTCCCCGCCCATCCCCCGCAAAGTAGTCCTGTCGTATGGGCGCTGCCGACCGGCGCGGAAAGCTCACGGGTTGATTTGAACCGGGGTACCGAGCGGCAAGGTCTTCGAGAGAACGGTGATCGCGTTGTTGTCCATCCGGACACAGCCATGGCTGACGCTCTTGCCGAGCGCCGAGGCGTCGTTGTTGCCGTGAATGCCGATCTCGGCGTCACCTCCCTCGAACGTCGTCAGGGCGTCCGAATGTGCTGAGAGTCCGTACGCGAACGGCCCGTAGACGCTGTTCGGATCTGGTGTCTGTAACAGCACCCGCGCATAGAACAGCCCCGGCGGTGTCGGTGTGTCCGGGGCTCCGTCGGCCACGGGTCCCTGGTAGAAGACTTGTGTCCCGTTGAACACGGTGATCTGGTGCGCGGCGATGTCGACCTGTATGCGGTAGGGATCGGGGCTCACCTGCACGTCACCGGCATGGATCCAACCGCTACTCCCGTTGGGCCGCGTCGGTAGCAGGACCCTCACCCAGCCCGGCCGTTGTTCCTGGACCAGAAACACCTCCGGAACGGTGGGCATGGACGGGTCGTCATCGATGTGCCAGGTGGGGCCGAACGACATACTCGGTTGAGGTGACGACGGGTCGTCGAAAACGCCTGCGAGTGGTGCAGTCACTTGTGCGGTCAAGCTCACGCCCGGGGGCAACGTCGTGGCGGTCGGGGGCGAGGTGCTTTGCGGCACCTGTTTGGTCACCGAGGTATGTGGTGAGCCGCTCCCTCCGCCACACGCCGCCACGAGGAACACGACACACAAGAGGACCCCGAGAGCCGAAACCCCCGGGGTCCTCTTCGTCGTCTGCATGCCGATCGGGGGCATGACCGAAGGCTCCCGACAACTAGCCCGTGGTTCGCGGCGCAGCTGGGACCGGCACGGCCGCGCCGGACGGCGCGACGGCCGGAGTAACCGCGGCACCCGCGGCACCCGCGGCACCGACCCGCGACGCGCTCGGCGCACCCGCCGCGCCAGGTGCAGCGGGAGACCCCGGAGTCACCGGAGTCACGGGGGCCGCAGCACACGCGGCGTCATCGCTGGTGTTCTTTGGATTCCCAGGACCAGCGTCTTCGCCACCGGCACCACGGAACTTGGATCCGGTATGACAGTTCGAGTGCAGATCGCCATTGGCATCGGGGTCGGGGCCGTTCTTCGCCCCGGCGACCGACGCCCAGCCCACCGGGACAGCCAGTGCGGCCGTCGCCACCAGACTGACGATGATCTTCTTCATTCGATCACCCCATTGCTCTGGTTCACGTGTTCGCATATAGGTACGTTCGCCGCGTTCGCTCCGTTACACCTTTCGAAGAACGGCAAACCACCCAGCGTCACCGGCCGACCACAGAGAGCGGAACCCTCTCTCAGGACCCCGATTCAGGAAGCGCGCCGGTCACCACCGGCCCCAATGGACGACCTCGTCGAACGGTCGCCGGTTTGGCCGCACGATCGGGGTGAGTGGTCGGTCGGCGGGGTAGCCGAGCGGGATGAGGTACGCGCAGAACCGATCATCCGGAAACCCGAGGAGGGCGCGAGCGCGGTCCTGGTCGGTCACCGCCGTGTGACCGGAGCCGATGCCGAGATCTGCTGCCGCGAGCATGATGCTCATCGTCGCCTGCCCGAGGTCGTACAGGGCTCGCTCGCGGGATTGGGGATCGCCCTCCGACACTGGTGCGAGGAGCGCAACCGTCGCAGCCGAGTCGGCGACCTGCCCCGCATGGCTCCACACCTTCGACAGCTCCGCGAGCTCCGCGCGGCCCGTCACGACGACGAAGTCCCACGGCTGCCAGTTGCTGGAGGACGGCGAACGGCGGCCGGCCTCGAGGATGCGCTCGAGCTCCTCCCGGGTCAGCGGTTGGTCGGTGTATTGGCGGACATCCCGCCGGGCTCGGATCGCATCCCATGTCTCCATGCTCTACGCCTCCCCAGAGGGAGCCGCCTCGAACCATGCAAGGCGGTGCGTCCACTGAATGACGAGCCAGGAGCCGAGGCTGGCGATGGCGGCGACTTCGGCGCCAAACGCGACGACCGCTTCCCAGGTGAGCTGGTTGTCGTCGAACCCCAGCAGCCCGACGGTGCGGGTTAGCAGATAGGCGACGAGCGTTGCGGCGGCGAACCCAAGACCGGCGAGGGCGGCCGGGACGGCAAGCTTCGGGACTCGCAGCGAGACGACGAGAGCCCAGGCGATGACCGGTCCGGCGATGGCATTGAAGGCGAACGCTCGACTGATGGTAAGCCCCGCGACACTGTCGGGGGCGATGTTCCGGTAGCCGCCCTTGAAGTACAGGTAGTAGTGCACGTATCCGCTCGCGAGCACCGCGACGGCACCGACGAGCAACAGGAGCGGCTTACGGGGTGACACGCGCGGTCCCGGTCATGAACGTGTGGATCGTGCAGTGATACGCGAACGTGCCGGCGCGATTGACCGTGATGCGCCCCTCCTGACCGCCGCCGACATCACCAGTGTCGAATGCTCGATTGTTCGCAGTCAGCGTATGCGTGGTGTTGTCGTCATTGATCACGGTGATCGTCGAGCCGGTCTTCACCGTGATGGGCTTCGGCGAGAAGGAAAAGTTCTTGATCACCACGGTGTCTGGCGCCGTTGCTGATCCGGTCGCAGCGCTCTGCTGATCACTCGACACGAAGTTGGTGACCACGATCGCGATCACAGCTACGACAGGAACAATCGCCACGAGCAACCACGTCGGGACGCGACGAAGGGCCGCTTCGGTGCTCATGCCCCGGCCTTCGGCGTAGCGTTCACAACGTCATGATTGCGGGTACAGACCCGCGTGTCTGCCCCGCCAGTATCCCTTCGCGATCCCCGCCGCCCCGACCTTGGGGTCCCCTGCTACCCATGCCGGTCGAACCGTTCGCGTTGGGGTTCGCAGGAATGCAGGAATTACCGCTGGTCGGGGCCGGAGCTGGTCGCGGGCGGTGTAGACAGCCGACGCGTCGAGTTCGATCATGAGCATGTGGAGATCTCGGCCCTCCGGCTAGGGATCGAAGCCGGTCCTGCCGCCGATCAAAGGAGCGAGCATGACTCGCAACAGATTCACCAGTTTCCTTGCCCGCGCGGCGGTCGTGCCGCTCGCGGCGCTCGCTGTCGCCGGCTCTGGCGGCGTCAGCTACGCGAACGGGTCGACAGCGCCCCAGGAGGCCGCAAAAGGGCAAACGGCGACGGTTCGCGTGGCGAACACGAAACTCGGGAGAGTGCTCGTCAACTCGAAGGGCCGCACCCTTTACGTGTTCCAGGCGGACCAGGGGACGACGAGCGCCTGCACCGACGCCTGCGCGACAAACTGGCCGCCACTCGAGAACGCCAAGCCGAAGGCCGGCAAGGGCGCGAAGGCTTCGCTGCTGTCCACCGCCACACGCGCCGATGGCACGACGCAGGTCGTCTACAACGGCCACCCGCTCTATACCTTCCAGGGCGACACGAAGGCCGGCAACACCAACGGCCAAGGGGTGAATGCATTCGGTGGCCTCTGGTACGTGGTCTCTCCGGCGGGCAACCAGATCACAAAGGCAGCCAGCTCCGGCGGTAGCAGCACCACCAGCGGAGGCGGCGGCTACTAGCTCACTCGACAGTTGTCGCGAAGCACGGCCGGCGCCGAGCCGGTCGTGCTCGCGCGGCAGCAGCAGTTCCATCACGGACTGAGATCAACCGGCGAGTCTGACGCCAGTGGTGCCGGGCGACCCCGCTTGCGCGTCGTCACGTAGAGCATCCAGCCCAACGCGTCGACCAGCCAGAAGCTGATGAGCCGGTAGATCAGCACCGCCGCCACCGCCTCCGGGGCGTGCACACCAGCGGCGACGAGTGCCGCGGCCAGCGCGGCCTCGACCAGGCCTAGACCCCCGGGGGTGAGGCCGAAACTGCCGGCGCCCACCCCGACGCTCCAGGCCAGGATGAGGCCTGACCACGGGACTGGGCTTCCCACGGCCACGATGGCAAGGGCCAGACAGGCGATGTTCGTCACCCAGTTCAGGGTGGCCATCAAGAACACGAAGGCCCAGCCCCGCGCCTTCAGACGCAACCCGACAACCCGCGCCACGGTGGCCTCGATCAGCTCCCGGGGGTCGCCGTGAGGTCGATGCATGACTCGTTGAACCAACCGAAGACCCCGGGCCCCGACCGACTCCAGTCGAGCTCGGAGCCGGTCGTGGTGAAGGGCTATCAGGCATGCCAGAACCGGCAGGACGGTGGCCAGGCCGCCCAACGTCCCGACCACCGCGGCGACGGCGTTACCGGACAGCACAGCGCCGACGGCCACGATCAGAACAAATGCGATTGTCGAGATCACCCCGGAGATTGTCAGCGCCCATCCGGCCAGACTGCGATCCGCCCCGCGGCGGGCGAAGGACCGGAACGAGAAGGCGGCGCTCATCGGGGCCCCCGCGATCGGGATGGAGACCGAGATGGCGTTGCTGGCATAGATGATTACGACCATCGACGTGATCGGCAGTCGAACTCCGCCAGCGCGCAGCAACCGGCGCTGCAGGCGGGCCAGGGTCGCCATGGACCAAATTTCGGCGGAGACGGCAAACGGAATAAGGATCAAATGCGCGTGGCTCAGGACGGTAAAGGAATGACTCACCGAGCCGCGCTCTAGCCAGCCCAACCCGACCAGGGCGGGCAGCGCCACCGCCACTACAGCCAACGTACGAGCCCGTCGCCACCCCGTGGCCCGCTCGCCGAGGGATACGTCCCCCTCGGTCACACGCGCCGCCGAGGTCTTTCTCACAGTGGGCCCGTTCGGGCTCTCGTCCGTAGTGGCTCCCGCCGTGTGAGATCTCCGCATCAATGCGATGGCTGGCCGCCTTCTGGCCAGGCCAGGACGCTGTCGTCGTCTTTCGTCAAATGCTGCGGCAACCACTACCTGCTGGCATCTAGGAAACCCTTAGTTTCTCAGGGGTCAGCGCGATACCGACGAGCACGATCTGCGGCGTGACGGGCCTCGCGTCCGAGTCGAACATCGACGGCCCGGACGGCACGAGGGTCATCGCGACTGCGACTTCAGCACCCGGCTGGCGAGCTGGGTCCGCGACTTCACGTCGAGCTTCCGAAAGACCTTACGGAGGTGGTATTCGACCGTGTGCGGCGTGATGAACAGCTGGGAGGCGATCTCGTTGTTCGTCGCACCCTCGGCAACAAGCTGCGATATCTGTGACTCTTGCGGCGTGAGGTCGCTGCTCGTCTCAACGGAGCGTTTGCGCGCGTGCTCACCGGTCGCGCGGAGCTCGATCCGTGCTCGTTCCGCGAACCCCTCCATCCCGAAGTCGCTGAAGAGAGCGTGCGCGATACGCAACTGCTCGCGCGCTTCGACGTTGCGACGAACGCGTCGCAGCCATTCTCCGTACACCAGGCGGGTACGGGCGAGGTCGAGGCGCAACGGCGTAGGGGTCAAACGATCGATGGCGTTGCGGTATCGGCCCTCCGCGGCGTCCCCTTCGCTCAGCAGTGCGCGTGATCGAGCGGCGATCGCCTGGCCCCAGGGAGTGCCACTTGCCGAGGTCGCCGCCTCGAGGCGGTCGAGTGCCGCCGTTGCCGTGCCCCCGCGTCCGGTGCGGCTCGCCGCCTCGACGAGCTCGACCGTCGCCAACGGCCAGAACCCCAGGTCGTCGGGGTCCTCGAGCGCAGCCTCTGCTGCGGAGAACGCGTCGTTATAGCGCGCGAGTCCGTTGTACAAAACGGCAGCAGCCCATTGCGTGACGGTGACGCCCATGCCCTCGCCCCTTGACGCGAACTCGTTCGCGCTCGCGTCGATCAGCTCCCGCGCATCGAGCTCGCGACCGCGGAACGCCGCGACCGTGACCGCCGCGTACCGAGCCGTGCGAGTATCGGTCGCATCCGCGACCGCATCGACACCATCAACCAGCGACGCAGCGACGTTCAGCTCGCCCGCAAAGAGATGCACGGAGGCGCGAATACTCAGGGTGAGGGGTAGGACCGTGAGGGCTCCGGCATCGCGAGCGAGCTGGACCTGCCTGGCGGTGAGCACGTCCCAGCTGTCGTAGTCCCAGATGAACCCGGCCATTCGACCGGCCAGCCACGACCAACGGAGGCGTTCGTGGTCGCCGACGTCGATACCGCAGAACGCGTCCACTGCCCGTTGCAAGACCGGTGTCCCCGCCGTTGGCCCTTTGGTGATCAGCAGCGCCATGCCGTCGAGCAGGTCGTCGACGGCGCGCGGAGTTCCTGCAGGGCGCGGCGCTGCAAGCGCGCGCTTGGCGACCTCAGGAGCGTTGTTTTCCTTCGCGAGCCGGCCGGCAAACACCCCTGCCGTGATGGCCTCCAGGTACGTGTCGCGCGCTTCGCTCAGGTCGATCGGCTCCAGTCGCTGCGCGGCTTGCAGGAGCAACATCGGCGCACTACTTCCACGGTCTGATCCGAACGAAACGCGAGCGCGAAGAACGTCCAGCTGCGCTCGCTGCGACTCATCCAACGGCCCCCGCTCAGCGATCGCGGCCAGCGCCAGCGCGTCATCGAGCGCCCCGGCCTGGCGCTTGGCCTCCGCGGCGACAAGGGCGCGGCTCGCGCGCGACAAGGGGTCGACTGTCAACTCCGCGGACCGCTCCAAGAACGCGGCCGCCGCGGCGAAACCGCCGCGCCCCTGCGCACGTCCGGCAGACCGCTCCAACTCTGCCGCGACATCGTCGTCGGGATGTGACGCGGCCTGCGCTAGGTGCCACGCCCGACGATCCGGGTCGAGTGCAGGATCCGTCGCCGCGGCTAGCGCGCGATGCACCTCGCGTCGCTCTTCCGGTGTCGCCGCACCGTAGATCGCGGACCGCACGAGCGGGTGTCGAAATGTGACCCGTGCGTTCATTTCCAAGAGGCCTTCGTTCTCAACCGAGTCCGCAGCAGAACCGCTGACGCCGACTTGCGCGGCCGCGCGCCACAGGAGCGCGGGATCACCCGTCGGTTCGGCCGCCGCAACGAGGAGAAGGCGGCGGGATTCCGATGACAGATTGGCGAGTCGTCTGCGAAAGCTCGCCTCGATACGGCCGGCGATCGGAACGGAGACCGGGAGCGCGAATCCTCCGTACAGCTTCGCTGGCGTTAATCCGTGTGGCAGCTCGAGTAACGCGAGTGGGTTCCCACGCGTCTCCGCGACGACGCGCTCCAGCACGTTCTCGTCGATGCGATCGGGAAGAACCGAACGAAGTAGTGCCAACGAAGCGGCGCCGTCCAGTTCAGTGATCTCGAGTGTCGGCAGCCCACGAATCACATCGGTGATTGCTCGACTTCCGAACGCGAACGCAATCGACTCGGTTGCCAGCCGGCGGGCGACGAACGCAAACGCCTGCGCCGATTCTTGGTCGAGCCATTGCGTGTCATCGACTACGCAGAGGAGTGGTTGTGCGTTGGCGAGTTGCGACAACAAGCTCACGACGGCCAGACCCACGAGCAGCCGGTCGGGAGCGGCGCCGATTGCAAGCCCGAACGTGACGCGCAGCGCGTCGCGCTGCGGCTCCGGCAGTTGCGACAAATCGCTGAGACCAGGCGCGCAAAGCTGCTGCAACGCTGCGTACGGAAGCTCTCGTTCTGCCTCATTGCCGACGGTGCGCAGCACTTGGAAGTCGCGAGCGTTCGTGATCATGTATTCCAATAACGCGGTCTTACCGATGCCTGGCTCGCCATGGACAACGATTGTGCTGCCGCGACCGTTACGCGCCGCGTCGAGCACCTGATCGAGCGTGCCGCCCTCCGTCGCTCGACCGAAGAGCGGAGCCCGAGGATTCGGCTGTCCGAACGGAGTCATCTCTCTACATGTCTCCGAGCGCGCGCCCAGGCACGCCGTATTGGGTCGAGATCCGCAGGATTGGGCACGGCGTGGACCAACTTGCCCAGCGACACATGTTGGCGCTACTCGTGCATACCAGTCTCGGTCCACCGTTGGAAGCGCGCCACCTGCCCCTCCGGCCACGCGTCATCGCAGGGCATCGAACCATTCCGCAAGCGCTCGAGAATCGCGGTGGCGTTCTCCTTGACCTCGTCGTAGGACGCCAGGTCAAACGCCCCAGCCATGGACTCGCGGTCCACCGGACGGAACAACGGTTTGATGTCTTCCTCGAAGCTCACCCTTTCGTCATCGGCGGGCACAACATCCTCCCCCCTCGGATCTGCAGTCGCGAGCACTGCCCTTCGCCCTACAAGTCGAAGACAGGTTGCCCGAGGAACGGCCGTCGGTGCCACAGAGCTTCACCGGCGGACGCGGCGAGGACTCCAGATGTGCCGATAGGGCGCGGCGCAAGTTCCCGTGCCTCTATGTGCGTGCTGATCTGCGGCTCCTGGAGTCGTCTTGGCGCGAGACGACGCTCAGGCGTCGGGGTACTCGTCCTTGCGCCAGGCCCGCGGTTCCTCCGGCGGTCCCTTCGGCGTGCGGTCGAGCAGAAAGTAGTGATACGGAACGACGAACGGGTCGGGTGCCGCCACCGTGTACGTGTGGTAGACGGTCCTGCCCTGCCGGGCGAAGGCGATGAAACTCGGGTTCTCGCGCAGGCCGTCCTTGAGGTCCGCGCCGATCTGTTGTGACCACTCCTGGAGCCACCCGGGCGGATTGTCCACCATCTCCTTGACCTCGGGGATCTGCTCGGCCTGCTCGGGCGTCATCGCGAGCCCGAAGTCGAAGGGGAAGTCGCTGCCGTGAGTCGAGACGTACGGGAGCGACCAGTCCATCCGCTTCTTGTAGGCGGTCAGCCGGTCGACGGGGGCGCGTGAGAAGCAGATCACAGACACGTCTTGGTGGTTCAAATGAATCCTTGTTGCGTCGAGCTCGTCCACGAGGCTCGTGCAGCCGGGACAGGCGCCGAGCTCGTAGTCGGGGCCGAACATGATGTTGTAGGCGAAAAGCTGCGAGCGACCGTCGAAGAGCTCGGCGAGGGTCTTCTTCCCCTCCTCGGTGTCGAACTCGTATTTCTTTTCGACGGGGACCCAAGGAAGATCGCGCCGCTTCTCCGCGACCTTCCGGCCGAGCTCGGCGTGCTCGGCCTCGAGCTTTGCCAGCTCGTCGCGAGCGGTCTGCCACTCCTCGCGGGTCCCGAGCTGGTCACTCATAGGAGACGCCGCGCGATCGTGGTCGTGCCTGCGACCTCTTCCATCACGCGAAGCCAACGTAGCCGCCCCGCCGAGGCTGGTCGTCGTCCCCCCTTAGGGGGTGACCACGGGAGGACACTACAGATGACTCCCGACGGAGTACCGGAGTGTCCATCCATTCGCACAAACGGCGCCAGGATCGTCTCGCGCATCTCCCGCATCTGAACGCCCGCCGAATGCCAAGGCATCAGGGGGGAGCGGTGGCGTCCGTCGGAGCAGGCGGTGACGTTGTCGTGGTCGAAGGCTCGGTGCCGGTCGTCGACGACGGCGGGCAGTGGAGCCGCTTCTTGGCCTCGGGCCCGAAAAGCGGGATCTTGATCGACTGACACACTCGCCTGAGCGCCTCGTCGGTGAACGGACCCGACGACCGCTCGATGGCCTGGGCTACTCGACCGCTCTCGTAGTCGATCAGCAGATGCACCGCGATGACGACCGTCGGGGTCAGGACGAGGAACGCAGCGAGAAACATCGCGACCATGCGTCGGCGCCGTCGCTCGACGCGATCGACGACGGACCGAAGCTGGCGCAGCTCGGTGAGGATCTCCTCGATCTCGCGGTCTTCGTCGTCGGGGTGCTCCGGCGGAGAAGCCATCGCCCCATCCTGGCGCGCCCGAACCGTCGACGTTCATCGTCTGACCGGGTCAACGTGGGCGCTTCACTCCGTACTCTGGGCTTGCGCTTCGCGGCGGGCTTTGTCTGCGGGGCTCCCGAACGGGCTTCCGCGGCCAGCTTCGAGGTAGTCGCGCAGGCTCGTCATGTAGTGGTTCCAGCTGCGAGTGCACATGTCGATGCACTCCAAGCCTTCGCTCAGCCCTTGGTGGTGGAAGTGGAGCTCGCATGCGTCGCCGTCGACCGGGGTGATGGTGAACGTGGGCCTGGTCCCGACCCAGTCGGGGAGGAAGGGGCAGTCGGTGACGGTCCACCGCACCGACGCCGGCCGGGTCGCCTCGTCGACGTGGATCACGAGCGGTTCGGGGGCGTTCATGATGAACCTGAGCTCGCCCCCGGCGTCGCCGGAACCGGTGGCAGGGTTCCACCATGCGGCGAGCTCGGTGACGGTGGTGAGCGCGTCGAACAGGGCATCGGGCGACGTTTTCACGCGAATCGTCGTCTGGTAATCCGAGGTTGCGGACAGTCGCTCATTGCTTGTCATTGCAGCCTTCCCTTCATTCCGACGTGCTGTTTGCTTGCGGTTACCTTCAGCGTGTCCGCCTCGTCCGGCGGATCTGCAGGAATGACGAACGGGCGGCCGCAAGACGGACACCGGCGGAGCAGGATTTCTTTCGGGTGACCTGTCCGTCCACGGGCCGGCTGCTCGTCTAATGCTCGACACTGGCGCGGCCGTGAGGGGAGGACTCATGGAGTACGTACTGCTGGCATACGGCCGTTCGGATAGCCCGCCCGGCCCGATGCCCGACTCCATCGCCGCGTTGCTCGCCCGGCCCTACGTCACTGGGTGGGCTCGCCTGCACGCGGACGAGTCGGCGACGACACTGCGCGACGACGAGGGGAAGACGCTGCTGACCGACGGCCCGTTCATCGACAGCAAGGAGTACCTCGTTGGCCTGATCATGATCGAGGCCGACAACCTCGACGGGGCGCTCACCATCGCGGAGGAGCTGCAGGATGTGAGGACCGGCGACGGCGCGATGGAGGTGCGGCCAGTTTTCGAAAGACGGTTCCGTGGCGCTTGACGCGGTCTTCCGTGATCACTGGGGACGGGTGCTGGCGACGCTGACCGGGATGCTCGGTGACATCGAGCTGGCCGAGGAGGCCGCCGCCGAAGCGTTCGCGATTGCGGCTGAGCGCTGGCCACACGACGGCGACCCCGCGAACCCAATCGGCTGGTTGGTCGCTACCGCCCGCAACCGTGCGATCGACCAGATCCGCCGGCAACGCGTGCTGGCCGCGAAGACGAAGCTGCTCGCGGCTGATCTGGAGGTTGTGCCGGAGGCTGCCATGCACGACTCGGCAACGATTCCCGACGAACGGCTCGAGCTGATCTTCACGTGCTGCCACCCCGCGCTCTCGCTCGACGTACAAGTGGCGCTCACCCTGCGCACCCTCGGCGGCTTGTCGACGGAGGAGATCGCACTCGCGTTCCTCGTCCCGTTCGACACGATGAGCAAACGGCTGACGCGCGCGAAGCACAAGATTCGCGACGCGCGCATCCCGTTCACCGTGCCACCCGATCACCAGCTCCCCGACCGGTTGGCGGCCGTCCTTGCGGTGGTGTACCTGATCTTCAACGAAGGCTGGGGCGGCGGTCAGATCGACTTGGCCGCCGACGCGATCCGACTTGGCCGAGCACTGGCCGCGCTCATGCCCGACGAAGGCGAGGTTCTCGCACTGTTGGCGTTGATGCTGCTGCACGATGCACGCCGAGATGCGCGGCTGCGGGACGAACGGGTCGTGCCGCTCGACGATCAGGACCGCGCTTTGTGGAACGCGGAGCAGATCACCGAAGGTCGGCAGTTGCTGCACATGGCGTTGAGCCGCGGACACACCGGGCCGTACGTCGTACAGGCAGCGATTGCGGAACTACACCTGCATCAGCCGCGGGACTGGGCGCAGATCGCGGGGCTGTACGAGACTCTCGCCCGACAGACCGGCTCGCCCGTCGTCCAGCTGAACCAGGCCATCGCCGTAGCCGAGCTTCATGGGCCCGAAGCTGGGCTCGCCATCCTCGACCAGCTCGAGCTGCATCACTACCGGTACTTCCACTCCACGCGGGCTCACCTGCTGCGGTGCGCTGGCCGCGACAGCGACGCTCGGCAGGCGTATGAGCACGCGCTTGAACTCGCGCAGACCGAGCCTGAGCGTCGCTTTCTTCGAGACCGACTCGCTGATTTGAGCTGAATCAACTCCGCTTCGCCGATTTCTCCGCCGTACGCAGGGGGAGGCGGGCGTAGTCGACGTGAGGTATTGCTGCTCGGCAGCGGTCTGTGCCGGCGCGAGCCGCACGTAGTGGGCGCTGCAGGGCTCGAACCTGCGACCTCCGCCTTGTAAGGGCGGCGCTCTACGCAACTGAGCTAAGCGCCCGGCCGCGTCACGTTAGTGGTCGATGTGTGCATTCACCGCGGGCAGGCCGGGGCTCGACGGAGCGTCCGGGGGGGTTGACGCCCCTCGTCACCCCGGCCCGCCGACTGCGGCGATCTCGCGCGGTCCACCGCCGCCTCGCCGTCACGTCATGCCGACTGGGGTACGAGCTGACCCCACTCGTCGTACACGGGCTCGGGCGGCCGCACCTTCGGCGGCCGACCGCGCTTGCGCTTCTGGGCCAGCACCTTGCCGTTGGCGAACAGCTCGCCACCCCAGACGCCCCA
Source organism: Acidimicrobiia bacterium (assembly GCA_036498645.1). Taxonomy (GTDB): domain Bacteria; phylum Actinomycetota; class Acidimicrobiia; order IMCC26256; family JACDBD01; genus JALZAA01. Next base: position 286 of record DASYFC010000182.1, on the reverse strand, counting down.
CGGCTCACGCCGCGTCTTGGCCGCCTCGAGGCAGGCCTCGCGCACCGGGCACGCCCGGCAGAAGGCCTTGGCTCGCGCGATGTCATCGAGCTGCTCCGAGAAGAACAGTTCGATGAGCGACGCCGAACCGTCGCGACATCGGGCCTCGAGCCGCCAGGGCTCGTCTTCTGTGATCTCGATGGCGAACATCGCCGTGCTTCCCCTGTCTTCGGTTGTCGTCTCGGTCGCTTGCTGCTTGGTCGTCGTCTCCGCTGGTCAATGGGGCCTGGAACGCAGAAAGGCCGCC
>DASYFC010000181.1:0-13285 GCA_036498645.1 Acidimicrobiia bacterium | reverse complement strand
GCCGAGCATGGCGAGGAGCGCCGGGAGGGCGACGACCGCGGCGATGCCGGCGAGCAGCGCCACGCCGATCCCGGCGTAGGCGAACGACCGCAGGAACGCGAGTGGGAAGACGAGCAGCGCGGCGAGGGCGACCGCCACGGTCAGCGCACTGAACGCGACCGTCTTCCCTGCGGTCTGGACCGTACGGACCACCGCGTCGTTCGGTGCGCGCCCGGCCTGGAGCTCCTCCCGGTAGCGCGACACGATGAAGAGGCTGTAGTCGATCGCCAGCCCGAGACCCATGCCGGTGGTGAGGTTGAGGGCGAAGATCGACACGTCCGTGAGCGCGGCAATGACGAGCAGGACCAGGAACGTCCCGACGATCGCGAGCACGCCGACGAGGAGGGGCAGACCGGCCGCCACGACGCTCCCGAACACGAGCACCATCAACGCGAGCGTGATGGGGAACGCGATGAGCTCGGCGCGCAGCAAATCGGACTCGACCTGCTGATTGACCTGCCGGAAGACCTCGGCGAATCCGCCGACGCCCACGATGACCGGTCCGTGGTCGCCCGCGTAGCGCGGTGACAGCTTCTCGGCGGCCTGGTGCATCTTGTCTTCGCCGCCGCGCAAGGACGCCAGCACGAGCGCCTGACGGCCGTCGGTGCTGCGGAGCGGCGGTGGGCTCCCGACGCTCCAGTACGACACCGCCCGCGAGACCTCGGGCTCCGCCGCCAGCCTGGACGTGAGCGCGTTCGCCGCGTTGCCCACTTCGGCGTCGTCGACGGTGCCTTGCTTCGCCGTCACGAGCAGCACGAGGTCGGGCTCCTGCTTGCCGAAGTCGCGCTTGACGGCGTCCGCGGCGCGACTCGATTCGGAGTTTGGGTCGGTGAAGCCTCCGGCAGTCAGGTGGGAGGCGACACCGCCGCCGAGCGTGACCGCGAGGACGAAGAACACCGCCGTGCTGGCGAGCACCGCTTTGCGATGGGCGACGGTGAATCGACCGAGGCGAGCGAGCACAAGCGTCCCCGAGGGTGAGTTATCGCCGATAAGTTACGCCGCTTCATCATGGGCTTGCGCCCCCGATGGGGCCAGATGACGTCGGTCACAGGCCGGGGCGGGACACGCGACCTCTCATCCTCCGAGCGGGTCGAACAAGGTGATGGAGCGGAGATCGCGCACGACCGTCGGGATCGCCCTCGCGCTGGTGGCCGCGCTCTGGCTCGTGGTGTGGCTCGCCCTCGCCGTCGTCGTGCCGCTGTTCGAGGACGCCCCGTGCTCGGGGATCGTGTTCCGGGCCGGCGCGTCCACCGCGCCCTCCGAACCCGCCAACCGACCACCGATCGGAGGCACAGGAGGTGTCGCGGGGAAGGTGCGCGCCGCGCTCCGACCTCAGGGCTCGGCCGTCTACTGCCGCGACTTCGCCGACCCGTTCGTCCTCCGTGCAGGCAACACGTACTACGCGTACGCGACCAACAACCAGGACGATCACGTCCCGGTCCTCACCTCGAGCGGGCTGTTCGGCACCGCGCACACGGCCGACGCGCTTCCGAAGCTTCCCGCGTGGTCGTCTCCCGGCGGTGTCTGGGCGCCGGCGGTGCTTCCTCGACCGGGCGGGTTCGTCCTCTACTACACGACGCGCGCGCACGATCCGGATCGCGAGTGTCTGTCGCGTGCCTTCTCGAAGGAACCCGGCGTCCCGTTCGTCGACGACTCGAGCGGTCCGCTCGTCTGTCCGCCCGACGGGGGAGCGATCGACCCGAGCCCGTTCGTCGCCGCTGACGGCCGCGCGTACCTGCTGTGGAAGAGCGATGCGACCGCCGGCATCGTCGCCCAGGAGCTCGCGCCCGACGGCCTTACGCTCATCGGCGACCAGCAGCCGATTCTCCAAGCCGATCAGGCCTGGGAGGCGGGGGTCGTCGAGGCGCCGAGCATGGTCGGGTACGACGGCCGCTACTACCTCTTCTACTCGGGGAACAACTGGTCGACGGCGAGTTACGGCGTCGGATACGCGGTGTGCGACTCGCCGACCGGGCCGTGCACGAAGCCGGCAGACGGGCCGTGGCTCGCCTCGACTACGAAGGCGGAAGGGCCCGGTGGCGAGGATGTGTTCGTGGACGAGCACGGTCAGCTCTGGATGACACTGCACGCCTGGGTGCGCGGCAAGGTCGGTTATCCCGAGGGCGCGCGCAATCTCTTTGTCGTGAGACTGACCTTCGCCGACGGCGCGCCCGTCGCCGGATAGCGCCTCGCCGCGTCGCGGCTAATCCTCGGGGAGGTAGTCGCGGAATACATCCATCTGCTTCCACTCCGGGACTGGTGGCACGTGACCGGGGCGAGGGGAGTACACGGAGTGCTCGACCACCTGCATCTTGTGGATGTAGCGGGGGCAGTTCGGGAAGATCCGCTCGGCGCGTACGCGCACGATGAGTTGCGCGCCCTCGAACGAGCTCAGGAGCTCGTCGTCATCGTGCAGCGAGGCAACGCCGTTGATGCGCATGCGATTCGGACGCTCGAAATCGACGAAGAGCATGCCGACCTTCGGGTTCATGAGCACGTTCCCGAGGCTGCGGAACATGCCGTTGCCGTCGTAGCTCGGGAATGCGAGCGTGTTCTCGTCGACCACCCGCACGAAGCCGGGCTGGCCGCCCTTGTACGAGCAGTCAGGCCAGCCGTCGGCGTCGGCGGTGGCGAGGAAGAACATCGGGACGCGTTCGATGAACGCGCGATCGTCGTCGCTGAAAGTGTCGTGGACGGTGATCTGCTCGAGGCGGTCGGCGATCCGCCGGCTGTCGAAGCGGTCCTGGAGCTCACGTGACCCGTCGTTGTACATGGCCATGCGGCCACGGTACGCCCGCTACGCCCCGATGGCGACGGGCTCAGCCCGCGTCGACGTCGATGTCGACGAGCAGCGGAGCGTGGTCGGACGGCAGCTTGCCCTTGCGGGCGAACCGGTCGACGAGAGCCCACCGGATGCGATCGACCAGAGGCTCGGTGACGTATGCGAGATCGATGCGCATGCCGCGATGCTCGTGGAAGTCACCCCGGCGGTAGTCCCAGTACGTGAACAGCTTGTCCTGTGGGTACAGGGCTCGGAACGCGTCGACGAACCCCCAGTCGCGTAGCCGCGCGACGGCGGCGCGTTCGGGTTCGGTGACGTGCGTGTCGCCGATGAAAGCCTTCGGCGACCACACGTCGCGGTCCTCCGGCGCGACGTTGAAGTCCCCCATCATGATGATCGCGTCGCTCGGCTTGTACGTGGCGGCGATCCAGTCGTGCAGGTACTCGAGCCAGGTGAGCTTGCGCTCGTAGAAGTCTGTGCCGACCTGGCGGCCGTTGGGCACGTACACGCAGATCACCCGCACGCCGCCGCACATGGCAGAGAGGAGCCGCGCGTCACCTTCGTACGGATCGACGAGGTCGGTGCCGTCGAACCCGGAGGTGACGTCCTCGACGCCGGCGCGAGACAGGATCGCCACACCGTTCCATTGCCCGGGCCCGTGGTGCACGGAGTCGTACCCGAGCGACTGGAACGTCAGCTGCGGGAACGCGTCGTCGGCGAGCTTGGTCTCCTGCAGGCACAGAACGTCGGGATGCGCGTACTGGAGCCACTCCTCGACGCGGGGGAGGCGGGCTTTCAGCGAGTTGACGTTCCAGGTGGCGAAGCGCACAGCGTTTTGGAACCTACCCGACGTGGTCCCCGATGTAGTCCGGGTTCGAGACGAGGAGTTTGGCCTGCACGGAGTCCCGGACGGCGGCGATCACGTCGTCGCGCCGGTCGTCGAGCGACCCGTCCCGGATGCGGGCCGCCAGCTCCGCCGTCAGCGCGGCGAGGTCGGCATCGTCGCCGAGGAGCGCAGCCAGCCGAGCGCGCTCGGCGGCGGCGAGCTCGGGGCCGAGGCGGAGCTCCCGCTCGAGCATCCCGAGCGCGTTGACCGCGACGCGGGTGTGGAACCGCACCCGGCCCTCGACCGCCGGCATCACGTCCTGCCCGAGGAACTCGCGGACGGCCTCGAGGAGCTCGACGGCCGACGGTCGATCCTGCATGTGCCTCCTTTCCTATTCGTCGCCCGAGCGCTCGATGAGCTCGAGGAGATCCCACTCCATCTCGGCGACCCGCCGCCCGAGCGTCGCCAGCTCCACCGAGCGGACCGTGCCCTGGAGGTGGGTGAACGCCTGGATCTCGCACATCACGCCCCACTTCAGAGTGCCCATCGCTTCCCAGTAGCCGAGCTCGGCCGGGTCGACGTCGCGACCGCCGGCGGCCCGGTACGCCGCGAGGAGGTCGTCAACGGTTCCGAACCCACCCACGCGCTGGTCGGTCACGCCGAAGCGCCACGACTTCACGCACAGCCAGCCGAGGTCCTCGACCGGGTCGCCGAGGTGCGCGAGCTCCCAGTCGAGCACGGCTCGGATGCCATCCGGACCGACGACGAGGTTGCCGTTGCGGAAGTCGCCGTGAACGAGTGAAGGCCGCGGCGGGTCGGGCGGCGCGTGCTCGGCGAGCCAGCGCAGACCGAGCTCGAACGCGGGGTGCGGCTCGCCGAAGCCGTCGAGGTACCCGCGGTACAGGTCGATCTGGTCGCGCGCGCCCTGCACCGGGAGCACCGGTAGGCGCGCCGTGTCAAGGGCGTGGATGCGCGCCGCTTGTTCGCCGCACTGCCGGGCGAGCATCGGGCGTGCAGACGCATACGCGTCGTCCCTCAGGATGCGGCGGGGGATCGTCTCGCCGTCGATTCGTTCCATCACGAACCCCGAACCCAACCCGTCGTCCGCCTCGAGCAGGAACCAGACCTGCGGCGTGGCGACGCCGCCTTCGTGCGCGGCTTCCAGCAACGCGAACTCGACAGACCGATCCGACAGACCGATCGGGGGCCCGGGATCGCGGCGAAGCACCAGGGCATGACGGGCGGCGCCGGCGGTGACGGCGTCGAACGACCACGTCTCGCGCGATGCGCCGCCCGACAGCCGGCGCAGATCCTCGATCGTCACCGGCTGCCCGAGATGGCTGCCGACCGCGGCCGCGAGCTTCTGCTCGTTGACGTGGGAGGGCACGGCGCGGAACGGTAGCCCGACAGACCGCGCCGGCCTGCGGTTAGATTCCCGCCGTGCGCGTCGGGCGGGTTGCTCTTCTCGGGGGACTGGTTTCGGTCCTCGGCGTGCTCGCGTTCTCCACCCCGGCAGCATCCGAGAGCCGGGCGCAGCTCGGGCCGGAGCAGATCCGGAACTACGCCGTCGACGTGCACATCGAATCGACGGGGCTGGTCCGAGTCCACGAGGTGATCGACTACGACTTCGGCGTGATCCCGAAGCACGGGATCTTTCGGGATATCCCGGTCCGGTTCGACTACCCACCGAAGTCCAATCACGACCGCGTGTACCCGCTGAACGTCGAGTCCGTGAAGGCGTCGGAAGGGACGGCGGCGCAGTACACGATCGAGAGCGGCGACGTCGACGGCGTCGGCCTGAAGCGGATCAAGATCGGCGATCCGAACCGCACGATCAGTGGTCCGCACTCCTACGACATCACCTACACGCTGCGCGGCGTGCTCAACGGGTTCGCGGACCACGACGAGCTGTATCTCAACGCCATCGGTCCCGGGTGGACGGTCCCGATCCAGCGGGCCACCGTCACCGTCGATGCGCCTGCCGACATCACGCAGGTGGCCTGCTTCAGCGGTCCCCTCCGGTCGACGCTCCCGTGCTCGAGCGCGTCCAGCAGCGGCCCGACGGCGACGTTCACCCAGAGCGACATCCCGCCCGCCGGCGCTCTCACCGTAGTGACGGCCATGCCGAAGGGCGCCGTGCCGCCGCCGAAGCCGATCCTGGAGGAGCGCTTCAACCTCGGGACGGCGTTCTCGATCACCCCCGTGACCGCCGGTGTCAGCGGCGCGCTCCTGCTCGTGGTGATCCTCGTCTTCGCATTCCTCATGTACCGGTTCGGTCGCGACCGGCGCTACCGCGGCTCGGCCGTCGACCAGGCGTACGGCAGCGACAGCGGCGCCGACGAGATCGTTCCCGTGCTCCATCACGAGGAGACGCCGGTCGAGTTCGTCCCACCCGACAACCTGCGGCCCGGACAGCTCGGCACGCTCGTCGACTTCACGGCCAACCCGCTCGACGTCACCGCGACCATCGTCGATCTCGCCGTGCGCGGTTACCTCGTCATCGAGGAGATCCCGGGCGAGGGAGGTTTTCTGCACAAGCCGGACTGGAAGCTGACCAAGAAGAAGGAGCCCGACGCCGAGCTCAAGGACTACGAGCAGAAACTCCTCGACGGGTTGTTCGAGGGAGGGAACGAGGTACAACTCTCCGACCTCCGCTACACGTTCCACACGAAGATGCAAGAGGTGCAAGGCGCGCTCCTCCAGGACGCGATCGACCACGGATGGTTCGTTCACCCGCCGGCGCGCTCGCGGGCACAGTGGGGCTGCCTCGGCGTCCTCGTGCTGCTGGCGGGCGCAGGGCTGCTGACCTTGCTGATCCTGTTCACGCACGCGGCTCTGCTCGGCATCCCGCTGCTCGCGGCCGGCATCCTGTTCACCTTCGGGGCGTACTGGAGCCCCCAGCGCACGGCCAAGGGCACCGCCGTACTCCGGCACACCGAGGGATTCCGGAGATTCATCAACGAGTCGGAGAAGGAGCGCGCCCGCTTCGCCGAGCGGAAGAACTTGTTCTCCGAGTACCTGCCCTACGCGATCGTCTTCGGCGCGACGGGCAAGTGGGCGGCGGCGTTCGCCGGTCTCGACGACCAGCCGCCCGACACCTCGTCGTGGTACATCGCGTCGACGCCGTTCACGTTTCTCGCGTTCTCGAGCGCGATCGACGGCTTCACCGTGTCGACGTCGGGGACGCTCACCTCGACGCCGCCGTCGACATCGGGCTCGAGCGGCTTCTCCGGCGGTGGCTTCTCCGGCGGTGGCGCCGGCGGCGGGGGCGGCGGCAGCTGGTAGCCGGCGTCAGGCGGGCCCGCGCGGCGCGTCCAAGCCCGCCCATACCGGGCGGAGGCGGGGGGAGAGCCGGCCCAGTTCTTCGAGCGCGACGGCGGTGAGCTGATGCAGCGTTTCGGCGCCGCGCGCAGTGAGGTGCAACCGGACGATCCGGTGGTCGTCGCGGTCCTGACGCCGGCGGACGAGCCCGGCGGTCTCCGCCCGGTCGACCAAGCCGACCGCGCTGTGGTGGCGCAGGAGCAGGTACTCGGCCACGTCGCTGATGGTCGGCCCGCGCCCGTCGGGGTGACCCCGAATGGCGAGCAGCAGCTGGTGCTGGGCCGGCGAAACGCCGGCCGCTTGGGCCTGTTCCTCGCTCCAGCGCAGGAAGCGCCTGAGCCCGGTGCGGAACTCGAGGAGCCGCCGGTAGTCGGCATCCGTGATCCGGCGTGAGTGCGCAGTCTCGACCGGCACGGAAGTATCGTATCACGATACTATTTTGGAATGCGATCTTCTCCCGGTCGGCTCGTCTTCATGTCGTTGCTCGCCGCCGCGCTCGGCCTTGCCGGCGGGGCGGCGGCCTGGCTGCTCGTCCGGCTGATCGCGCTGCTCACGAACGCGGCGCTGCTCCATCAGTACGGCTGGAAGCTCCCGTCGTTCAGGAACTTCCACCCCGGGCCCGAGCTGATCCTCGTCGCCATGGCAGGGGGGCTCGTCGTGGCGCTGATCGCGCGCTGGTCGCCGGTCATCCGAGGCCACGGCATCCCGGAGGCGATGGAAGCCATCCTGACGCGCCACAGCCGAATCTCGCCTCCGGCCGCGGTCGCGAAGCCGACGTCGGCGGCGGTGGCCATCGGTACCGGCGGCCCGTTCGGCGCCGAGGGGCCGATCATCGTGACCGGTGGCGCGCTGGGATCCCTCGTGGGACAGGTCATCAGGATGTCGCCGTCGGAGCGCAAGATCCTGCTCGCGTGCGGCGCGGCGGCGGGGATGGCGGGCGTCTTCGGCGCCCCGCTCGCCTCGGTGGTGCTCGCGGTCGAGCTCCTGCTGTTCGAGTTCTCGGCTCGCGCGCTCGTGCCACTCGTCGTGTCCGCAAGCATCGCGGCCGGCGTGCACGCCGCACTGTTCGGGAGCGGGCCTCTCTTCTCGGTGCCGCATCACGACTTCGCCGGGCTCAGCACGTTGGGCGTCTTCGCGCTGCTCGGGATCGCGTGCGGCCTCCTCGCCGTCGTCGTGGCGAAGGGCCTGTTCGTCGTGGAGGCGGGGTACCGGCGCCTGCCCATCTCGGAGTTCTGGCATCCGGTCATCGGCGCGCTCGGCTTCGCGCTGATCGGGCTGGCCGTCCCGCGTGCGTTGGGCGTCGGCTACGACGCGATCGACGACGTCCTCGCGAGCCGAATCGCGGTCGGTGCCCTGGCGTTGCTCCTGCTGGCGAAGCTCGTCATGTGGTGGATCGCGCTGGGCTCCGGCACGTCGGGCGGCACGCTCGCTCCGCTCCTCCTCATCGGCGGCGCGTTCGGTGGACTGGTCGGTGCCGGCTTGGACGCGGCATTCCCGGGTCTCGGCTTGTCACCGGGCGCGGTCGCTCTCGTCGCGATGGCGGCCACCTTTGGCGCCGCGACCGGTGCCACGTTCACCGCCATCGTCTTCGCATTCGAGCTCACGCGTGACTATGCGGCGGTGCTGCCGTTGATGCTCGCCGCCGTACTCGCGGACATCGTTTTCAACTCGCTGTCGCAGCACAGCCTGATGACCGAGAAGCTCGCCCGCCGTGGAGTGGTCGTGCCCCGGCGATACGCGCCGGACGTGCTTCAGGTGCACTCCGTCCAGGAGGCGATGACCACGGGTGTCGAGACTCTCCCCGAGGACGCGGCCATTGCCGATGCGCGCCGTGTGCTCGAGAACGGCGGCCACGGCGCATACCCGATGGTGGACGGTGACCTCGCCCTGGCGGGGATCGTGACCCGCGGCGACCTTCTGGCGCGGGACCTCCCGGACGGCACGCCCGTGAAAGAGGTCGCGACCGCAGACGTCGTGACGGTTCGACCGGACGACGCGTTGCTCACCGTGCTCGAACGCATCACCGAGGAGGGCGTCGACCACATTCCCGTCGTCGAGCACGATCGGCTCGTCGGGATCTGTACGCGCACCGACCTCTTGCGGGCGCGAAGCCGGTACCTCGAGCACGAGCGGCGTCAGGAGGGGTGGCGGCCCCAGTTCCGTCGAGCGCAGAGAAACGGAGGCCGCACGACCGCTTGAGGTCAGGCTGTGACGCCGACCGGCTGTCCGTCGACCATCTGGTCGAGGTACTCCGACAGCCCGAAGCCGACCTTGCCGTCGCACCGCCACTCGGTCATGCCCTCCGAGATGCGCGTCACGAGCATGTCGCCGTCGGGCGTCTGACGACGGTTCCGCAGCGGGATGAGCGACAGGACGCTGCCTTCGATCTCGTACTCGCGGTCGGCGGTGTGCGCGATCGCGCGCACCTCCTGGTGGTACGAATCGGCGCCGCGCCAATCGGTCTCGAGCTTGACCTCGTCGATCGTGCGGTACTCGCCGTCCTCGAGCACGACGCCGCCGACGCGCTGGCCGCCGTCCCGCGAGGTGACGATCGAGATGACGAACCCGAAGTCCTCGCCGAAGTTGGCGGTGAGCCACCGGTACCACCACGGCGACTGCCAGTACCGCGGCCCCCAGGAGTGGTCGCGAAGCCCGAACCCGTCGATCTCCCACTCCTGGTCGGCGACGCGCACGATGCCTCGAGCGCCGACGTGCTGCTCGTAGTGACCGCGGGCGAAGCCCTGCTCGGTGTTCTCGGTGATCGGCGAGCCGTCGTCGTTCACGGGCTCGCCGCCCCACATGGGCGAGACACCGCGGTAGTCGAGCTCGACGGCGGCGTCGACCCACGGGTTCTCGGTGAACGCCTGGCGCGGGTTCACCATCTCGAGTGGTCGCTCGAGCAGCGCGACCTTGCCCGTATACGAGACTCGCTGCGCTTCGAACGGCTCGATCATCTCGAATCGCATCCCACCGGCGTCGAACGCGTCGTTGTCGGCGATCTCGGGCCGGCTGAACATGAACCCGACCCGCCCGTCGGGGAGGTAGACGCACGTCGTCATCTCGGCGTAGCCCTCGTTGGCCCGGTTGCCCAGGCGGAACCACCCGCCGACGCGGTCGGCCGGGTCGAAGAAGTTGAAGTACATCGACTCGTTGAAGTTCTTGGCCGACTCCAGCGGGTGCATGTGCTCGTCGGACGGCTCCAGGCGCAGCTTCATGCGCGCCATGCAACCCCGCCTTGACCGACCGGTCAAGCAAGTGCTTCGCTCCCCGATACGCCCACCCGGGGGGAGAGCATGGACGTCGAGATCACCGAGATCACGAGCGGGTTGCGCTTTCCGGAGGGGCCGGTGTGGATGCCGGACGGCAGTGTGCTGTGCGTGGAGCTCCTCGGGGGCACCGTCGTGCGCGTGCAGTCCGACGGCAAGAAGGCGGTGGTGTCGGAGAACGGTGGCAGCCCGAACGGGCTCGCGATCGGTCCCGACGGTGCCGTGTACGTGTGCAACAGCGGCGGGTACGGCTCGCACGACCTCGGTGGGCTCACCATCCCGGACAGCTACCTGCCGCAGGACCACACCGGTGGCCGCATCGAGCGCGTCGACCTCGCGAGCGGCGAGGTGACCGTCCTGTACCGCGAGTGCGACGGCCATGACCTCATCGGCCCGAACGATCTGGTCTTCGACGACATCGGCGGCTTCTGGTTCACCGACCACGGCCGCTGGCGCGTGCGCGACAAGACGCACGGCGGCCTCTACTACGCGCGCCCCGACGGCTCGGAGATCCGCGAGGTCGTGTACCCGCTCGACGGTCCCAACGGCGTGGGCTTGTCACCCGACGGCCGGCGTGTCTACGCGGCGGAGACGTACACCGGCAGGGTCTTCGCCTGGGACCTCGCCGGGCCCGGTGAGCTCGCGGCACCGCCCCCGCCGGTCGGCAACGGCGGCGAGCTCGTGTGCGGGCTCCCGGGGATGCAGCTGTTCGACTCACTCGCCGTCGACGGCGACGGGAACGTCGTGGTGGGCACGCTGGTGAACGGCGGGCTCACGGTGATCTCGCCCGACGGCAGCAGCGTCGAGCACGTGCCGTTCCCGGACCCGATGGTCACGAACGTGTGCTTCGGCGGCGACGAACTTCGGACCGCGTATGTGACGTGCTCTGCGACCGGCAGGCTCGTGTCGACGCCTTGGCCGCGGCCGGGCCTGAAGCTCGCGTTCTAGCTCTCTGGTCGCACGTGCTGGTGCAAGTGCTCCAGCCGACCATCGTCTCGATCCTGGGCCGGGGGACCCCGGCCCCTGTCGGAGGTGCCCCACCAGGTTCGGTCAGATCCGCGCCGGGTGTACCGGCGCGCCGCCGACACCGGCGGTGACGCGGAAGATCGTGCCGCGCCGGTCGGGCACCTCGGTGTTGTCGGCGGTCACGACGTAGAGGTCGTGCTGATCCCCGCCGGCGAAGCAGAGCGATGTCACCGTTTGCGCGGCCACCTCCAGGACGCGGTCGATCTCGCCGTCGGGCGTCAGGCGGGCGACGCACCCGGCTCGCGCCGATGCGACCCAGAGGAGTCCTTGCGCGTCGACAGCCATCCCGTCGGGCGCGCCGGGAGGGAAGTGGAAGGCGCGGCGATCGCCGGCCGTGCCGTCATCTGCGAGCGTGTGCACCAGGATCACGTTGTTGCGAGTGTCCGAGTGGTAAATGGTCTCCTCGCCGGGCGACAACACGACGCCGTTCGCATGGAGCACGTTGTCGTACAGGCATGTGGCGTCGCCCTCGGCGTCGATGCGCCACAGCTCACCGGGTACCGGCGTGGCGTCCGGATCGAACACCGCGAAGCGGATCGACCCTGCATAGACGCGACCGGCAGAGTCCGTGCAGATGTCGTTCCAACCCGGCACGCCGTCGATGGAGTAGAGCGTGCGGTTCTCTCCGTCGCGCACGTGCACGATGTCGCGACCCGACACGACGACGCCGCCGTCGGCGTGGAGCGCGATTCCGCCGACGCCGCGGCGCTTCGGCACGACGGTCGTGATGGCGCCGTCGGGGTCACGCCGGTACACGCCGCCGCCGAGCACGTCGCTGAAGTACAGGTTCCCGTTCTCGTCGACCGTCGGCCCCTCGACGAGCCCGTACCCCGACGCGAGCGTTTCGACCATGCAGGGAACCGTAGCTAGGGTCGCCGCATGGGACCGCTGTCGAACGTGAAGGTCATCGAGATCGCGGGCATCGGGCCGGGGCCGTTCGCGGCGATGCTGCTCTCCGACATGGGCGCCGACCTCGTGCGCGTCGACCGCGCGCAATCGGTCGAGCGCGGATTCGACCCCGGGTGGATGGAGGTGCTGAACCGCGGCCGGCGGTCGATCGGCGTCGACCTCAAGCAGGCCGACGGCGTCGAGACCGTGCTGCGCATGGTCGAGCAGGCGGACGCGCTCATCGAGGGCTTCCGGCCCGGCGTGGCGGAGCGGCTCGGGATCGGGCCCGACACGTGCCGCGCCCGCAACCCGAAGCTCGTTTACGGGCGCATGACGGGCTGGGGCCAGGACGGCCCCTACGCGCAGGCCGCCGGCCACGACATCAACTACATCTCGCTCGCCGGCGCGCTGGCGCACTTCGGGCGTGCAGGTGGCAAGCCCACTCCGCCGATGAACGTCGTCGGCGACTTCGGCGGTGGTGGCATGTTGCTCGCGTTCGGAGTCGCGTGCGCGCTCCTCGAGGCGCGGTCGTCGGGCGAGGGGCAGGTGGTCGACGCGGCGATGGTCGACGGCAGCGCCATCCTCATGGCGATGACCTGGGGGCTGCGGGCGCTGGGCGCGTTCGACGAGGAGCACCTCGGCGGGAACGTGCTCGACACCGGCGCTCCGTTCTACGACACGTACGAGACGGCCGACGGCAAGTTCATCTCCGTGGGCTCGCTCGAGCCGCAGTTCTACGCCGAGCTCGTCGAGAAGCTCGGGCTGTCCGATGCCGATCTTCCCGCGCAGATGGACCGCAGCGGTTGGGAGACGCTGCGCGAGAAGTTCACGGCCCTGTTCAAATCCAAGACGCGCGACGAGTGGTCCACGATCCTCGAGCACACCGACACGTGCTTCGCGCCTGTCCTCACGATGAGCGAGGCGGCGGATCACCCGCACATCAAGGCGCGCGACACGGTCGTCGAGCACGATGGCGTGCTCCAACCCGCTCCTGCGCCGCGGTTCTCGCGCACGCCGGGCGCGATCACACGACGAGCGGCCCAGCCCGGGCAGCACACCGACGACGCACTCGCCGATTGGGGCTTCACCGCCGACGAGCTGGCCAAGCTGCGCGACGCGGGCGCCATCAAGTAGTCG
>DASYFC010000180.1:0-2252 GCA_036498645.1 Acidimicrobiia bacterium | reverse complement strand
ACGTGGCGGGCACGGTCCCGACGCGCGACGGGCTACGCATCGAGGCCGAGGGCCAGGCCGTCTGCCTCCGTTCCGATGACATGAAGGAAGCGCTCGCCGCGTTCGTCGAGCAGCGACCCCCGAGCTACCAGCGCCGCTAGCGAGCCTGTGATGGACGCGTTCGTCGTCCGGGCCAATGGTCCGTTGTCCGGCACCGTTCGTGTGTGCGGCGCGACCAAGAACGCCGGGCTCAAGCAGATGGCGGCGGCGTTGCTCGCGCCCGGCGTGACCGTGCTGCGCAATCTGCATCCGGTGCTCGACCTCGACGCAATGCTCGACGTGATGCGTGCCATCGGCGCCGGCGCCGAGTGGACGGGCGAGAACGAGCTCACGATCGACGCCGGCGGCCCGCTCACCCCGGAGGCGCCCTACGAGCTCGTGACCCGGATGCGCGCGTCGATCAACGTGCTCGGACCGCTGCTGGCGCGCTGCGGCGAGGCGCGGGTCGCGATGCCCGGCGGCGACAACATCGGCAGCCGCAAGCTCGACATGCACTTCCGCGGACTGGAAGCGATGGGCGCCGAGCTCGACATCGTGCACGGTCTCATCGAGGCCCGGTGCCGGACGTTGTGCGGCGCCCGGATCGTGCTCGACTTCCCGAGCGTCGGCGCCACCGAGAACCTGCTCACCGCGGCCGTCCTGGCGAAGGGTGAGACGGTGCTCGACAACGCCGCCCGCGAGCCCGAGATCAGCGACCTGGCTGCGTTCCTCAACCGCATGGGCGCGCGGATCTCGGGGGCAGGGTCGTCGACGATCGAGGTCGAGGGCGTCGAGAGCCTCACGCCGATCGAGAACGAGGTGATGGGCGATCGCATCGAGGCGGGGACCATCCTCATGGCGTGCGGCGTCGCCGGGGGCGAGGTCACGGTCGAGGGAACGCGCCTCGACCACCTCGAGACGGTGGCGCTGAAGCTCGGTGAGATGGGCCTCGACGTGTCGCCGACTCCCGACGGCCTCTCGGCCCGCTGCGACGAGCGGCTGCGCGCCGTCGACGTGGCCACGCTGCCGTACCCCGGCTTCGCGACGGACTTCATGCCGCTGGTGGTGGCGCTGCTCGCGACCGCGGAAGGCTCGGTCATCGTCACCGAGAACGTCTTCGACAACCGGTTCGGGTTCGTCGACGAGCTCCACCGCATGGGCGCCGACATCCGCAACGAGGGGCGCCACGCGGTGGTCCGGGGCGTGGACCGGCTGTCCGGCGCGCCCGTGCGCGCCCAGGACGTGCGCGCCGGCGCCGCCCTCGTGGTCGCCGGACTCGCCGCCGAGGGCGAGACCCGTGTCCTCGACCCGTACCACGTCGATCGCGGTTATCCCGACCTCGCCGGTCAGCTCCAGGCCCTCGGCGCCGACGTCCGGCGCGTCCGGCCCACTGCCTGAGGAGGAATGGGGTTCCTCCCGTCCCGGGAAGGCGTGGGAGAATAGGGGTGTTGGACCCGGAGCCGGGTCCGATCCACCGAGCGGAGAGCGCATGCCCACCGACACCGACACTGACACCGACGACCGGGAAGCCGGCGTCCTCGAGGCCATCGACGCCATCCGCCCCGCGCTCCAGAGCGACGGCGGCGACATCGTCTTCAACGGCATCGACGCCGACAGCGCCGTCCACGTCACGCTGGTGGGGGCGTGCGGCACGTGCCCGGTGTCGATGATGACGCTCAAGGCGGGGGTCGAGCGGATCATCATGGACCGCGTCCCGGGGATCACCGAGGTGATCTCCGAATAGCAGCGCTCCACAATCCGCCCGCGCTCGTCGACGCCGCCCGTCGCGGCGACCGTGCCGCCGTCGCCAAGCTGATCTCGCTGGTCGAGGCGGGGGGTGACGCCGCCACCGACGCCGTCGGCCGTCTCTACCTGAGCACGGGTGGCGCGTACACGGTCGGTATGACCGGCGCGCCCGGCTCGGGCAAGTCGACGCTCACCGACAAGCTCATCGGTCTCGTCCGCGGGTCCGGCGAGGAGGTCGGCGTGCTCGCGATCGATCCCAGCAGCCCCTTCAGCGGTGGCGCGATCCTCGGCGACCGGATCCGCATGCAGGATCACGCGACCGACGAGGGCGTGTTCATCCGCTCCATGGCGACGCGCGGCCACCTCGGCGGCCTGTCGCTGGCGACGCCGCAGGCCGTGCGCATCCTCGACGCCGCCGGGAAGCCGTGGATCATCATCGAGACGGTCGGCGTCGGTCAGGTCGAGGTCGAGGTGGCGGGCGCGGCCGA
>DASYFC010000179.1:0-3000 GCA_036498645.1 Acidimicrobiia bacterium | reverse complement strand
GGTCAGAGCCCGAGTGAAGCGAGCAGGTTGGCTGCGATGCTCGGGTTGAACGGCTGCGTTCCCAGTGCCAGCTGGGCACCGAGCGACGAGTGCGCGTTCATGTAGCTGATCTCGCGACTGACGTCACCGACGCCGTTCGAGCCGGCGACGGGCGCGATCTGAACGGTGCTGAGCACGCCCAGCGCCGCGCCGGTCGAGTTGAGGAACGCGCTTCCCGAGTCGCCGGGGATCCCGGGCGACGCGGTGTACACGTTGTGGCTCCAGCCGCCGCCGTCGTCACCGAGGCTGACGCCCTGCTTCGGGCTCAGCTGGCTGACGCCGCCGCGCAGCTCGGAGTTCCCGTAGGAGTACACGTTCTCGCCCTGGACCGTGCCGTTGCTGTCGATGCCGTTCGGGCCGCCCCAGAACGGGATCGACGGGTTGACCTTCGCGAAGTCGGCGGGATTCAACCGGATCAACGCGAGGTCGTTGAACTGGCAGGTGTTGGCGTCTGCCTCACCCAGCCCCTGCATCGTCAGCCAGGAGTTGTAGACCATCACGCCCGGCTGGGACGCGCCGGTCACCTGCACCTGTGTGCCGATGGGCAGCGAGCCCGACGTGCAACCGTTCGTCGCCGTGTTGCCGCCGGTGCCCGAGCAGTGAGCCGCCTGGCCGATGTACACCGTGTTGGAGGCGTCGGAGAAGACGAAGTTCGCCGTGCACTGCGCCCCGGCCGTGAAGGTCTGGACGCCGGGGTGAATCGGCGCCGTGGCCGCCGGCGCCCACGTGGGCGCGGCGCTCGCGGAGGGCGCGTCGGCCGCCACCAAGGGCAGGGCGACGGTCGCGCACGTGACCGCGGCGGCGAAGACGCGGGCCAGCAGTTTCATGGGGAGCTCCTCCTTGGGGTGTCCGGATGCCCGATATCGGCGATTCAGGAGCATAACGCCCCATCTCGGCAGAATGCACGGTCCCCCGCGAGTCTCCTTCGACTTCGTGGCGAACCTCCGTCCGCGGGCTGACGAGGCGATGCGGCGCCCGTCGGCGGGACGGCAGCGGCGAAGATACCTGCGCATCCGGAGCGAGGAGTCGTCGTGCCTTACAGCGCGGTCAAGCGGCTGCTGATCGGTCGCCCGTTGTCGTCACGGGAGTTCGAGCAGCAACGCCTCCCGAAGCGGCTGGCGTTGGGCGTCTTCTCGACGGACGCGATCGCGTCGACCGCGTTCGCGACCCAGGAGATCCTGGTGGTGCTGGTGCCGGCGGCGGGCATGGCCGCGCTCGGGTACCTGGTGCCGATCTCGCTGCTCGTCGTGGCGCTGCTCGTGATCGTCGTCTTGAGCTACCGGCAGACGCTGTACGCCTATCCGAACGGCGGCGGGTCGTACATCGTGAGCCGCGAGAACCTCGGGACGAACCCGTCGCTCGTCGCCGCGGCGTCGCTGCTGGTCGACTACACGCTGACGGTGTCGGTGTCGGTTGCAGCCGGCGTTGCCGCGATCACCTCGGCGATCGCCCCGTTGCGTGGTTACGAGGTACAGCTCGGCGTGGCGCTCATCGTCCTGATCGCCGTCGGGAACCTGCGCGGTGTCAAAGAGTCGGGCCGGGTGTTCGCGCCACCGACCTACGTGTACGTGTCGATCATGACCCTGCTGGTGGTCTGGGGTCTGTTCCGAACGTTCACGGGCGATCTCCAGCCTCTGCCGGTGAACCACGCGCAGCTGGCGCACTTCACAGGGGGCGGGGCGGTGCTCGGCGGCGTCACGTTGTTCCTGCTGATGCGCGCGTTCTCGTCGGGCGCGGTGGCATTGAGCGGAGTCGAGGCGATCTCGAACGGTGTCCAGGCCTTCCGCAAACCTGAATCGCGCAACGCGGCGATCACGCTCATGTGGACCGGGTTCATCCTCGGCTCGCTGTTCACCGGGATCGCGGTCCTCGCCGACCAGCTGCGTCCGACGCTGTCGGAGAACGAGACGATCCTCTCGCAGATGGGGCACGCGGTGTTCGGCGGGAGTGGCCCTCTCTATATCGTCCTGCAGGCGTCGACGGCCGCGATCCTGACCCTGTCGGCCAACACGGCGTACGCCGATTTCCCGCGCCTGTCGGGGATCATCGCCCAGGACGGGTTCATGCCCCGGCAGCTCGCCAACCGTGGCGACCGGCTCGTGCTCTCGAACGGCATCCTCGTCCTGTCGATTGCCGCCGGCGGGCTCGTGATCGGGTTCGGCGCCAGCGTCAGCTCGTTGATCCCGCTCTTCGCCGTCGGGCTGTTCACGGCGTTCACGCTCTCGCAGGCGGGGATGGTCGTGCACCACTGGCGGCTGCGCGAGCCGAGATGGCGGGCGGGCCTGGTGATCAACGGCGTCGGGGCACTTGCCACGACCCTTGTCACCGCGGTGATCCTGGTCTCCAAGTTCACCGAAGGGGCATGGATCCCGGCCCTCGTGATCCCGCTCCTCGTGTTCCTCTTCAAGGGGATCCACCACCACTACGCGACCGTCGACCGGGCGATGCGCGTCGAGCCGGGAATCAAGCTCCCCGACATTCAGCACACGGTCGTCGTTCTGGTCGGGCCGAAGGTGCACATCGGTGTCATCCAGGCCCTCGCATACGCGAAGTCACTCCGGCCCGACTTCTTGCACGCGGTCTCCGTCGCCTACGACGCCGACCAGGCGAACCGGATCCGCGAGCAGTGGAAGCGCTTCGATCTCGACATCCCGCTCGACGTCGTGGACTCGCCGTTCCGCGAGATCAACGAACCTGTCCTCGAGTACCTCGACGAGATCGACGCGCGCTGGAGCTCGGACGTCGTCACGGTCATCATCCCGGAGCTCGTCGTCCGTCACTGGTGGCAGCAGGTCCTGCACAACCAGACCGCGCTCTGGCTCAAGGTTCGTCTGCTCTTCCGGGAGGGGACCGTCGTCACGTCGGTGCCCTCGCACGTGCTGGACGAAGGGAAGCTCACGAGCCCGATCCCTCCGACCACGGCCGCCGAACCCCGGCCGCGCCGCGGCCCGCGTCGTGCTG
>DASYFC010000178.1:0-10810 GCA_036498645.1 Acidimicrobiia bacterium | reverse complement strand
GCTCGCCTGGGCCGCGCTGCACTGGCTCGGGCGCGATGCGAGTCCGTCGACCTCCGACGAATACCTACGCGCCTATCACGATCCGAAACACCCTTTTGAAACTCGAGCCTTTCCAGGTCGCGTCCTTGCGTCCATCGCCACTTTGGGGTTCGGCGGCGCGCTTGGCTTCGAGGGACCGTCGATCTACATCGGCGCCGGCGTCGGCTCGTGGATCGAGCGCCGCTTCCGGCGCTTTCTCACGCGAGACGACCTGAGGCTGATGCTGGTCGCAGGCGCGGCGGCAGGCGTTTCCGCGATCTTCAAGGCGCCGGCGACCGGCGCGGTCTTCGCGATCGAAGTTCCCTTTCAGGAAGACACCGCCGCCCACGCCCTGCTGCCGGCGCTGGTCGGATCCGCAACGGCCTACCTCACCTACGTGGCCGTCTACGGGACGTCGCGACTCTTCGCGATCTCGGGCGAGCCGGCGCTGGACGCCACCCGAATTCTGGGGGCGCTGGGCCTCGGCGTCCTCGCGGGACTCGGCGCCAGGGCGTTCGCGCTCGCGTTGCGTCGTGCGAAGTCTCATAGCGGTCGCCTGCGCTCCTCGTATCGGCTCGTCTTCGGCGGGCTCGGGTTGGCAGCCGTCACGATCATCTCTTTCGTCCTGTTCGACGACGCATTGACGCTCGGGCCCGGCTACCGAGCCATCAGCTGGACCCTCGATCCCCATCGCGGCGTCATGCTCATCGCGGCCCTGTTCCTCCTCCACGCGCTCGCAACCGTGCTCACCGTCGAAGGCGGTGGAGCCGGCGGACTCTTCATCCCGCTGTTCGTCCAGGGATGGCTGCTCGGTCGCTTCGTCCAGGGAATCACTGGAACACATACGAGCCTCTTCCCCGTCGTTGGCGCGGCGGCGTTCCTCGGAGCCGGGTACCGAACCCCCATCGCGGGGATCGTGTTCGTCGCCGAAGCCACCGGACGTCCCGGGTTCGTCGTGCCGGCTCTGCTGGCCACCGCCGTCGCCCAAGTCCTGATGGGAACGTCGTCGGTGACGACCTATCAGCCTGTTCGCCGACCAACGGCTCCAGGGTCCTCCGACCAAACGAGTTGATGAAGCAAGAAAGTCGAACATCCATGGCGTTGCTGGCCGGAGTCCGGATCAGCACCGACAGCGTGGCCGGATACTCACGGGCGCCTTTACGTCACGGTGCGGGCGAAGTAGTTGTGCAGGGCGTTGGCGCCTTCAACACGAGTTGGGGGGAACGCGATGGCAGGGATCACCTCAAAGAGCTTCGACACCCCGGACGAGCGTCGGGCTCCCGACAAGACGCAGGTTGAAGTCGTCGATCTCGGCTCCGTGAAAGTGGGTCGCATGACCTTGCAGCCGGGGTGGCGGTGGTCGGAGTCCATCAAACCCGTCGCCGGGACCGACACGTGTCAAGTGCGCCACGTCGGAACGATGGCGTCGGGCCAACTCCATGTCGAGCACGACGATGGTTCGTCCGTCGACATCGACCTCGGCGACGCGTACGTCATCGAACCCGGCCACGACGCGTGGGTCATTGGTTCTGAGCCGGTCGTCGGTTACGAGTTCGACAGCCACGCAGCGGAGACCTACGCGCAGAGCTGACGAATCCAAACCCGCTGGTGACGCTCGACGCGTACGCTCTGTGCGCTGACGCAAAGCTCAGATCGGCAGTCACGTGTCGTTCGCGAGCTCGACACAGCTTTTCGCCCCTCCACGTAACGTCCGCTTGCCTACGATGACCGTATGACGGACGCGCTGTGAGGCAACCGGCGGCATCGGCGGGCATGCGTGATGATTCGCACCAGAGGTTTCTAGGGGAAGTTCGTCACGAAGAACATGGAGGCCGCGGGAGGCTGACCCCCGGGAGGTTCAGCTGTTCAACCATGGCGGGAGCGGCGCCGCGCAGCCGAACCCGCGGCCCCCGCCACACGCCACATGTTGTCCGCTCCGGTTGCGTCATCTCACGCGTACGTGCTGCGCGGCGGTTCGCTCCTCAAGGTTCGACGTTCAGCGTGCCGTTATTGCTCGTCCCGCATCGGCACCGAGTGGATGCGAGCTCGGAACTGCGAAACGACGCCTTCTGGGCAGGTCCCTCACCGGCGCGGCCTTGACTCGACGCGAATTTTGAGACGGCCGAGGCCTTCGTCGAACAGGGGGATGAACGTCGCGAGCCAATTGTCGTGAATGCGCGCCAGGAGGGTCGGGTCGAGCCGGTAGCGCCATTCACGACCGATCTGGTCGGTGGTGAGGAGCCCTGCCTCGCGCAGCACCCTGAGGTGCTTCGACACCGCCGGCCGGCTGATGTCGGGGAAAGCTTCGGCCAGCTCCCCTGCGGTCATCTCGTCGCGGTCGCGGAGTAACTCCAGCACGCGTCGCCGCGTCGGGTCGGCGAGAGCCGAGAAGGCCGCGTCAGCTGCGGACGAGGTCGCGGAGAGCATCGATTTGCTGGGTCGTCCAGCCTGACTCGAAGCCGTCGAGGTGTTCGCTCGGGTGCCCGCCGAGGCGCTCGTAGCCGTGGTGAAGAAGTTCGACAAGTGTCCCTCCGTCGTGGGGCGAGAGTCGGATCGTGACCGTCGTCGGGCCTTGCCAATCCGAGCCGACCCAGAGCTGCTCGAACGACAGCTCATAGCCGGGCTCGAAGACCACGACCTCGCCGCGAAAGCGTTGCTCGGAGCCGTCAATGTCGACCGCGGTTTCGACGACGCCCCCGAGCCTCGGCTCGTATTCCGTCAGCGTGTGGCCGGTCCCGTACCAGGCCCGCATCCGCTCGAAGTCCTTGAACTCCTCCCAGACGTCATCACCAGACGCGTCGATCCACACGGCCCGGCGCACGTGATACGGGCTGACCTCGATCGGCATCGCTTCCTCCCATCGTGTAACCATTACGTTACATATAACCACATGGTTCCACGAGGTCGGGGGGATCCCACAGAACCACGAGTCGGCCGTCATGCCGAAGCGCGCCCGAACCGGCGTTTCGACAGAGCGGCCAGCGACGGAGATCACCCCGCCTTTTCGCGGCTCTGCGTTCCTTCTCGGTCGCTGTTCGTGTGCCGTTCTCGCCCGCGAACAGCCTTTACAACAGCGAAACAGTCGCGAAATACACCGCTCGTAGCGTGCATTCATGGAGGTCGTTTTGGTGCGCTGGCCGGAGGAGGGCGAGCGGCTCGGCCAGCTCCGGGTCACCGGTGCGCCCCGGCTGTTGCTCCTCAACGGCGAGTGCGAGCTGCCCCAATCGGTCGACTGCCTCGAGGACTGGATCCGGCTCCCGGCTGAGGCCCAGGATATGCGGGCCCGTATCGCCCGGCTCGCCTCTCTCTCGGAGACAGAAGAGCTCCCGCCGCAGGTCGACGGCGACGGTCTTCTCCGCTACCGGGGACGCTGGGTTGCGCTGCCGCCGGTCGAGGGTGTTCTCGTTGCCGCGCTGGTCGACCGTTTCGGCGCGGTCGTTGGCCGTGCCACGCTCTCCCGACGGACGTGGCCCGACGGCGAGCCCACGCGCGCGCTCGACGTATCCATGCTGCGACTGCGGCGTCGCATCGCGCCACTGGGGCTCGAAGTGCGCACGGTTCATTCTCGAGGGTTCTTGATGCAGGCGGGACAACGCAGAGCCGACGCGCAATAGCAACTGTGTCGGTCACCAGCGTCCTCCTCGACATCCTCATCGTCCTCATCGCGGCCAAGGTCGCGGCCGAGGTCGCCGAGCGCGTCGGCTTCCCGCCCGTGGTCGCCGAGATCCTCGCCGGCGTCGCGATCGGCCCGTCCGCGCTCGACCTCGTCGGGACCGAGCAGACGCTGCGCGTACTCGGCGAGATCGGCGTGATCCTCCTCTTGCTCCAGGTCGGCATGGGGATGGACCTCGCCGAGCTGGGCGCGGTCGGGCGGGCGTCGATCTCCGTCGCCGTGCTCGGCGTTGTGGTCCCAACGGTCGCGGGGTTCGGCGTGGCGGAGTCGTTCGGATACGACCCGAAGATCTCGTTGTTCCTCGGCGCCGCGCTCGCGGCGACGAGCGTCGGCATCACAGCGCGAGTGTTCAGCGACCTCCGCGCCTTGGCGACGGTCGAGGCGCGGACGGTGCTGGGCGCCGCGGTCGCCGACGACGTGCTGGGCCTCGTGATCCTCACGGTCGTCGTGCGCCTCGTCACCGAGGGCAGCGTGTCGGTGCTGAGCGTGGTCGGGATCTTCGCGCTCGCGATCTTGTTCCTCGTGGTCACGACGGTCGTGGGCGCGCGGGCCGCGCCACCGCTCTTCCAGTTCCTGCAGACCAGTGCGCGCTCCACAGGAACCGTGGTCGTAATCGCGCTCGCCTTCACTCTCGCGTTCGCCGAGCTTGCCGACGCCGCCCAGCTGGCGCCGATCGTCGGGGCCTTCGTAGCCGGCTTGTCGCTGTCGCGCAGCAACGTGTCGGATCGCATCTCGCGCGATCTCGCTCCCGTCGGCCACTTGTTCATCCCCGTGTTCTTCCTACAGATCGGCATCGATGCCGACGTCGGATCGTTCTTCGATCCGAGGGTCGTGGCGATCGCGTCCGCATTGTTCGCGGTGGCCGTCGTGGGGAAGCTCGTCGCGGCCGTCGGGGTCGCAGGTTCTCCGGGCGACAAGCGACTGATCGGAATGGGGATGATCCCCCGCGGTGAGGTGGGCCTGATCTTTGCGACCATCGGGCTGCAGGAGCACGTGCTCGACCAGGAGCAGTACGCCGCCCTGCTGCTCGTCGTGCTCGCCTCCACGCTGGTGGCCCCGCCCTTGTTGCGGTGGCGGCTGCAGCAGCTGCGATCCGGCCGGGCGCGGCGTGCGCACCCGAGCGCGGCCCCACCCGACGGACGCTGGCTGCGGGTCCAGGACCGCGTGGTGGATCTCGGCGGCGATCCGCCCGAGGGGCTCGCTCTCTCGTTGGCGCTAGAGGCCGCCCAGACGATTGCGAGGGACGACGTCGTGCCTGGATCGGCGTTGCTCGACTACCTCGGCCGCCTGGGCGACACGCCGATGCGCTGGGACCCCGACGCCACGAAACGGCTCTTCGACGTCTTGCGCGCCGGAGACGACCGGACGTGGCGCTTCCTCGAGACCAGCGGCGTGCTCGAGCGGGCGCTGCCCGAGCTGGCGGAGGCGGTGCGGCGACGCCGGGACGACCCGTTCCTAGTGGACCCCTCAGGTGTCTTACGGTTCACGCTCGTCGACACGATCCGCGATCTGGTCGACACCGATGAACGTGGTGCCGCCGAGTACGCGAAGCTCCAGCACCCCGAATGGTTGTTGCTCGCGGCACTGATCCTCGACGCCGCCGGCGAGGACGCCTCACCGGTCGACGTCGCCCGCCGACTCGTCAAGCGACTCGACCTCGGAGCGGCCGCCGAGCAGGAGATCGCGCTCCTCGTCGGCGATTCCGGCCTCCTACGGGCGGCGGGGCGACGGGTCGACGGCCTCGACGAGGAGCGGGTGTTCGCGCTCGCGACGCATATGGACCGCCCCGAGCGCGTTCGCGCGCTGTATCTGCTCACGGTCGCCCTCGGCGGGCTGGAACCGTGGGATCGAACCCGGCTCGACGAGCTGGAGACGCTCGTGCTTACCGTGCTCGAGCAGCCCGAGCTCACCGGCCTCGACGCCCGAAACCTCGTCGAGCGCCGCCGCGCCGAGGCGATGCGCATCGCCGGCGCCGACCGGGCGGTGCGCGACCGCATCGCGGCCGCGCCGCACACGTACCTGCTTGCCCAGGATGCCCCCGACGTCGCGCGCCAAGCGGCGCTGCTCGAGCCGGTCCCGGCACGCGAAGAGGCCAAGGTAACGGTCGCGCCCGTCGAGAACCGGGTGTGGCGCGTCGAGGTCGCCTCCCGCGACCGGCCCGGGCTCCTCGCCACAATCTCGGGCGTGCTGACGGACGCTGGGTTGAGCGTGCAGGCCGCGCAGATCGCGACCTGGAGTGACGGCGGCGCCGTCGACTCGTTCCGCGTCATGGAGACCGACGGGAAGCCGCCGGACGCCGACGCGTTGACGGTGGAGATCGCGGACGCGTTCGAACGGCCCCTAGAGGCGCCTCCGACACCGGGCGCGGAGGTCGACTTCGACGACGACGGGTCGCCCTGGTACACGCTGTGCGAAGTTCGCTGCGTCGACTGTCCCGGCCTCCTGCATTCGATCACCGTCGGCTTCGCGAGTGCCGGCATCGACGTGCACTCCGCGCAGGTGCGCACGGTCGAAGGTCAGGCGGTCGACCGGTTCGAGCTCACCGACCGAAACGGCCGCAAAGTGCGGGACGGGGCCAAGCGCGCCGTGACCAAAGCAGTCACCGATGGCGTCAAAGTCGGGCGCCGCCGCCGGCTCTTCCGCCGCAACGACCGCTAACAGCGCGCAACCCTCTGCGACGGACGCTGGCGTTGTCAGAGTTCCGTCAGGTTCGTGTCTTGTGGGATTTACGAACCGGCACCGGTCGCGAAACGCGCCCCCCGTACGTTCGCCCTACCTCGCGCAGAGGGGCTGGTTCCACGCGAGGGGGGAGGGCAACGCGGCCCGCTCATGACATGGCCCGGCGGCGGCGACCCGACGGTGGGCCTCACTACAAGCAGGAGGACGATGTGAAACGGAAGTGGTTGGGCAGGGGCGCGATCGTCGCGACTCTGGTCCTACTGATAGTCGGTGTGACAGCAGGAGCAGCGTTCGCGGCCACGGACCCCAAGCCCGTGTTCGACGGCAAGCTGATCCCGGCACCGACCGATGTCGGGGTGAGCCTGAACTTGCTCTGGGTCGTCATCTCGGCGGTACTCGTCATATTCATGCAGGCGGGTTTCGCGCTGGTGGAGACCGGATTCACCCGGGCGAAGCACGCCGCGCACACCATGTCGATGAACTTCGCGGTCTTCGGTTTGGGTTTCGTCGCGTTCTTCATCGTGGGATACGCCTTCATGTTCGGCGGCTACACCGCAGGCGGCGTGATCCCGTTCGGCTACGACAAGGCCGTCGGTGATCACCTGATCGGTTCGGGCAACTGGGTGTTCCTGTGGCACGGAGGGTTCTTCCTCACGAATCTACCGAGCCTGGCGTTGACGGCACCGGTTGCCGCGTTCTTCCTCTACATGGTGGCGTTCATGGACACCACCGCCACGATCCCGACCGGAGCCATGGCGGAGCGCTGGCGGTGGAAGTCGTTCGTTGCGTGGGGCCTCTTCGTCGGCGCGATCTACTACCCACTGTTTGGCGCCTGGACGTGGGGCGGCGGCTGGCTGGCGAAGCTTGGGAACAGCCTGCATCTCGGCTTCGGTTACGTGGACTTCGCCGGTTCTGGTGTCGTCCATGCCATGGGCGGGATCGCCGGCCTTGCCGGCGCACTGGTCCTGGGGCCCCGCATCGGCAAGTACGGCCCGGACGGCAAGCCGCGAACACTGGCCGCGCACAGCATCCCGATGGCGCTGCTGGGCACGTTCATCCTGCTCGTGGGGTGGTTCGGGTTCAACGCGGGCTCGACGCTCGCCGCGACCGACGTTCGCTTCGCGGTGATCGCGACGAACACTGCTTTGGCGGCTGCGTTCGGTGCGACGGTTGCGATGTTCTACGCGATGCGGAGGCTCGGGAAGCCCGACCCGGGCATGATGGCCAACGGTATGTTGGCCGGTCTCGTGGCGATCACGGCGCCGTGCGCGTTCGTGCAGCCGTGGGCCGCCGCCGTGATCGGTGCTATCGCCGCTGTCATCGTGATCGAGTCGATTCTCTTCATCGAGCGCAAGGGCGTCGACGACCCGGTGGGCGCGATCTCGGTCCACGGTGTCTGTGGCATCTGGGGCGTGCTGTCGGTCGGCCTGTTCGCCAGCGGCCAGTACGGAGCCGGCTGGAACGGCACCGCCGAAGGCTCGGCGGCAAAAGCCGCTGGTGTGAGCGGGCTCTTCTACGGCCTCGACCCCGGGCTCGGTCAGCTCGGTGCGCAGGCCATCGGTTCGCTAGTGATCATCTTCGTGATGGGCGGGGTCGCGTACCTGTTCTTCAAGATCTGCAACGCGCTCACGAAGGGTGGCATTCGACCCGACGAGGAGATCGAACGTCAGGGCATCGACCGGGAGGAGATGGGCGTGATCGCCTACTCCGACATCACCGTCAGCGAGCTGGTGCTCGCCGGCGAGGACCCGGCCGAGGACAAAGTGCTCGCAAGTACCACGTCCCCCGACCCGACCATCGGTCGGTAACGAGACCGCTCCGCGGCGGCTGCGGTGGTGGCCGGCGGGCGACGACGCCCGCCGGCCACTTCGCGCACGCATTCGCGTGCGTCGGCGTAGCGTTGTGGCGTGAGCCCGCCCCGGTATGTCGGCTCGAGCACGCTCCTGCGCTTGTGGCCGCCGGGCATGATCGCGCTCGCGTTGGTCGTGCTCCTGCAACCGGGTCGGGCGGGCGCCTTTTACGCGCTGGTGTTTGCCCTTTGCGCCTGGATCTGGGCGCGGGCGCTTCCATGGCGCTTCGCCGTGCTCGACGAGGGCATCGCGTTGTGGTTTCCCTTCGGACGGCGCCTGTTCCTGCCCAAGGAAGAGGTGACGGTGCGCATCAACCTCGGCAGCAGCGTCGCCTATCCGAAGCCGTTCCGTCGCTTTGGCTACCCACTCACCGACGGCCTCGTCGAGCGCAGGAACACCGTCTTGCGGGCCGTGCTCGTCGAACACGGCTTCCGGCTCGCCTGACAAAAACCCGTACGCCAGCTCCGGGGTCGCATCATGCTCTTGGAATGCTCCCCCGACGACGCTCTCGGGGTTGCGGCCCGCGACGTACGACCTGACCCACGGCTGAACCAGAAGCGCGAACGGGTCATCCTCTGACCGGGATCAGTGCCAACGGCCTTCTCGCCGGGCTCGTCGCGATCACGTGTCCGTGCTACTGGGGTCTCTCCGAGGGGGGCGAGATTGAGGGCCTCGACATCCACGAGCACGGAGCACCGGCGTACCACCCCGAGCCGGCGTACGAGGGTTACTCGCCCATCCCGTCGGCGAAGCAGTCGGGCAACGGAGGCGGCTTGGTCGAGCAGCCGGCACGAACGCCGAGCACCACCGGCGCCGACTAGTCGAGCAGGCGGCGAATTGGAGAACCGGCCGGCACTGTCGCCGGCCGGTTCTTCGCGTCCGGATGTCCGGGAAAGGGCGAATAGTGGCGCGCCACGCGCGGAGAGCGGCCGATCGGCCCTATCTGGCGCCTGAAGGCTCCTGGAAACTACCCGCCGACACATAAAGGGCGGGTGTTCGCGTCGCGGGTGCCCCCAGAACATCGAAAGGCGAAAATCATGGGTACGAACAAGCTCTGGCAACTTCCGGTTGTCGGGCGCCTCGGCGTGCAGCACGGCCTGCTCGTCGGCTGGTTCCTCCTGGTCGCCGTCCTCGCAGTGCTGCTGCTGCCGGGCCCGGCCGGGAGCGCGAATGCCCCCGGGTCTCTCGTCGAGGCCCAAACGGCGACCGTCGACTTCGGAGGCCAGTCGCACTGCGGCGTGGTCGTCGGGATCGGCGCCAGCTTCGGCGGATCCGGCAGTGGCGACTCACGGTGCGCGAGCGTCGAGGCAGGTGGGGATGCGCAGGTCAACACGGGCGGGTTCGGCGACATCGGGATGCAGTTCCAGAACTCGCCCGTGGGCGCGCCGATCTCCAACGTCCACATCTCGAACGAAGGGAACAACAACTCGAACAACTCGATCATCGGGAACTCCGACCTGATCATCAGCGGCAACGTCGGCGCGTCGGCGAATGCCTTCCCGCCCGTCGGCACCGCTGCGGCGCCAGTCGCGACCCCGGCGGCAGTTCCGGCAGCCGTCGCCCCGCCCGTGGCGGCCCTGCCTGCGGCCGATCCGGGACCAGCACCGGCGGCGGTGGATCTCGGCGGCCAGTCGCATTGCGGCGTGGTCGTGGGCGTCGGCGCCAGCGGCGGAGGCTCCGGGAGTGGTGACACGCGGTGCACGAGCGTCCAGGCCGGTGGGAACGCGCAGGTCAACACCGATGGGTTCGGCGACATCGGGATGCAGTTCCAGAACTCGCCCGTGAACGCGCCGATCACCAACGTTCACATCTCGAACGAGGGAAACAACAACTCGAACAACACGGTCGTTGGTGACAACAACGTCATCATCAACGCCAACCTCGGCATCACGATCAACGCTTGATACCCGTCGGGACACAAGCGTCAGGGGCGACGTTCCCCGCCCCAGGGCGCTGACGATCAGCTGAGCGTCAGTCGAGGCGGGCCGGCACCGGTGTCGGTGGACCGGCCGCTTCGACGCGTTCGCGTTCAGGCCGACGTTGACGCACGATCATGACGACCAGAGCGACGATGATCGCCACCTCGAAGAAGACGAGCGCCACGTTAGACGCGAACAGCGTCTTGTACGTCAGCGAGTGGGGGACGCCCTGGCGGTATTGGTAGGCGACGAGGTATAGCGCCGAGAACGTGAGCACGAGACGCGTCATCGTCGAGCGCCACTCGAGCACGAGCACCGGAAGCGCCCACGCCGCGTACCAGGGCAGCACGTACGTCGCGGCCAGCAGATAAGCGACAAGGGCGCCGCCGACCACGAGCGCCGGCGTCTTGTCGCGCAAGTGCCCGACCACGAGCACGGCCGCGAGCAGGAAGACCGTGATCGCCGACAGCGTGGCCGCGGATTGCAGGAAATCGTGCGAGAAGGAGTGGACGCGTCCGAAACCGAACAGATTCGTGCGCCCTTCAGAGTTGCTGAGGAGCCAGATCGAGTTGCGGCTGATCTGCAGACGCGCATCTCGGAGAGGTGTGAGCGCGTCGAGACCTCCGCTCAGCGCGTAGCCGACCGCGACGACGCCGCCCCCGACCCCGGTC
>DASYFC010000177.1:0-5304 GCA_036498645.1 Acidimicrobiia bacterium | reverse complement strand
CCACCGCCGCGGCGCCGCAGCTCGAAGATCGTCGTGGCGACCATGCGAGCACCGGTCGCGGCGACGGGATGGCCGAGGCTGCAGCCGCTGCCGTTCACGTTCACGATCTCGTGAGGCAACCCGAGGATGCGCGACGACGCGACGGCCATCGCCGCGAACGCCTCGTTGATCTCGACCAGGTCGAGATCGGCGACGGTGACACCGGCGCGCTCGGCTGCCTTGGGGATCGCCAGCGTAGGGGCGAGGCCAGTGTCGCGAGGCGGCACACCCACCGACGCCCACGACCGGACGATCGCCAACGGCTCGAGCCCGTGCTCCTCCGCGTAGTCGCGGTCGGCGACGACGACCGCGCAGCCGGCGTCGTTGAGGCCCGACGAGTTGCCGGCCGTGATGCTGAACCCGTCGATCTCCGGATGCAGCGGCGGCAGCTTGGCGAGCTTCTCAGGCGTCGTGTCACGGCGCGGGTGCTCGTCGACGTCGAACGTACGTGTCTCGCCGCGCTTGTCCCGGACCGGCACCTCCATGGCGAAGATCTCGTCGCGGAGCCGTCCCTCGTCCGTGGCAGCGACGGCGCGCTGGTGCGAGTGGTACGCCCAGTCGTCCTGCTCCTCGCGACTCACGCCGGCCTTGACCGCCGTGTTCCAGCCGACCGTGATCGACATGTCCATGGTCGGCGCGTCGGGCGTTGCCGGGTGGCTGGGCGACAGCCACGGCTCGACGCCCGCGTACGAACCCGGCAGCTTCTTCATCACGGTCGGGCTCTGCGTGATGCTCTCGGCCCCGCCGGCGATGACGACGCGGTCCATGCCGGCCCGGATGCCGGCGGCGGCGGTCTGGATCGGCGCCATACCCGATGCGCAGTGGCGGTTGTGCGCCAGGCCCGGGATGTCCGTCAAGCCGAGGTCGACGGCGGCGTAGCGCGCCACGCACCCGCCGCCCTGGAGCGACTCGCCCATGATGATGTCGTCGACATCCTCGGCCGGGACGCTCGAGCGCTTGAGCGCCTCGCTGATCGACGCCTTCGCGAGCTCGAACACGTCGATGTCCGCAAGCGAGCCCCTGCGCGCAGTCCCGATGGCGGTCCGGGCGGCGGACACGATGACGGCATCAGGCATGGATCTCTCTTTCCTCCGGGAGTCGGGCGCGTTCTCCGAGGAGCGTACCTGACGCCCAAGTCAGTAATCTCTCCGAGCACGTCTGCTGGACACAACGGTGTCGGAGGGAGAGACATACATGGGTGCGCTCGACGGCAAAGTCGCGATCGTGACGGGCGCGGGCCGAGGAATCGGCCGGGGTGAGGCGCTGCTCCTCGCGAGCGAAGGCGCCAAGGTCGTCGTCAACGACCTCGGCGGGGCACGCGAGGGCGAAGGCGCCGACAAGACGCCCGCGCAGGAGGTGGCGGACGAGATCGTCTCCGGTGGCGGCGAAGCCGTCGCCAATTACGACGACGTCGCGTCGTGGCCGGGCGCGGAGGCGCTCATCGGCCAGGCGGTCGAAGCGTTCGGCAAGCTCGACATCCTCGTCAACAACGCGGGGATCCTGCGCGACGGCATGAGCTTCAACCTGTCGGAGGCGGACTGGGACTCCGTCATCCGCGTTCACCTCAAGGGCCATTTCGCGCCCAGCCGGTTCGCAGCCGTGTACTGGCGCGAGCAGTCGAAGGCGGGCGAACCGGTCGCAGGCCGGATCATCAACACGTCGAGCGAGTCGGGGCTGTTCGGGAACGCCGGTCAGTCGAACTACGCGGCGGCGAAAGCCGGGATCGCGTCGATGACGATCGTGCTCGCACGGGAGCTCCAGAAGTACGGAGTGACCGTGAACGCGATGGCGCCTCGCGCTCGGACTCGACTGACCGATACGGTTGTCGGCGCCGACCAGCTCATGGCGGCGAAGGAAGGCGAGTTCGACGCTTGGGATCCCGACAACATGGGGCCCCTGATCGGGTTCCTCGCCAGCGACGCCGCCGCCGACGTGAGCGGCCAGGTGTTCGTCATGTGGGGTGATCGCGTGTACCTGATGCGGGGCTGGTCCCTCGCCAACGAGCTCGCCGCGGGCGGGAAACGCTGGACCGTCGAGGACCTGATCGCCCACAAGGCCGAGCTCTTCGCGCCGGCCGAGGGTGGGAGCGCGATCCCGAGCATGGCGTTCTCGATGTGACCGACCTCTCGGAGGAGAACAGGTCCCGCCGGGGAGGGTGAGCGATGCCCGACTGGGGAGAGCTGCTCGTCGATCAGCTTCGCTTCATGGCCCGGCGCGACGGGAGCGAAGTCGCCTACCGCGACATGGGCTCGGGCGAGGCGCTCACGTTCCACGAGTGGGATGCCAGCTCGAACGCGCTCGCCCGCGGGCTGGTCACGCGCGGCATCCAGAAGGGCGATCGCGTTTCGATCTACCTACCGAACGACGAGTGTCTCCGCTGGATCGTGGCGTACGCGGCGGCGCACAAGGCGGGGGCCGTGGCGGTGCCCACGAACACGCGCTTGTCCGTCCGGGAGCTGATCGCGATCCTCGGTCACGGTGAGGTGCGCGCGCTCCTGACTTGTTCGGCGCTTCTTCCGGCGGCGCGTGAAGTGCGAGGCGCGCTTCCGTCGCTCGAGCTGCTCGTCAGCGACGGCGCCGGCGCCGGCGAAGTCGCCTGGGACGAGGCCTTCGACGCCGACGACCGCGACATCCAGGTCGACGTCGGTCTCGACGACCTCGCCGACATCATGTACACGTCCGGCACGACCGGCCTTCCCAAGGGCGTCGCGGTACGCCACGGGAACGTCGCGATGATCCCCAACCTCGAGTCGCCCTGGAGCGGTGCCGGCTGGCTCCACGGCGCGCCGCTGTTCACGTTCGCTGGGATCTCGTTCATCTACAACCCGATGAAGATGGGCATGGCGGGGTTGTACCAACCGAAGTTCGACGCCGGCGAGTGGCTCCGGATCGTCGAGCACGAGCGGCCGACGATGGCATTCCTCGTGCCCGCCATGGCCGAGTTGCTCGTCGCCCACCCCGATTTCGCGACCGCCGACCTCACCAGCTTGCAGGCCGTCTCGATCGGGAGCGCTCCGCTGGCCCCGAACACGCTGCTCACGTTGGTGGAACGGCTGCCGCACGCCAGCGTCGCGAACTCCTACGGGATGACCGAGGCCGGACCGGCGTTCATCGTGATGCCGCAGGAAGAGGTGACGAAGCGAATCGGATCGGTGGGCAAGCCGCTCCCGCCCATGGAGATCAAGATCGTCGACGACGAGGACAAGGAGCGCGCACCCCACGAGGTCGGCGAGCTCCTGACGCGCCTGCCGGGACGACAGCGGGAGTACTACAAGGACGCAGACGCGACCGCGAGCACATGGACGCGCGACGGCTGGCTGCGTAGCGGCGACCTCGGCTACCTCGACGACGACGGGTTCCTGTACCTCGTCGGGCGCAAGAAGGACCTCATCGTCCGGGGCGGCCACAACGTGTACCCAACCGACGTCGAGAGCGTCATCCTCGAGCACCCGGGCGTGCGCGAGGCGGCGGTCGTCGGCATCCCGCACGACGTGCTCGGCGAGGACATTGCCGCGTTCGTGGTGCGCAAGCCCGACGCCTCCCTCGGCGGCGACGAGCTCCAGGCGTTCTGCGCCGACCAGCTCGCCGACTACAAGCGTCCACGCCGGGTGACGTTCGTCGACGAGCTCCCGCGCAACGCGACGGGCAAGGTGATGAAGCACTTGTTGGGTGACCACGCCCTCGGGACGGCGGCCGGGTCGAATTCGTCGTAGCCTGAGAGCATGCTCGACGTCGATCAGTTCGTAGCCGAGTGTCAGGCGAGTCTCCTCGAGGCCGAGCCGCGGCTCGCCGTCGCCGATCTGCTCGAACGCACCCTCGACGACGCTTCGTCGGTGGAGCAGGCGCTGCCGGCGACTCGGGCCGAGCTCACGACGTTGCACCACTCCCCCGAGCTGACTGTGCTGAAGGTCGTGTGGGCGCCCGGGATGTCGATCTGGCCCCACGACCATCAGATGTGGGCCGCGATCGGGATCTATGCCGGGCAGGAGGACAACACCTTCTTCCGTCGCCTGGACGGCAGTCTCGAGCCGCGGCGCACCCGCGAGCTCTCGACCAACGACGTCGTGCTGCTCGGC
Organism: Acidimicrobiia bacterium; assembly: GCA_036498645.1. GTDB lineage: Bacteria > Actinomycetota > Acidimicrobiia > IMCC26256 > JACDBD01 > JALZAA01. Next base: position 1,189 of record DASYFC010000177.1, on the reverse strand, counting down.
GACGACGCGGTCCACGCGGTGCACAATCCGCTCGGCACCTGCACCGGCGCGATCCACGTGTACGGGGGCGACTTCTTCGACCGCGACATGTCGCAATGGAACCCGGACACGCTGGAGCCGGAGCTCGACACGAGGTCACCGGCGAGCTTCTTCGAGGAGGCCAACGAGCGCCTGGGCCTATAGGGTCCCCCGCCATGGCTTTGACCGAGCTCAAGGGACAGGAGACGGGCACCCAGAAGGTCGTCATCGAGCGCGGCCCGGTGCGTGTGTTCGCACAGGCGCTGGGCGACGACGACGACGTGTACAGCGGCGAGGACGCGCTCGTTCCGCCCACGTTCCCGTTCGTGATGTCGTACTGGGGCTCTCTCGGCACGGGCGGCGCCGCCGGCCTACCGATCGACCGCCTGCGCGGACCCGGCCGCGCCATCCTCCACGGGGAGCAGGCGTTCGAGTACGAGCGCTGGCCCAAGGTCGGCGACGTCCTCGAGGGCACGACCGTCATCAGCGACGTCTACGAGAAGGAACGATCCAACGGCGGCAAGCTCGAGTTCTACGTCACCGAGACCGACTGGAAGGACGCCACGTCCGGCGACCCGGTCGTGAAGTCGATCTTCACCTTGGTGATCAACGTCCGACCGCCGAGCTGAACGCGCAGGACCGCCTGTCTGGAGGACTTCGGGCGACCGGGCGGACGCGAATGTTTCGGTCAGCGTGCTGCCACGAGCGCGAAGAGATGACGCCCATGGTTCATGGGATCTTCGACGAGCTCGTGTCGAACGATGTCGAACCCGGAAGCCCGCAGCATCTCGAGGTTGGTGTCGGCGTCGAAGTGGCTCCAGAACATCGGGGCGCCCAGCCAACTCTCCGGATCGTGGTCTTCGGCAACATCGCCGGCGCCGAGGCAGAGGAGCGCGACGCCGCCGGGCGCGAGAACGCGCCGGAACTCGTCGAAGACCGCTCGGTGCTCGGAACGCGGCACGTGGATCACGGCGTAGAAGGACACGAGACCGTCGAATCTGCGGTCAGCGAACGGCAGCGCCACGAGGTCGGCCTGCGCTATATGTGCGCCAGGACTGTGTGAAGCAGCGAGACGAACCTGTGCGCTCGAGAGATCGACGCCGACGACCTCGAGATCGGCGTCCACGAGCTGCGTCGTCACCGGCACGCCCGCGCCGCAGCCGGCGTCGAG
>DASYFC010000176.1:0-7350 GCA_036498645.1 Acidimicrobiia bacterium | reverse complement strand
GTGACGTGCACGACCGCGTCGATCGCGGCGCCGATCTGCGACCGCACGGCGACGAGCGGAAGGCCCGCGCCCGCCATCAGCACGAGCGTCTCGAGGCGCGGCAGCACGTCGACGGGCCCGTTGGCGTGGACGGTCGAGAGCGACCCGTCGTGCCCGGTGTTGAGCGCCTGGAGCATGTCGAGCGCCTCGCCGCCGCGCACCTCGCCGACGACGATGCGGTCTGGACGCATCCGCAGTGCGGTGCGAACCAGGTCGCGCACGCTCACCGCGCCCGCGCCTTCTGCGTTGGGCGGCCGGGCCTCGAGCCGCACGACGTGCGGCTGCACCAGCCGCAGCTCGGCGGTCTCTTCGATCGTGACGACGCGCTCACCGGCGGGGATCGCCGCCGAAAGCGCGTTGAGCAGGGTGGTCTTGCCCGCGCTCGTGCCTCCCGAGATCAGCAGGTTCCAGCCGGCCGCGACCGTCCAACGCAGGAACGCGCCCGGCGCGCCGTCGGCGCCGAATGCGTCGAGATCGACGGGACGGGCCCGGAAGCGGCGGATGGTGACGCACGGCCCGTCGAGCGCGAGCGGCGGGATCAGCGCGTGCAGGCGCGACCCGTCGGCGAGGCGGGCGTCGACCATCGGTGAAGCGCGATCGAGGCGAAGCCCGAGCGGCGCGACGACGCGTTCGACGAGCCGCACGATGCCGGCGGCATCGAGATCGAGGTCAACCGCTTCGAGCCGGCCGGTGCGCTCGACGTAGGCATGCCCGGGCCCGTTGAGCATGACCTCGCTGACCTCCGGGTCAGCGAGCAGCGGCTCGAGCGGGCCCAGGCCGGAGACCTCGTCGGTCAGGTCGCGCAGCAGATCTTCGAACCGAGCCGGCGTCAGGAGCGGCGCCTCGTCGCGCAGCAGCTCGGCGAGCCGGGACCGGACGGCCAGCGAACGCCCGGCACCGTCGTGCTGGTCGAGGTGGTCGAGCGGATCGAGGCCGCCGGCGGCGACGAGCCGGCGATGCACACGCTGCTTGAGCGCGGCGTCGCCACCCGAGGGACGGGGCGAGGGACTCCTGGGCCGGTTCGATGGAACGGGCGAGGTCATGCCGCCCGCCCCCGACGGTCCCCGAGCAGGCCGAGCCGGCCGAGCGCCTCGTGCACGGGCCGGGCCAGCACGTCGGGCAGGCGCGTCGGCAGCAGCCCGGCGTCGACGGCGCGGGCTATCGCTGCGCGCACCGGGACCTCGGCGAGCACCGGCCGGTCGAGCACTCCGGCGACGTCGCGGCGGCCGATGGCGCGCCCGGGCTCCGCGACGTGCACGACGCCCGACGCGTGAGCGAGCGGCGCGGCGCGCACGGCGCGCCGGAGCGTTAGATAACAGCCCCGGACGACGACGAGCGACGCGTCGGCGACCTCGAGCACCGCTCGCGCCGCCGGGGTCTGCGCGAGACCGAGGTCGACGACGGTCGGGACGAGGCCATCGCGCAACGCGACCGCGAGCGCGGCGCCGGCCTCGGCCGCCGGGACGGGGGCCAGCGGCCGGGCCGGCGTGCCGCGAGGGATGAGCGCCACGCCCGCGGCGGCCTCGACGGTCAGGCGCTCCAGCGCGTCGGTCGGCGCCTCGGGCCCGGCGCCGAGCCAATCCACGAGCCCGGTCGGGGGTTCGGACGCCAGGCCGAACAGGGCGGGCTGGTCGCCGTCGAGGTCCGCGAGCCGGGCGCCGCCGCGCCGGGCCAGCACGAGCGCGCACGCGGCTGCGAGCACCGACGTTCCCGAGCCGCCTTTGGGTGACCACAATGCGAGGAGCACCGCTGCGCCCTCTCCTTCCTCTGCGTGCGCGCGCGTCTCGGCGCGTGCGCGACGGGGCAAGGGGGAGGCGGCGGGAAACGCAAAAGCTCCCCGATTCGGGGAGCGTGCGACGAACGTAGGGATCCATGAGCCGGATGTCAAGAGGCGCGTAGGCTCCGCCGGGGCGGCGGCGACCAGGGAGTCACAGTGAGCGAGGCCGTGAACACCGCAGCTTTCTTCGACCTCGACAAGACGATCATCGCCAAGAGCTCGGTGCTCGCCTTCGGCCGGTCGTTCTACCGCGAGGGCTTGCTGTCTCGGCGGTCGATCGTGAAGAGCCTGTACGCGCAGGTCGTATTCATGCTCGTCGGCGCGGACGCCGAGAAGATGGAGAAGCTCCGGGTGGCGATGTCGGCGATGACGCGGGGTTGGAACCGCGACCAAGTGGCGTCGATCGTGCGCGACGCGCTCACCGACGTGATCGAACCGATCATCTACGCCGAAGCGCTCGAGCTGTTCGACGAACACCACGCGGCCGGACGCAAGGTCGTGATCGTGTCGTCGGCACCGCTCGAGGTCGTGCAGCCACTGTCGGAGTTCCTCGGCGCCGACGAGGCGATCGGCACCCGCGCCGCGATCGACGGCGAGGGCAACTACACCGGGGAGCTCGAGTTCTACGCCTACGGCGCGCACAAGGCCCAGGCGGTGCGGGAGCTCGCCACACGCGGGCACGTCAACCTCCCGCAGTCGTATGCGTACAGTGACTCGATCACCGACCTGCCGATGCTCGAGCTCGTCGGCCATCCGGTCGCCGTCAACCCGGACAAGGAACTGGCCCGCGTGGCACGCGAGCGCGACTGGGAGGTACGCGACTTCGAGCATCCTGTGCGGCTGCGCGACCGCATGCCGGTACCTCCCGCCGGTCCGACGATCGCGGTCGGTGGCGCGCTCGCTGCCGCCGGCGCCGGCGTCGCGGTCTGGTGGTGGCTGCGCCGCCGCAACGATGCCGCCTGACGACATCCGTCCGGGGGACGTCCCGCGCGTCCGGCTCGCGCAGCTCCCCACGCCGTTGGAGCCGATGGACCGGTTCTCCGAGTGGCTCGGCGGCCCGCGGGTGCTCGTGAAGCGCGACGACCTCACCGGCCTGGCGCTCGGCGGCAACAAGGCCCGCAAGCTCGAGTTCCTGTGCGGCGAGGCGCAGGCGCAGGGCTGCGACGTCCTCGTCACCGGTGGCGGCGCGCAGAGCAATCACGCTCGCATGACCGCGGCGGCGGCCAACCGGCTCGGGTTCGACTGCCACCTCGCGGTCGGCGGGAAGGAGCCGGGCCTGTACAGCGGCAACCTGCTGCTCGACCGCGTCCTCGGCGCGACCCTGCACTTCACCGGAGCGGACTCGTACTACGAGGTCGAGTCGGCGATCGACGAGGTCGCGGCTCAGCTGATGGCTGACGGCCGGCGTCCGTTCGCGATGCCGATCGGGGGCGCGTCCGTCACGGGCGCGGCGGCGTTCGCGTGGGCGGCCGACGAGCTGCTCGCCCAGGTCGACGAAGGCGGGCACGGGAGCGTCGATTGGATCGTGGTGGCCGATGGCTCGGGCGGGACGCACGCCGGGCTCCTCGCCGGGCTTGGTGGGCGCGCCCACGTGCTCGGCGTGGACGTGGGGACGCGGCCGGACCTCGACGACGTGATTCCCCGACTCGCAGTCGAGGCGGCTGCACGCGCCCGGCGCACGGCGCCCCACGACGAGCTCGTCCTCGACCACTCGCGGTTCGGTGACGGTTACGGCGCGGTCACCGAGAGCGCGCTCGAGGCGATCGACCGCGTGGCCGGGCTCGAAGGCCTCGTCCTCGACCCCGTGTACACCGGGAAGGCGATGGCAGGGCTGATCGGCGCGGCACGTGAGGGCCGCTTCGGCGCGGGCGACACGGTCGTGTTCTGGCACACCGGCGGCGCCATCGCGCTGTTCGCCCACCGCTACGCCGAGCTGTTCTCCGGGCGCTAGGGCGTTTCGCGGCGGGACGCGAACGTGCCCGGGCGGAGCCCGGGCACGATACGGAGGCCCTTGCCGCCGGCAATCGAGCCGGCGGTGGGCCGGCGGTCAGACCTCGCGGACCTTGCGGGCTACCGCGATTCCGATCGCCACGAGAATCAGCAAGACGAGCAGCTTCTTCACAACAGATCTCCTGGTCGACGGGCGCTCCCCCGATGGTAGCGAGACTGGTAGACCCGCGCCCGGAGGTGAACGGGGTCTGGTGGCCCCCCTCGTCTTCAAAACGAGTGGGACGGGTGATCCCCGTCCGGTGGGTTCGATTCCTGCCACCTCCGCGGATCGATGGCCGTTCGAGAGGAGTTGGGACATGGGCAGTGCGATCAGCGAGGTTCTCCCGTTCGCGGTCGGCGTGGCGATCAGCCCGTTGTCCGTCATCGCAGTGATCCTCGTCCTGTTCTCGGCCAGGGCCCGGGTGAACGGACTGGTCTTCACGGCGGGCTGGGTCGTAGGCGTGGCCGTGGTGAGCACGGTCATCTACCTCCTCGCCGACGCCGGCGATGTCGGCCGCGGCGGCAGTGGGTCCGACACGTCGTACTGGCTCAAGCTCGTGGGAGGGATACTGCTGGTGCTGCTGGCGTTTCGGGACTGGCGGAAGAGCTCGACGGCGGATGAAGCGGTCGACCAGCCGAAGTGGATGTCGGCGATCGACACGCTGACGCCGGTCAAGACGGGTGGTCTCGCCGTCTTGCTGGCCGTGGCGAATCCGAAGAACCTCGCGCTCTCGCTCGCAGCCGGTGCGAGCCTCGCCCAAGCCGGCGTGTCGGGCGGCGAAGCGGCCGTCGGGTTGATCGTGTTCGTCGTGATCGCGAGCGTCGGCATCATCGTGCCGGTCGTCGCCTACCTCGTCGGGGGCGAGCGTGCCGCCGGCGTGCTCAACCGCTGGAAGACGTGGCTCTCGGTGAACAACACGGCGATGATGGCCGTGCTGCTCCTCGTCTTCGGCGTGGTGCTGTTCAGTCAGGGGCTGCGCGGGCTCACCTGAGCGAACGCGGGGTCGGGCTTTCGCATCGCCAGCCGGCCGGCGAGCGTGACCTCGACGAGCGCGATGACCGATCCGACAACAGCACCGGCGAGCGCGTTCACGACGAACACGAGGAACGGGCTCGCGTCGCCGACCAGGGCGACGACTCCGTGGACGACATCCTCCTCGACGAAGAGCGGGAGTGTGACCAGGAGAAAGGTGAGCCAGAACTTCCCCCGGACCAGACGCATCGATCGGCGGAAGGCGTCGAAGACCTTGCGGTCCTCCATGACGACGGCCGGGCCGACGAGGGAGAAGTACGTGTAGAAGATGATCCCGGGGACGATCAGCAAGATCGTGGCGAAGACGGCGCCCAACGAGAGCAGGACGTCCGCGGCGAGGAGACGCCCGTACGGCAGGGTCCGCAGCAGCTGACCGAGCGGCCGGCGGGGATGGCCCCGCTGCTCCTCACCGACGATCCGGTCGAGCAGGCCGGCGAAGAAGGTGGTCCCGAAGGTCGCGAGGCTCGCGACGACGAGGAGCGTCGCGACCAGCCCGGGGTGTTCGGACGCCTGGTCGTTCACGGCCTCGACGAGCACGTCGAAGCCTGCGCTGATACCGAACACGACGAGCGCCGCTCCCGCGATCAACCCGAAGCGGCGGCGGTAGGTACCGAACGCGGCGACGAGCACCGGGCGTACGCCGACCGCGGGAAGGTCGTTCGCACCTGCCTCCGGCACCGGCGCAGCGTAGCGATCGCGCTCCCTCGCCGAGCTCGACCTAGATTCGGTCCCCCACTCGACGAAGGAGGCCAGTCGTGGAGTACCGGCAGCTGGGCAGCACTGGGATCCGGGTCTCGGAGCTCTGTCTGGGCACGATGACGTTCGGACGCGAAGCCGACGAGCCGACGAGCCGCAAGCTGGTCGATCGCTTTCTGGAGACGGGCGGCAACTTCGTCGACACCGCCGACGTGTACGCCGACGGGGAGTCGGAGGAGATCACGGGACGCGCGCTACAAGGCCGGCGCGACGACGTCGTGCTCGCGACGAAGGTGCGCTTCCCTACCGGCCCCGGAGTGAACGACGTCGGCGCATCACGCCGCCACATCCGCATGGGCATCGAGGCGTCGTTGCGCCGCCTCGGGACGGAATGGGTCGACCTCTACCAGATCCACTGCTGGGACGCGCGCACACCACTCGAAGAGACCTTGTCGACGCTCGACGACCTCGTCCACGAGGGCAAGATCCGTTACGCGGGCGCGAGCAACTACACGGCGTGGCAGCTCGCCAAGTCGCTCGGCCTCGCCGCCGGCCGCGGCTGGGACGGGTTCGTCTCGCTCCAGCCCGAGTACTCGCTGATCACACGCGACATCGAGCGTGAGCTGCTGCCGTTGTGCCGCGAAGAGGGACTCGCCGTGCTCCCGTGGAGCCCGCTTGCCGGAGGTGTCCTCACCGGGAAGTACCGCGAAGGCGAGGACTTCCCGACCGGAACCCGCGGCGGCGACACGGAGGAGCCGATCACGTTCACGTACCGGCTCCACGAGCGCGCCTGGAACATCGTGGAGTCGGTTCGGAAGGTCGCCGACGAGGTGGGGAAGACGCCGTCGCAGGTGTCGCTGAACTGGGTCGTGAACCGGCCCGGCGTCACGGCGCCGATCATCGGCGCCCGCAACCTGTCACAGCTCGAGGACAATCTCGGCGCCGTCGGGTGGCGGCTCGAGGAGGACCACTGGCGGGCGCTCTCGTGGGCGAGCGCGTTCCCGCGCGGCTACCCGTACGACTTCATCGAGTACAGCGACGCCGGCCACTGACGCGACGACGGCGGCTTTGGCGACAGCGCCGGAGCTTGCGACGGCGCCGGAGGAAACGACGAGGCCCGGCTCTTCGAGCCGGGCCTTCGGCCTTCCCGGGACCTGCGGTAGCTCTAGACCGCCAGCAGGTCGCGGGCGCCGGTGTCGGCGGACGGGTGACGAAGCTTCGACATCGCCCGGGCTTCGATCTGACGGATGCGCTCCCGGGTGAGGTTGAAGTACTCGCCGACCTCCTCGAGCGTGCGCGGCTCTCCCCGATCGAGCCCGAAGCGCAAGGCGAGGATCTGGCGCTCGCGCTCGTCCAGCGGCGCCAGCAGCTTCTCGATCTCGGCCGGCAGCAACGCAGTGGCCGCGACCTCGAACGGCGACTCGGCCGAGCGGTCCTCGACGATGTCGCCGAGCTCGGCGTCGCCGTCCTCGCGCAGCGGCTCGGAGAGCGAGAGCGGCTCGGCCGCGAAGCGCAGCGCCTCGGTGACCTTGTCCTCGGGCATCTCCACCTCGGCCGAGAGCTCGGCGAGGGTGGCGGGCCGGCCGAGCTTGAGCTCCAGGCGCGAGCGGGCCTTCTGGAGCCGGGCCAGCGTGTCGCCCGCGTGGACGGGCAGCCGGATCGTGCGACCGGTGTTGGCGATGCCGCGCGTGATGGCCTGGCGGATCCACCACGTCGCGTAGGTTGAGAACTTGAACCCCTTGCGCCAGTCGAACTTCTCGACCGCGTGCATGAGGCCGAGGTTGCCTTCCTGGATGAGGTCGAGCAGCGGAAGACC
>DASYFC010000175.1:0-2794 GCA_036498645.1 Acidimicrobiia bacterium | reverse complement strand
GTCGACGCGCGGGTCCGAGGTGAGCATCTCACCGACCGTGGCCGCGTCGCCCGACGTCACGACGTTCAGCACACCCGGGGGGATATCGGTCTGCTCGGCCGCGAGACGCCCGATGAACGTCGCGCTCCACGGCGTATCGGGTGCCGGCTTGAGCACGACCGTATTGCCGGCTGCGAGCGCGGGCGTGAGCTTGGACAGGTTCAGCATGAACGGGAAGTTCCACGGCGTGATCGCGCCGATCACACCGACGGGCTCGTGCACGACCTTGCGGCTGCTGTGCATGCCCATGAACTCGTGGGCCGGCAGCGCCCGCTCCCACTCGTAGCGATCGATGAGGTCGATCTCCCACTGCATGTCCTCGATGCAGGAGTCCTGCTGCACCGCGTAGGTGAGCATGACCGGTGTCCCGACCTCGGTGACGAGCTGCGGCCGAAGCGTCTCCTTCTCCTTGTCGAGCGCGTCCTTGAGCTGCTGGAGGCACCGCTGCCGGAACCCGGCATTCGTCGACCAGTCGGTCTCGTCGAACGCCCGACGTGCCGCTTCGATCGCCCGGTCCATGTCGTCGGGGCCGGCATCGGCGACCTGGCCCGCGACCTCTTCGGTGGCCGGGTTGACGTTGCCATACGTCGCGCCCGAGGCCGCGTCGACGAGCTTCCCGTCGATCAGCATCCGCGGCTCGGCTGCCAGCTCGCTCATTCGCCATCCTCCCCGTCGTGCGGACCTGGGGCGATCGTACCTGAGGCCCCGTCAGCCTGACGGCGGCGTCAGGGAGAGTGGCGCGTTACCAGTGCCCCGGAACGAACGGCGACGCCGTTACAGTCAGGCTCGATGCGCATCGCGGCGCTCGATCTGGGAACGAACTCGTTCCACCTGCTGATCGCGGACGTGCATCCCGACGGGAGCTTCACGCCCCTCGCCCGCGAGAAGGAGATGCTGCGGCTCGGCGACAGTGTGAGCCGCGAGGGTTTCATCCCACCGGAAGCGGCCGACGCCGCCGTCGCCACGGTCCGGCGGATGAAGATGCTCGCCGAGGCCGCCGATGCCACCGAGATCGTGGCCTGTGCGACCAGTGCCATCCGCCTGGCTGCGAACGGCGACGAGCTGGTCGACCGCATCTACCGCGAGACGGACGTCGAGGTCGACGTGATCAACGGGCTCACCGAGGCTCGCCTGATCTTCGGAGCCATCCGCGCGAGCGTGCTGCTCGAGCCGGCACCGGCGCTGTGCTTCGACCTCGGCGGCGGCAGCCTCGAGGTGATGGTCGGCACTGCGTCCGAGCTGCTGTGGGCCACGAGCGAGAACCTCGGCGTCGCCCGCCTCACCGCCGACTTCGTCCACTCGGATCCGATCTCGAAGGCGGATCGACGAACGCTTCGTTCACACTTGACGACGGCGCTGCGCGGCGTCGCGCGAGACGTCCGACCATTCGATCCGAAGCTCGTGGTCGGGAGCAGTGGCACTCTCGAGGACCTCGCCGCCATGGTCGCGGCCCGCCGCGGCGCGCAGGTACCCGCGTCGCTCAACCAGCTCACGTTCACGCGCGACGAGTTGCTCCCCCTGCACGACGAGATCCTCGCGTCCAAGGCGTCCGAGCGACGCCGGATGGTGGGGCTCGAACCACGCCGCGTCGACCTCATCGTCGCCGGCTCGATGTTCCTGGCGACCGCGATGGAGGTGTTCGAGTTCGACGAGATGACGATCAGCGAATGGGCCTTGCGCGAGGGGATCCTGCTCGACGCGATCGGGCACCATGACCCGGCGGACTGGACCGACGATCCCCGCGCCATCCGGCGAGCGTCGGTGCGGAGCCTCGCCCGCCGGTGCAGTTCTCCCGAGGCACATTCCAAGCAGGTCGCCCGGCTCGCGCTCGAGCTGTTCGACCAGACAGCCGAGCTGCACGGGCTCGATGCCGACGACCGGGAGCTGCTCGAGTACGCCGTCTTCCTGCACGACATCGGGGAGCACGTGGCGCACGACGGGCATCACCGCCACGCCGCATATCTCATCCAGCACGGCGGCCTGCGCGGCTTCGCCCCCGAGGAGGTCGCCTTGCTCGCCGCCCTCGCCCGGTGGCACCGCCGCGGCGAGCCGCGTGCGACGGAGGAGCTAGGCCCGCTCGGGTCGGGCGGTGAGGAGCGACTGCGCAAGCTGGCCGCGCTCCTGCGCATCGCAGACGGGCTCGACCGCAGCCGAAGCCAGGCGGTCGATCACATCGACGTGAACGTTGGCCCGTCGCTCGTCATGATCCGGCTCTCCAGTGACCGTGATACCGAGCTCGAGCAGTGGGGCGCTCGTCGTAAGCGCGATCTCTTCGAGAAGGTGTTCAACCGGGAGCTCGAGGTCACCGCCCACCCGTCCGGCTCGCGGGCGGCAATGGCAGCCTCGTAGTTGCGCCCTGACCGCCTACGCGATCTCTTCGTCGGGCGTGACGCCGGCTTCGAGCTCGGGCATGAGCTGGTCGATGAGGTCGCTGATCTCGTGTGCGCTGGCGCGGAAGATGGGCAGGTCGCCGCCGGCGGGGTCCTCGACGTCCTCCCACGACGCGAGCTCGGTGTCTGCGAGGTGCATCGTGGCGAGACGTTCCGCGAACGACGTGCCCGACGCAGCCGGGAGATCGCGCACGAGCCGCTTGAGGGTGACTGTCTTGGCGACAGCGTCGGTGTGGGTGCGGCGCATGTAGGCGACGTGCTCGGCGGCGAGGCAGATGACGACGTCGGCCGAGTCGACGTCGAAGTCGGTCAGCTGGTGACTTCGGTGCATCGATCGTTCGACGCCGAGCTCGGCGATGGCGTCG
>DASYFC010000174.1:0-3241 GCA_036498645.1 Acidimicrobiia bacterium | reverse complement strand
GCCTTCGCAGAGGATGCATTCGGCCTGGTCGATGTGGAGGAACTGCTTGGGCTTGACCGCCGAGGTGAGGAACGCGGGGTCGACTTCTTGGAGCTCGTAGTCGGTGACGAAGTCCGGCATCGGCGGGTTCGCATCGGTCTTTGCCATCGCCTTACACCTTCGACTTCACGGGTCGGCCGAATCGCGAGGTGCGCAGCACCTTCCCCTCTTCGACTGTGGGCTCCGGCTTGGGCACGAGCCGCCCCTGCCACAACACCCAGAGCCTGAGGTTGAGAAGGAAGAAGACGCCATAGATGCCGACGACGATGAGGTCGCGCAGCTGCTGGTAGTTCGGCTTGATGAGGTACGTCTCGACCAGGACCTTGTCGGGCGTCCAGCGGAGGTACTTGTCGGAGAAGGTGATCCATTCGTGCGGGATGACCGCGTACGCCAGCGTCATGAGGAAGAACACGCCGACGGCCCCGGCCATCGCCTCTGCCCACGTCGTGGGACGGTCCTGCGGGCGCGGGTCGCGCGACACGACCATGGCCAGCCCGACGGCTGTGACGCCGAAGACGATCGTCCAGACCATGAGGATCTGGATCGCCGGGAAGAACCCGCCGACGAGGTAGCAGCCGATCACGAGAACGAAGATCAGCGGCACGCCCTGCTTCGGCGCGAGGATCTTGCGCGGGAGGGGCGGCCGGATCAGCGCGAACACGAACGCCATCCCGATCGCCAGTGCGATCAACGCGAAGATGAGCCGCCCGGCCGGGTGCGCCCAGCCGAAGTAGAAGCGGTCGAGGACGCTTTGAGGAATCAGGTTGGGCATGAGCCCGAGTGCCCTCCCGTCGCTCGGAGCCGCCGCTCCGAATACCCGATTGTGTTACCACGCTAGAGGAGGAGTGGGCACATTGGGCAGCGGACGTGCGGCCTTGTGAACATGTGCGCCGCGCCGTACCCACGGCGGCTGTGCCGACCGCCGCGCAAGCCGGAGCTTGCGACGGCGACAGAGGGAGGTTGCGGCCGGTCCGGGCGCGCTGTGACACCATTCGGGAGTGCCGAGGGGCCGAGGCCGCGGGTGATCCATGTCTGATCGCTACGACGTGCTCGTCATCGGCGGAGGACCGTCGGGCGCGGCGGCCGCGTACTGGCTCGCCCAGCAGGGGCGGCGGGTGCTCGTCGTCGAGAAGAAGCGGTTCCCACGAGAGAAGACGTGCGGCGACGGTCTGACCCCGCGGGCGGTGCGCGAGCTGCACGACATGGGGCTCGCCGACCCGCTCGCCGACTACCAGCGCTACGACGGCCTCCGGTCGATCGCCCACGGCGTCACCCTCGAGCTCGCCTGGCCCGACCACCCGGACTTCCCACCGTACGGCTACGTCATCCGCCGGCGCGACCTCGACGAGATGGTCGCGGGCCGGGCGGTGAAGGCGGGCGCCACCCTCTGGCCTGCCGCGGAGGCCACCGATCCGCTCGTCGAGGGCGGCCTCGTCACGGGCGCGATCGTCCACCGCAAGGAGAGCGGCACACGCGAGCCGGTCCGGGCGCGCTACCTCGTCGTCGCCGACGGCGCGAACTCACGGTTCGGCCGCGCGCTCGGGGCGGCGCGCGACCGGTCGTACCCGATGGGAATGGCCGTGCGGGGCTACTTCGAGAGTCCGCACCACGACGACCCCTGGATCGAGAGCCACCTCGACCTCCGCGACCGCGAAGGCAACCACCTTCCCGGGTACGGATGGGTGTTCCCCGTCGGCGACGGCACGGTGAACGTCGGTGTGGGGCTGCTGTCGACATTCGCAGGATGGAAGTCGGTGAACACGAGCCGTCTCATGGACGCGTTCGTGGCGACCGCGCCGGCGCGGTGGGACATCCGCCCCGAGACCTCGTGCGGACCGCCCACGGGCGGCAAGCTCCCGACCGGCGGGTCGGTGCGCCCGGCGACGGGACCGACCTGGATCGTCGTCGGCGACGCCGGCGCCGCGATCAACCCGTTCAACGGCGAGGGCATCGCCTACGCCTACGAGACCGGGCGCCTGGCGGCCGACGCGCTCGACCTCGCGCTCGCCACCGGCGACGGCCTCGCCCTCCAGCGCTACCCGCAGCGGCTCGAGGAGCTGTACGGCCTCTACTTCAAGGTCGCTCGCGCGTTCGTGAAGGCGATCGGGAACCCGGCCGTCATGCGCGAGCTCACCCGGGTCGGCATGCGCTCCCGCACGCTCATGGAATGGGTGTTGCGGATCATGGCCAACCTGCTCCGTCCCGACGAGCTCGGCCCCGCCGAGGCCGCGTACAAGGCGGTCGCCGCGCTCGTCGCCGTCGCACCCGAGCCGTAGGTCGCTCCCCGGCGCCGCGGTAGCCTGCGCGCGCCAGCCCGGACGGGGGAGCCGCGGAGACGGCGGCCTTGCCGACCGTGGCCGCATAGCCGGAGCTTGCGACGGCGACAGAGGAGCAACGTGAACGCCTACCTGCCGATCCTCACGATGATCTGCCTGGTCGTGGTGTTCATTGCGGGGTCGTTCACCGCCTCGCAGCTGCTCGGACCGCGCCGGCCGAACGATGCGAAGCAGGCGCCCTACGAGTCGGGCATCGTGCCCGAGCAGGAGCCGAGCGAGCGGTTCCCGGTGAAGTTCTATCTCGTGGCGATGACGTTCATCGTCCTCGACGTCGAGATCATCTTCCTCTACCCGTTCACGACCATCTTCCGGAACTTCGATCCGGCTGTGTACGGGCTCACCATCATGGGTGTGTTCCTGCTCACGCTCCTCGTGCCGTTCGCGTACCTGTTGTCGACGGGGGCTCTCGACTGGGGCCCGATACACAAGCTCGTCGACCGTGCGACGCCGGGTGTCCTGCGCGCGTCGGGGAAGCCCGGTGCCGGCGGGCTCGACCCCGCCGCGGGTGCGCCGGAGCGCGACACCGAGGCCGCCTGATGGGGCTCGAGCAGGTTCCGTACTCGTTCCTGACCGGTCGCCTCGAAGATCTCGTGAAGTGGGCGCGTCGCAACTCCGTCTGGCCCGCGACGTTCGGGCTCGCATGCTGCGCGTTGGAGATGATGGCGGCGGGCGCCGCGCACTACGACCTGGCGCGGTACGGGATGGAGGTGTTCCGCGCCAGTCCCCGCCAAGCCGACCTGATGATCGTGGCCGGCCGGGTGAGCCAGAAGATGGGGCCGGTGCTGCGCCAGGTCTACGACCAGATGGTCGAGCCCAAGTGGGTCATCTCGATGGGCGTGTGCGCGAGCACGGGCGGGATGTTCAAC
>DASYFC010000173.1:0-8354 GCA_036498645.1 Acidimicrobiia bacterium | reverse complement strand
CACCGACGACGGCGAGAGCCCGGCCGAGGCTGCCGCCCGCGAGGTGCACGAGGAGACGGGCTGGCGGCCGGGGCCGGTCGAGCACCTCGTCACCTATCAGCCGTCGAACGGCCTCTCCGACCAGCGCTTCCACGTGTTCCTGGCCCGCGGCGCCGAGCAGGAAGGCGATCCCGTCGACTTCGGGGAAGCCGAGCGGATCGCGTGGCGATCGCCGGCCGAGGTGCGCGACGACATCGCCGGCAACCAGGTCCCGGACGGCCTGTCACTAACGGCGTTGCTGTTCACACTGGCGTACGACCGGCTCGGGTCGTCGCGCTAGATCGACTCGAGGTCCGCCTGGCTGTACACGCGGAACGCGATCAACGTGCGCGTCCGGAGCACGCCCGGCTGCGCCGCAATGCTGCCGGTGACCAGGTCGGCGAGGGATTCGTGATCCGAGACGCGGATGACGACGACGATGTCCTCGTCGCCGGCGACCGAGTACGCCGCGCTCACACCGTCGAGGTCGGCGATGTCGCTCGCCAGCGCCGCGATCCGCGCCGGCTCGGCAGTGATGAGGACGATCGCGTGGACCACGGCCCGTGACTCTACGACGCTCCCGGCGTGGCAGTAGCCTCGCCGGCCATGGGTGGGGCATCGCATCGAACCGGCCGGTGGGGCGCGGGCCTTGCGCTGGTCGCCGCGGTGTGTCTCACCGCGACGACGACCGCCTTTGCGACCGCGCCTGAGAAAACATCTCCCCGGATCGGTCACGTCTTCGTGATCAACCTCGAGAACAAGGGCTTCGACGAGACGTTCGGCTCGTCGGAAGCGCCGTACCTGAGCAAGACGTTGACCGCGAAGGGGCAGCTTCTTACCCAGTACTTCGCCATCGGCCACGCGAGCCTCGACAACTACATCGCCCAAATCAGCGGGCAGGGGCCGAACTCCGCGACGCAGAGCGACTGCACGACGTTCAGCGAGTTCGCGAGCACGGGCGTCGGCGAGCTCGGCCAGGTGCTCGGCGAGGGCTGTGTGTACCCGGCGACGGTGAAGACGCTGGCCGACCAGCTCGACGCCGCCCACCGCACCTGGAGGACCTACCAGGAGGACATGGGCAACTCGCCCACCGAGCCCAAGACCTGCCGTCACCCGAGCATCGGCAGCACCGACCCGACGGAGACGGCGCGACCCGGTGACCAGTACGCGACGAAGCACAACCCGTTCGTGTACTTCCACTCGATCATCGACACACCGGCGTGTGACCAGAACGTCGTGCCGCTCGACGCGCTCGGCGCGGACCTGTCGTCGGCGAAGAAGACACCGAACCTCGTCTACATCACGCCCAACCTCTGCAACGACGGCCACGACAAACCTTGCGTCGACGGCCAGCCCGGCGGTCTGGTCTCGGCGGACCGGTGGCTCCGCGAGTGGACGCCGAAGATCCTCGGGTCGCGGGCCTTCAAGCGTGACGGCGTGTTGATCGTGACCTTCGACGAGGCCGAGGTCAGCGGGTCGAACGGCGACTCGTCGGCGTGCTGCGGCGTGCAGTCGACGCCGAACGCAGCGAAGCCCGGGCTGAACGGGCCCGGCGGCGGCCGCACGGGTGCGGTGGTGATCTCGCCGTTCACCAAGCCGGGTACGAAGAATGCCAAGGCGTACAACCACTACGCGCTGTTGTGCAGCATCGAGAACGCGTTCGGCCTCGAACATCTGGGCCTCGCCGGCCAGCCCGGCCTCGAGTGCTTCGGCAAGGACGTCTACAACCGCTGAAGCAGCTGATGTGCGGCCCGACGCTCGTCGGCTACCGACATGTCTCGACCGGCCTTCACTGCGGTGGTGTTGGCACCTCGCGGGCCGCCCGTCCAGACTTCAACGGTTGATCCTGGCCTTCTCAGAAGAAGGTGGTGAGATGACCACGCGAATTTCGTTGGAGGGGAAGGTCGCGGTTGTGACTGGGGCCGGCCGCGGGCTGGGTCGGGCATACGTCGAACTTCTCGCCGAACGAGGTGCCCGGGTCGTGGTGAACGACCTGGGGACCGACGTATCGGGGTTCGGGAAGGACTCCACGATCGCGGAAGAGGTGGCCGACCTCATTCGGTCACGTGGAGGCGAGGCAATCGCGAACGACAGCGATGTCTCCACCCCTGAAGGTGGCAGTGAGCTGATCGCGACGACCATCGAGCATTTCGGGAGAACAGACCTTCTCGTGAACAACGCCGGCATCTGCGGAAGCCAGCTCTTCGAAGACGCCACCATTGACGATTTCGATCACTACTGGCGCGTGCACCTCGGCGGGCCTGTCAACACGGTGAAGGCTGCCTGGCCGCACATGGTCGCCCAGCGCTACGGGAAGATCATCCTCACGACGTCAGTCGCCGGCCTGTTCGGAATACGTGGCCAAGCCACCTATGCGTCGGCCAAGTGCGCAGTCGTCGGATTGATGCGCATTCTTGCAATTGAGGGCGCTGAGCAGGGGATTCTCGTGAACACCATTTCGCCAAGCGGGTACACGAGGATGCACCCGGCCGCGACGGGCGCCGGGTCGGTCTTCGGCCGCCGTCCGGATCCCGCTGCTTGGCTCAAGCAGTCGGAAGCCACCATGCCGGTGGAGGCTGTCGCGCCGGCGATCGTCTGGCTGGCAAGCGATCGTTGTTCGGAGACGAACAGCATCTACAACGTGGAGGCAGGAGCGATCCAACGTGTCGCTATCGTCACGGGACCTGGCTTCTACGATCCACATCTGACGCCCGAGAGCATCGCCGAGAACTCCGCAAAGGTCGGATCGATCGAGGGCTTCTCCGAACCGGGTCCGTTCGAGCCCGGCCCGTAGCGCCCGATCGGCGGTACGTAGATACTCCAGATCGGCACGTCTGGAGTGCCTGCGAGCCCTCGGCTTGCCGCGTGGATTGATCCGGTTCCGGCGACGTGTGTTCCAGGCGAGCGGGAAGAACGCCAACGCCAGGCGGGCCAGGGAGTGCGAGTGGTGATCCCAAGTGGAGAGCTCCGGTTCGGTTCTGCGGCTGGGCGTTGGGTGATCGCGGCGTCGGTCTTGGGCTCGGGGATCGCGGCGATCGACGCGACGGTGGTTGGTGTCGCGCTGCCGGCGATCGGTCGCGAATTTCACGTCGGTGTGGCCGCTCTCCAATGGGTTGTGAGTGGTTACTTCCTCACCCTCGCGTCGTTCTTGCTCTTGAGCGGTTCGCTGAGCGATCGCTTCGGCAGAAAGCGCCTGTTCGGTATCGGAGTTATCGGCTTTGCCCTCGCGTCCGCGGCTTGTGGCCTAGCCCCGAGTGCTGGGTTCCTTATCGCTATGCGCGTGCTGCAAGGGATCGGTGGTGCGCTCCTGGTCACTGGGAGCCTCGCCATCCTCGAGGCGTCGTTCGCTCCGAGCGACCGGGGTGCAGCGATCGGGGCGTGGGCAGGTCTCGGCGCGGTGGCCACTGCGGTCGGGCCGCTGCTGGGCGGATATCTGATCTCGGCGGCTTCGTGGCGTTGGATCTTCGTCCTCAACGTCCCCGTCGCCGTGGTCGTGCTCTTCGTCGCCGTCCGCCATGTTCCCGAGTCAAAAGATCCCTCGGCGGCGCATCACATCGACGTGGCCGGCGCGAGTTTGGCCGTCGTCGGGCTGGGCGCGGTCGCGTTCGCGCTGATCGAAGGGCCAGGGCTCGGGTGGTCCTCCATCGAGATCGTCGCCGCTCTGGCGTTGGCGATCGGGGCCTTGGGGACTTTCGCCTTCGTCGAACTGCGGAGCCCGCAGCCCCTGCTCCCCCTGGGAATGTTTCGCCAGCGCCAGTTCAGCGCCACCAACGCGATCACATTTCTGATGTTCGCGAGTGTCGGGGGCGCGTTCTTCCTGCTCCCCGTACAACTGCAAGTCGGCTCGGGTTACTCGCCCCTCCAGGCTGGTGCGGCACTCCTTCCCGTCACGATCATCGAGCTCGTCTTTTCGGTTCGCTCGGGACGTCTGGCATCAAGGATCGGACCCCGATTGCAGCTGATTGCCGGGCCCTTCATCTTCGGTGCCAGTCTCGTGTTACTCACCCGGATCACTGACGGTCGCGGCTATGTCGTCTATGTCCTGCCGGCAATGATCGTGATGGGGATCGGCGTGGCAACCTTCGTCGCGCCCCTCACCGCAACCGTCATGCAGTCCGCAGCGCCAGAACACGCTGGCCTGGCCTCCGCCATCAACAACGACGTCGCCCGAATCGGCAGCTTGATCGCCGTGTCCGTGCTCCCCGCGATCGCCGGCATCACCGGGAGCACCTACCTGCACCCAGCCGAGCTTTCGGCTGGATTCCGCACCGCCATGATCGTGTCAGCCATCGGATGTGGATTCGCCGGGATCCTCGCCACCCTGACCATCACGAATCCAGCGCGCCAAGTTGAACCCTCAACCCCGTACGCGCACTGCGCGATCGATGCCCCGCCCCTCCGAGTCGCCATCCCAGAGGTGTCCCGCGAAGGCTGACCGTGCACCGCACAGACCCAGAGTGGAGTGGACACGTTTGCAACCCTCGAAGAGGTCCCTCGGCTCGTTCGTGGGCGAGGGGGGACTTGAACCCCCACATCCTTTCGGACACAGGCACCTGAAGCCTGCGCGTCTGCCAATTCCGCCACTCGCCCGGTGGTGGGGAAATGGCAGCGTACCAACCGGCCTCGGCCGTTCCGTGGGGCCGGACAAGCAGCCACGGCAAGGCGGAAACGGGATTACGCGCAGTTACACTTCCGCCCGATGGGACTCCAGAGGTTCGAGCGTCGGCTCGAGCGGCTGGTGGAGGGAACCTTCGCCAAGGCCTTTCGCGCCGGCCTCGAGCCCGTCGAGATCGGCCGCAAGATCGCCCGCGCGCTCGACCAGGGCCGCATGATCGGCGTCCAGGGCGGTTGGGTCGTGCCCAACGACATCGTCGTGTCTCTTTCCTCCGCCGACCTGACGCGGTTCTCGACCTACTCCGACGTCCTGTCACGGGAGCTCGCCGACGCCGCCCGCCAGTACGCCCGGGACGAGGGGTACCACTTTCTCGGGCCCGTCACGGTGGCCCTCGTCGAGGACGACGACCTCCGTGCCGGCCAGCTCGAGGTCGAGGCCGAGATCGTGGAGGGGCCGGCCGAGCGGCTGGGGACGCTGGTCCTGCCCGACGGCCGGCGGGTGCAGCTCGGCGACCAGCCGGCGGTGATCGGACGCCTGCCCGACTGCGCGGTATCACTTGGTGATGCACAGGTGTCCCGGCGCCACGCCGAGGTCCGTCCGCGGGGAGAGGGTTTCGCCGTCGCCGACCTGGGCAGCATGAACGGCACCACGGTGAACGGTGTCGCGGTCCGCGAGAGGGAGCTCGAGGACGGCGACGAGATCGGGGTCGGCTCCACGACCATCCGTTTCGAGGCGTCCTAGAGGCCCGACTTCATGTCCGAAGCCGTACTCACGGTCCTCAAGTTCTGCTTCCTCGCCCTGCTGTACCTCTTCCTCTACCGAGTGGTGCGGTTGACGCTGCGGGAGCTGCGCACACCCGCGCTCACGGCCGAGCCGGCGGGGGTGCCTCCGGCCGCGCCGCCACGGCGGGAGCGCCGCCCTGAGCCCCGCACGACGTTGCGGCTGCGCATCCTCGAACCGGCCGCGCGCCGGGGCGAGACGCACGCGATCGACCGTGAGGTGACCGTCGGGCGCGGCGGTGGGTGCGCACTGGTGCTCAACGACGACACGTACGTCTCCCAGCTGCACGCCCGGCTGTTCCAGCAGAACGGCGAGGGGTACGTCGAGGATCTCGGCTCGACCAATGGCACCTACGTGAACGGCAACCAGATCAACGGCGTGACGCGGCTCAAGCGCGGCGACAAGGTGCAGTTCGGCCAGACCGTCGCGGAGGTCGTCAAGTGAGCCCTCGGGCGGATGGGAGCACACGGTGAGCCCCTTCAAGCTCGTCGCGGCCGGGGTCACCGACGTCGGTCGCGTCCGCGACGGCAACGAGGACGACTTCCTCGACCAGGCCAACCGCCTCGGCCTGGTCGCCGTCGCCGACGGCATGGGCGGCCACCGCGCCGGCGAGGTCGCCAGCGCCACCGCGCTGGAGGCGCTGCGCGCCGGGGTGGCGTCGGGCGAGGAGTTGCCCGACGCGATCGAGGGCGCCAACGACGCCGTCCTCGAGAAGTCCGAGTCCGATCAAGAGCTCCACGGCATGGGCACGACACTCACCGCCGGCATACTCGGGACGGACGGACAGCTGGTCGTCGGGCACGTGGGCGACTCGCGCGCGTACCTCTTCCGCGACGGCGAGCTCACCCAGATCACCCACGACCACAGCCTCGTGGAGGAGATGGTCCGCGGCGGCGAGCTCACCCCCGAACAGGCCGAGGTCCATCCCCAGCGATCCATCATCACGCGCGCTCTCGGCATCGATCCCCAGGTCGACGTCGACGTGTACCCGATCGACCTGCGGCCCGGCGATCGCATCCTCTTCTGCTCGGACGGCCTCACCACCATGGTGCGCCAGGACGAGATGGCGAGCATCCTCGCCCGCGAACACGATCCGAAGCGGGCGGCCCAGCTCCTCGTCGACGCCGCCAACGCCGCCGGCGGCGAGGACAACGTGACCGCGGTGATCGTCGAGGCGGTCGAGGTCCCGGACGAAGAGGTCGCCGAGCCCGCCGTCCCCGACCACGACACGTCGGAGATCCCGCCCGTGAAGCCCCGGCGCCGACGGGGCCGCACGTTGCTGCGTGTCCTCGCCTGGGTGCTCCCGATCCTGGTGGTGTTGGCGATCGCGTTCCTCGCCGTCGGCTGGTACGCACGCAACACGTACTACGTCGGCGTCGATCGCGGGCGGGTGACGCTGTTCCAGGGCGTCAAGGGGGGCCTGCTCGTCTGGAACCCCACCATCGAGCGGCGCACGACGATCGATCCGGCCGATCTCACGGGGGCGCAACGTCAGGACGTCAAGGACGGGAAGAAGTTCTCGTCGCGCAGCGGAGCCGACTCCTACGTGGCTCGTCTGCGCCAGGGCATCGCGGACCGCACCCCGGCCACGACGACCACGACTCCGCCCGAGTCGACTGTTCCCCCGATCCCCGCCGCGCCGCCGTCGTGAGCCTCACCGGGACCCAGCGCCGCAACTCCGAGCTCGGCCTCGGGCTCCTCGCCGTCATCATCACGGTGGGCGGCTACATCCTGGTCACGCTGTCGAAGGGCCCCTCGCTTCCCGCCAACATCTGGTTCTTCCTCGCCGTGCTGATCGGCCTCTACGTAGTCGCGCACCTCGCCGTACGCCGGCTCGCTCCCCGCGCCGACGGCTCGCTGCTCCCGCTGGCCGCGCTCCTCAACGGCATCGGGTTCGTCGTCATCACGCGCATCGACCGCGACGCGAAGAACGCGCTCGCACCGAGCCAGGCGGTCTGGACCATGGTCGGCGTCGCCGCGTTCGTCGGGACGCTGTTGCTCGTCCGGCGCGTGCATCTGCTCGAGCGGTACCGGTACACCTTCCTCTTCCTCGGCCTCTTCGCGCTGCTCCTTCCCCTTGCGCCCGGGCTCGGCCGGGAGATCAACGGAGCCCGCCTGTGGGTGCGTCTCGGCCCGATCAACTTCCAGCCCGGCGAGCTGGCGAAGGTCTTCCTCGTCATCTTCCTCGCCGGATATCTCGTCGACAAACGCGAGGTGCTCGCCGCCGGCGGCCGTCGCATCGCGGGGGTGCGCGTCCCGGCCGCCCGCCACCTCGGGCCGCTCGTCCTTGCTTGGGGCTTCTCGCTCGTCGTCATGATCCGCCAGAAGGACCTGGGCTCGTCCCTCCTCTTCTTTGCGGTGTTCGCAGTGATGCTCTACATCGCCACCGAACGCCCCGCGTTCCTCGTCGTCGGTGCGGGGATGTTCGTCACGGGCGCGGCGGTCGGGTACGCGATCTTCGGTCACGTCCAGGAGCGGGTCTCGGTGTGGGCGAACCCGTGGCCCGTCGCCGGTGGAAACGGCTACCAGATCGTCCAGTCTCTGTTCTCGTTCGGCTCGGGCGGCTTCGCAGGAACGGGCTTCGGGCTCGGGAGCCCGGACAAGATCCCAAACGCGTCAACCGACTTCATCTTCGCTGCCATCGGCGAGGAGCTCGGACTGCTCGGCACCGTCGCGATCCTCATCGCCTTCCTGCTGTTCGTCGGGGCGGGGTTCCGCATCGCGCTGCAGGCCCAACGGCCGTTCCCGAAGCTGTTCGCCGCCGGCCTCACGTCCATCATCGGCATTCAGACGTTCGTCATCCTCGGCGGTGTCACGCGCCTTATCCCCCTGACCGGCGTGACGCTGCCGTTCATCTCCTACGGAGGGTCGTCGCTGATCGCCAACTTCGTGATCCTCGCATTGTTGTTGCGCATCTCCGACGAGTCCGCTGAACGCGCCG